>NZ_JBIJAW010000352.1:0-3368 GCF_044345575.1 Gemmatimonas sp.
AATGGTACGCGTGTCGATCCGACGCCTCACGCGCGAACGCCGTGGTTCGGCGTTGCTGCTGGTGTTGGTGGCCATGGTAGTGCTGGCCGTGCTGGGCTCCGCTTCGATGATGAGCGCCTTGCAGGAATCGCGTTCGTCGCGGGCCGCCCAGATCCAGCAGCGCGCCCTCACGGTCGCGGAGTTCGCCCTCAATCAACAGCTCTCGAGCTGGCGGTCGGAACGGCAGAGCATGGCTGTGGGGGCAATCGATTCGCTGGCGGTGGGGGTTGATCTGGGAGACACCGCGATCGTACGCGTGCAGCGGCTCTCGAGCACCGACTTCAACGTCGTGTCGGTGGGCCGCGCCGGCATCGGCAACGGCCTGATGGAAGCGCAGCGCGAAGTGAGCATGGTGGTGAACTTCCGCTCACCGGTGATTCAACCCGGGGGCATCCTCATGACGTACGGTGATGTCGACATTCAGGGCTCACCCACCGTAAGCGGTCGCAACACCACGCCCCCCGGCTGGACGGACTGCAGCACACCCGCGCGCGACACCTTCGCCCTGTCGTACAATTCGGCAGCGAGAGTCTCCGTACAGAAGCCGGCCTCGCAGGCGATCGGCGGTACCTACGCCGATCCCAGGGCCGCCGACCCCCGAAGCTACGACACGTTCGGTACCGAAACGTGGGCGTCACTCATCGCGCGGGCGAACATCCGTATCACGGGCAATGTCAACCCCACGCCCAGCGGCAGCAGCACCACCTGCACCGCTTCGATAAGCAACTGGGGAGAACCACGGCGCGGCGGCGGCACGGTGGCCGGGTGCACGAGCTACTTCCCGATCATCTACTCCCCGGGAGATCTCGATCTCGAGACCGGGCGTGGACAGGGCATCCTCATTGTCGATGGCCGTCTGCGGATCCGCGGCAATTTCCAGTTCAACGGCCTCGTCCTCGTGCGTGACGAATTCGAGGCCGAGGGGAACATGTCGCTGTACGGGTCCGTGATGTCACGCAATGCCGACCGCTCGGAAACGCGCGTGCGTGGCAACGGTACGCTGATGTATTCGCGGTGCGCCATCGATCGTGCGTTGAGCGCACTCGGGTCGCCCACGCGCGTGAAGGGACGCGCGTGGGCGAACATCTACTAGCTGTCGGGGAGCACCGTTTCGTAGCCGCGGATTCGCGGCGTGTAGGGGACGCTCAGCGTTGGAGCGCGCGAGAGGGTGGGGAATACAAAGCGGGCGGCCACCAATTCGGTGAACCGCCCGCTTTCTTGCTACGAATCTGACAGAACAGGGTTCAGTCGGCCTCCGTGGCATCGTACGAGTACGCATCCGCCTGCCGGAGCGAGTCGAGCCAGCTTTCCACGCCGGCGTCATCGTCGAGCGATCCGCCAGCGCTGCCGCCACTCGCACCGCCGGTCCCGCTGGCGAGCGAGAAGGTGAGCGCGCGTTCGGTCCCTTCTGGCCAATCGGGCATTGCCAGACCGGCGGCCACCCGTCGCAACGTCGGCCCGCAGGCTCCGAGGAGTTCGGTCGCGCGCGCTTCGAGCGTATCGAGGGGGATATCGAGGTCCTGCGTGACGAGGCGGCCCGTGGCGCCATCGCGCCAAGCCGAGTCACCGACGGCCCCGCGGTCGGGCCAGACACCGAGGTGCCGGACGACACTCGCGGTGGATGCTTCCATCCGCTCACTTTCGAAGGTGGCGGCCAGCGCCAGCGCGAGCGATTGCGCGTCGGCCTCGCCATACAGCGTGACTACTTCACGGCGCGAACGAGTGCCGAACGGGAGCACGGGAATGGAATTCACGTGCGCGAGTACCGGCGAATCGCTCGGACGAGCCTCGAGTCGAACGAGGACGTCCATGGTGTTCCTCCTACATCATCGAATGTCCTGAAAGGACCGGTGGGGCCCGCTTCGTCACGTGCGCCGTCCACGAGTGGAGGACGTTCCAGCCGGTATTGGGCAACGCGCCGGGCGCATGAAGAGTGCCCGTGGTGTTCCGCACGGGGTGTCCGGATGCGGAACCGTTACAACTCCGGGCCGTACGCTCAGTCGTCCCGGTCGGCGGCGTGCATCCAGATGCCGCCGAGCAGCGCAAGCGCGAGCGCTGCTCCGATGGGAACAGCACCGGGTATGGTTGACGTCACTGCATACCCGATACGCAGCGGCGCAGGGAGCCAGGTTCCGGCGAGCATGGCGTAGCCAGCCGCAGCGGCGAGCGCGGCCACGACACGCGCGAGGCCACGCAGTGGCAGCACGATGAGGCCCAGCAGGATACCCCAGGCGGTCGCGACGGCCAGATGATGCAGATACCCGAGGGCCACCGACGTCAATGGTGCCGCCGAGGACACAACACCGAGACGCTCGAGCAGGCCGCGGCCGGCGAGACGAAAGACCCGTCCGGCCTCGCCCTCACGCCACCCAAGCCCGAGCAACGCGCCGCCCGTGGCGATGGTCGCCAGCGTACCGGTCGCAAAAGCGGCGTCGAGCAAGCGGTCGAAACGTCCCGACGTAGCGGAATGGGCCATAGACGGAAGATATATCACGGGAGCGCCCGCCCGACGCTCGGATTAACGGCGCCGCTGTCATGGCGTCCAAACGAACGACTTCCTCGGAGAGTTCGCATGCCATTGGGGCACATCGCCCGCCGGACCATGAGACCCACGGTGCTCCTGGTCACCGTGGGGATTGGAGCGGTGATGACGGGCGCGTGCGCGGGCACCAGCGCGGGTATTGGCGCGCGAAGCGGTGCCATGGGATCGATGCAGATCGATGGCGCGCGCGAGCAGACGGCCGATCAGCAGGTGCAGCATGTGCTGAACCGACTCGCGTTCGGCCCGCGGCCACAGGACGTGGCCACGGTGCGGCAGATGGGGGTGGACGCGTGGGTCGCCCAGCAACTCCGGCCGGAGCGCGTGGCCGATCCGTCGGTCGAGCCACTCCTCCGTCAGTACCGGACGCTGTCGTACTCAGCCGATCAGCTCCTGCAGGAGTACCCGCCACCAGGCGTCGCGCTCGCGCAGGCCGCTCGCCGAGGCGGCGGAGCGCTGTCCGCACAGGATTCGATGCAGCTCCGCCAGCAGGCCCGTGAGGGCGCCCGGGCACTCGGCGAACTGGCGTCGAGCCGGGTGGCGCGCGCCGTCGTATCCGAACGGCAGCTCGAGGAAGTCCTCGTGGACTTCTGGGAGAACCACTTCAACGTGTTCGCCGGGAAGAACATCACCCGGTATTTCCTCAACGACTTCGATCGCACCATCAGACAGCACGCGATGGGCGATTTCCGGACGCTGCTCGGTGCCGTCGCCAAGAGCCCGGCCATGCTGTACTACCTCGACAACTGGCAAAGCGTGGCGGACAGCGGCCGCCCGGTGCTCCAACCCA
>NZ_JBIJAW010000006.1:0-35781 GCF_044345575.1 Gemmatimonas sp.
AGATCCTCGAGGCGCAGCGCCTCACCCAGCAAGCGATCCTCGAGTCGTTTGCCATGACCCTGCGTGGGATGGGCGGAGGTGCGGAGGGCGTCCCCGCGCTGACGGCGCAACCGGTCATGCGGATGCTGCCGGGGACGGCGCCTGCGCTTACCGCTCCGGTTACCGCTCCGGCCCCAACGGTCACACCACAGCCAAATCTGGAGCCGGCACCGGTTGCCTCGACGCCGGCTCCCTCGGGGCCAAACGCCGCGGCGGCGCCTACCGTCGTCCGTCAGTCCGCAACGACGGCACATTCGGCAGAGGCCCCCGTTCCCACGCATGCAGCAGCGACGGCGGACGTCGTGCTCAGAGTCATTGCAGCAAGCACGGGGTACCCGATTGAAGCCCTCGCTCCCGACATGGAGCTCGAGGCCGACCTCGGCATCGACTCCATCAAGCGGGTCGAGATTCTTGCGGCACTGGCTGACAAGGTTGCTGGGCTCGACGCGCAGTCGGCGGATCCAGCAAAGATCCGTCGCGTCAAGGATCTGCTCGGCTTGTTGGAGGGCTCCCCCGCGGGCCCTCAGTAGCCGCTGCCCCCGAGATTCCGGTTTCGGGGGCAGCGGCGCCGTCCATCGATCGCCGTGTCGTCGAGTGGCTCCCTGCGGCGTTATCGGGGAGCCCAGCGCCGCGCCTGTCGTCCTGCTCGACGATCGCCGTCATCGGCGGTGAGTCGTCCGAGCGCCTCGCCATGGCGCTGACGTCGGCGCTGACGGTGCGGGGTATCGACCTCTCCCTCGCGACGCCGGCGACAGCCGACCTCGTCGTCATCGCGCCGCCGTTCGGCGACGTCGACCCTGTAGCCGAGGTCTTTGCGGAACTGTCGGCCCTTGCGAGTCGCCCCACGCCCGTGCGGCTGATGGTGCTCGTCACCGATGGATCTCGCGCCGGTGCCGGTGCCACGGGCGTCGTCAAGTCGGCGGGCCGCGAATGGGGAGCCGACTACCTCTGTCTATCGCATGCGACGATGCCATCGCCGATCGAGGTGGCCACAGCCATCGCTGACGAATTGGCATTCGGTGGCGGTGAGCGCGAGGTGCGCGCCGGCGCTACCCGTACCGTCCTGACGCGAGTGGGCGCGCCCTTCACAGCCGAGCGGCGCCCCGTTCCCGCCGGGCCCTGGATCGTCTCTGGCGGGGCGCGTGGAGTCACCGCCGCGTGTTGTGTCGCGCTGGCGAAGGCCGGCATGCGCCGCGTCGTTTTGCTCGGACGTACGGCGCTCACGGACGAACCGCTCGCGTGTCAGGGGGCAGCGGACGAAGCCGCATTAAAGCGTGTCTTGGTCGCCAGTGCGACGGGCAAACCGAACCTGAGCGCCGTGTCCAGGCAGGCGCGCGAGATCCTCGCCCAGCGTGAGGCGCGTGCGAACATCGCAGCCATCGAGGCCTCCGGGTGCGCGGTCCGCTACGCGGCCGTCGACGTGACCGATGCCAAGGCGATACAGGCGCTCCTGCGCGAGGTACGTCAGGAGTGGGGACCGATCACCGGGGTGGTCCATGCCGCGGGCATCCTCGCGGACAAGCGTCTGGGCGACAAGACAGCCGAGCAGTTCGCGTCGGTGATACGCACGAAGTGCGACGGCGCGGCGGCGTTGCTCACGGCGTGCGCCGATGATCCTCTCGAGGTCCTCTGTTTCTTCTCGTCGGTTGCAGCCCACAGTGGTAACGCAGGCCAAAGCGACTACGCCGCAGCGAACGCCATGCTCGATCACTGGGCGGAGACAGAACGGATCGCACGCGCCCCGCATAGCCGGGTGATGAGCATCGCGTGGGGTCCTTGGGACGGTGGGATGGTAACGGATTCGCTGGCAAGGCATTTCACGGCTCGTGGTGTCGGCTTGATCCCGCTCGGGCATGGCGCTAAGGCCATGGTCGAGGAAATCGAGCGAGGTACACACGCACAGGTGATCATTGGGTGCGGGCTCGATGATGGCGATGTGGCGCGCCCCGACACGGTGCACTTCGATGTCGCGCGGCTCCCGATGGTGAGGGATCACGCCATCAATGGCCGCGTGGTCCTCCCGATGGCCATGGCCGTGGACACGCTTCTGGGTAGCGGACGTCGTATTCGTGGCGCCGACGTCTCCCTGCGCGACATTACCCTGTTTCAGGGGGTGATGATGCCATCCGGGACGGCGAGATTACAGGTGGGGCTGACCGCTCCCGACGCAGCGGTGACGCGGGTGACGCTAACCCACCCGTCAGGACGACCAGCGTATCAAGCGGACGTGGAGCGCTCGGCCACGACATCCCCTTCCGTGCCGGTGTGGCCCGCGCCCACGGGAGTCATGCCGGCGGTTTGCGTGGCCCCGTACGAGACGGCGCTCTTTCATGGCCCAGCGTTCGCGGTGATCCGGGAAATCATTTCCTGTGACGACACAGGAATCACCGCGCGCCTTGCAACGGCCACAGGCATGGGATGGCCAACGGACTGGCAACTCGACCCGGCTGCCATCGATGGCGCGTTGCAGCTACTCATCGTATGGGGCGTGGTGCAAGACGGTCGGGGCTCGCTGCCAACGCGCATCGGCTCCTGTGAGCAATGGGGCGCATGGCCGGCGACAGATACGGTGCTTTGTCATGTGAGCGCTGCGCGAGAGCATGGATTGCGGCGCCGAGCCACGGCGACTTTTCTCGACGAGACAAGGTCGCGCGTGCTGGCACGCCTGACCGATATCGTGATGCACGCGCAGGATACATGAGGCACGTGAGCCCAATCGCCATCATTGGCCGGGGATGCGTTCTCCCCGGCGCACTGGATCCCGACAGTCTCTGGCCTCGCGTTGTGGCGGGCGATGACCTCACTGGGCCATCGACCGCAGAACGCTGGGGGTTGGCGCCTTCCGCAGTGTGCGCGGCGGATGCTGAAGCCAGTGCATCGGCGCGGGGAGGATACGTTGACGGCTTCGCATCCATGTGGGATCCGAGCGCCTATGCGACCCCGGCGGAGCGGTTGCAGCGAGCACCGGAGGGATGGCGCTGGTTGATGCACGCGTCGGCTCAAGCGCTTCGTGAGGCCGGAATTGGTTTGGCGGGAGGCCGCCGCACCGGGATGGTCCTCGGTAGCCTCGGGTACGCCACCCGGGAATTCGCGGATGCGGCAGCGGGCCACTGGTGCGGTATGCCCCCCGCGTCAGCCATCGCACTCGAAGGGCAATCGGGGGCCTTGCGCTGGACAACCGCGGCGGTGGGCGTGTTCGGACCATGCGTCGCGCTGGATGCCGCCTGCGCGTCTGGCCTGTATGCGATCAAGGCGGCATGCGACCAGTTGCACGCCGGACGGGCAGACGTAATGCTCGCCGCAGGGCTCAATGCGGCGGACGATCTGTTCTTGCACGTCGGATTCACCGCATTACAGGCCTTGAGCCCGTCCGGCCGATCGTCTCCGCTCAGTCGACTCGCCGATGGGCTGCTGCCCGCGTACGGCGCGACGGTGCTCGCTCTTAAGCGACTCGACGATGCCGTGACTGCGGGCGATCGGATTTATGGGGTCATTCGCGGTGTGGGGCTCAGCAACGATGGGCGCGGCCCCGGGCTGCTAGCCCCGACGACCGTCGGGCAACAGCGGGCGATTCGTGCCGCGTGGTCGACCGCCGGACTGGATCCCCGGACCCTCGATTACCTCGAGTGTCACGCGACGGGTACGCCGGTGGGCGACCGCGAGGAGCTCCGCAGCTTGCGCGCCGTATTCGGCGATGACATGCCACTACGTCTTGGCCTACTCAAGGCTCAACTCGGCCATCTCATCACCGCCAGCGCCGGCGCCGGCGTGCTGAAACTGCTTGGTGCCCTGGAGCATGCTCTGTTGCCGGCAGCGCCAGCCGCCGCACGGGAAGCGCCGCTGACGGAACTCGCGCAGACGCAGTTTCGACTCGATGCGGATTCGTCGACGTGGTCGGCGGGCACTCGCCCGCGCCGGGCGGCGATCGATGCGTTCGGTTTCGGGGGATGCAATGCGCATGCCATTATTGACGGGCCCGAAGCAGCCGAAGATCTCGCGCCCCAGCGCGCCAATGGGACGCGCCAATCCGTTCACACGCCGGTCTCGTCGCCGACACTCGCCGTGCTTGCCTGCGATCTGGCGGTGGGCAGCGACCAAGACGTGCATGCAAGCCTTCGCACGCTGACCGGACGCCAGCCGGCCACCCGCCGGGTCGGGGATCTCGCGCTCCGCCTCAAGGGGTTGGGCTTCCCCCCCGTCGACTTACGGCATGCCTTGCCGCAACAGCTGTTACTGCTCAGATCCCTCCAGCGCGTGGCCCCCGCCTTGGCCGACGTCAACCGTGCACGCGTGGGCGTCTTCATCGGCGCGGACATGGACCCAGCTGGTGCTCGGCACGGGTTCCGCTGGCGGCTCGACGCGTGGCTGGGACGTCCGGCGGCCGACGCCGAGCGCGACGCGATCGTACCGGCCCTCGAAGCAGCAGGTGTTATCGGGACGATGCCCAACATGCCGGCCAATCGGATCAACAGCCTGCTCGACGCCGGCGGTCCCGGCCTTGTGTTCAGCGCCGGGGAAGCGTCGGGACGCTGGGCGCTCGATGCGGCCGCCGCTGCCATCGAAGCCGGGGAGATCGACGCAGCCGTAGTCGGTGCAGTCGACGTCGCCGGCAGTGCTTTCGGCGACGACGAGACGCGCGCGGACGCCGTGACCTTGCTTGTGATCGCCCGGAGTGACCTGCCGGGGCTGCCTACAGCGCTCGCCCAGTTGCAGCGGGCCGACCCGACGACGCCTGCGGCGGCGCCCGTACAGCCCTGGGCGGACACCGGCATTGCCCGAGAACTAGTCGACATCGCCGTAAGCACGTTGTGCGCGCAGTATGCTCTGCTCCCATCCGCGCCGGCCCTTCCATGGGTGGCGACCCCACGTCGCCTCACCGTACACGGCTGGGGCATAAGCCATTCGGCGCCACACGGCACGGCAGACGAGGCGCCCCGGGTCACGATGTACCAGGCCGACTCACTGGACAGTCTGCGCGAGGCCGTGCGCACACGCCAAACGTTGGGTGCAGGCCAGTGGCGCCTCGTGGGTACCGGCGACCTCGAGGCGAAGATACTCGCGGCATCGATCCCCGATGACGTTGGGCGGGGCATGCTCCCGCGGGAAATCGCACGCGGGTGGTGGCTTGGTCATGGGCCGGCTGCCGAAGCGGCGTGGGTCTTCACGGGCGCAGCGGCGGCATATCCCGGTGCCGGAAGCGCACTGCTGCGTGCCGTACCTTCCGTTGCCGATGCGCTCGCCCAGCGCGCGCCGCGCCTCAGCGCGCGCCTGCCGCAACTCCTTGGTAGCGCGTCGCTGTCGCTGATCGACCAGCTGGCCCTCGCCACGCTGACGTCGCAGGCACAGGCGATCCTGCTCGGACAACTCGGCATGCGCCCCGACGCCTGTCTCGGCCTGTCCAGCGGAGAGACGAATGCGCTCTTCGCCAGCGGCGCGTGGAGCGACCCCGATACGTTGTTCGACGCGGTGACCGAATCAGGCATGTACGACCTGCACCTGGCGGGCGAACATCGCACGCTGCGCGCAGCGCGCGGCCTCGGACGCGAAGACGCGGCCGAATGGCGCACGTTTCGTGTCTGGCATCCGGTGTGCGCGCTGCGCGAGGCCATTGTGGCCACGGAATCTGGGACGCCGGTGGACGTGGTACGGCTGCTACTCGTGCATCATGCGCGGGATGCGGTCATCGGTGGTACCGCCGCGGCGTGCCGCGCTCTGCTGGACGAACTCGGCGCACGGGCAACGCCCCTCGGTCACGACCTCGTGGTGCACTGCCCTGAGCTCGAGCCCTTCGCTGACGTTTGGTACGCCGTGCATCACCGCCCGACCACGACCATCACTTCGCCGCGGCTATACGCGAATGCCTCAAATGCCGCGTTCACACCTACGGCGGACCGGTGCGCGGCGAACCTGCTCGCGCAGGCGCGTACAACGGCGGTGTTCGATGCGACGGTGGAACGTGCCTACGCCGACGGCGTACGGGTGTTCGTGGAAGTGGGTCCGCGCGCCGCGTGCGCTGCGTGGATCAGTGAGATTCTTGGCGACCAGCCACATCTGGCCGTCGCCCTCGATGGGGCACATGGTACACTGCGTGACACGGCCGGGGCGCTAGCGCGTCTGGCCGCCGCCGGTGTCGTGCCCGACCTCTCCGTGTGGAACACTGCAATGGATGCTGTCCGTGTGCTGAGCACGCGTGAAGTCGCGTCGACCGATGGGCCGTTTATCCAGATACCGGCGTATGTGCCGCCGAAGACGCTGGATGCACCGGCGCCGCGGGGCGACATTCCTCATGCCCCGTTGTTGGCGCCCATCCTCGCCGATCAGCTGCACGCCGTAGCGTCTGCAGCACCCGTGCCAGCCATCACATCAACGGGCATCTTGCCGGTTGGCGCCAGTGACACCCCTCGGGTTGCGCTCGCGCAGCATGCCGGCGTGTTCCCCATGTGCGGTGCGGTCGCGGCACTCGCCGGGACGCAACAGGCGCTACTCAAGGTGCAGGAGTTGGCCGTGCGCGCTCTGAGTGCGCAGGCAACACGAGCTGGGACTCAGCGCATGGCCCCGCCCCTTCCCTCGCCCGCGGCGGAAGTTCCCACTACCGTCGCCCCCCCCACATTCGTGGCCGATGGACCGAGCGCAGACCTGGCGACGGTTGCGCCGTGCGTCTTCCCAGGCCCGTCGTTCTCGAGAGAGCAGTTGGAGTATCTCGCGCACGGCAAGATCTCCACGCTATGTGGCCCGCAGTTCGAGAAGCAGGACGCATGGCGCCGGCAGGTCCGCATGCCGCGCCCTCCCCTACTGCTCGCCGATCGCGTCCTTGGCATCGAGGGCGAGCCCGGATCGATGTCGACGGGCCGCATCTGGACCGAGACGGATGTCACGGCCGACGCATGGTATCTCCACAACGGCCGCATGCCGATGGGGATCATGATCGAGTCCGGCCAGGCTGACTTGCTGCTCATCAGCTGGCTCGGCATCGACCTCACGCATCCAGGCGATCGCGTGTATCGGTTGCTTGGCTGTGAACTGACGTTCTCCGGCGGCCTGCCGCAGATCGGCGAGACGCTCCACTACGCCATCAACATCACCGGCCACGCCCGTCACGGCGACATCGGGCTGTTCTTCTTCAACTACGACTGCCAGGTCGATGGCCAGGTGCGGCTGAAGGTCACGAATGGACAGGCTGGCCTCTTCACCGATCAGGAGTTGGCGGACAGCGCGGGCATCCTGTGGGAGCCGCTCGAGGATGTGCCGGACGCCGCGGCCCCGCTCGCCGGGCCGCGTCCGGGCGTCACGGTTCGACCCGCGTACTCCGCCGAGCAGGTGGCCGCGTTCGCCAGCGGCGATGTGCAGACGGCATTCGGCGAAGGGTTCCAGCGCGCGGTCAGCCATACCCGCACGCCCCGCATTCCGTCGGGAGACATGCGGCTCTTCCGCGAAATCGTGGAGATGGATCTTACCGGTGGACCGTGGGGCCGTGGCTATCTCAAGGCCACCCTGCCCATCACGCCCGATCACTGGTTCTTCGACGGGCACTTTCACAATGACCCGTGCATGCCCGGGACTTTGATGCTGGAGGGGTCGCTGCAGACGCTGGCCTTCTACCTCGCGGCCCTTGGACTGACCTCCGACAAGGACGGTTGGATTTTCGAACCGGTACGCGACCTGCCGTACACGCTGCGCTGCCGCGGACAGGTCACCCCGTCGTCACGCGAGCTGGTGTATGAGGTGTTCGTGGCGTCGATCACGGACGGCGATGAACCCACCATCGTGGCCGACATCCTGTGCACTGTCGACGGCCTCAAGGCGTTTCATTGTCGGCGCATGGCGCTCAAGCTGGCGCCGGATCATCCGCTGTCGAATCGGGAGATCGCCGAGATCGTCGACGCGCCAGGACCGGTCGTGGAGATCGATGGATTCCGCTACGGTCAGGCGTCGCTGCTCGCGTGTGCCACAGGGCACCCGGCGCAGGCCTTCGGCAAGCTGTACTCCACCTTCCCAGAAGGGATGCGTGTGCCCCGGCTGCCGACCCCGCCATACCACTTCATGAGCCGCATCGCGAGCATCAGCGAGCCGCCCGGCGGAATGAAGGCGGGCGTCACGGTGGAAGCGGATTACGACCTGCCACCGGACGCGTGGTACTTCACCGCGCGCGAAGGTGGGCGCATGCCGATCGCGGTGCTGGTCGAAGTCGCCCTGCAGCCGTGCGGATGGCTGGCGTCGTACGTCGGCTGCGCCGTGCACGAAAAGGGTGAGGTATTCTTCCGTAATCTCGACGGCAAGGGCACGATTCACCGTCCGCTGCTCGCCACCGACGGCACGGTGCGCGTGAAATCCACGCTCACGACGCTTTCGAAGGCGGGTGGCGCGACACTGGTGTCGTTCGCGGTGCAGTGCACCGTGCGCGGCGAGCCGGTGTACGACCTCACCACCACGTTCGGCTTCTTCCCTGGCGCTGCGCTTGCCGGTCAGGCGGGGTTATCCGCCACCGATGAAGAGCGCGCCCTCGCCGCGCGGCTAGGCGGCGCGGATTTGCTGGCCGGGCTCGACCCGCGGAGCCGTGCGGCGCTGCCCTCCCTGCAGCTTCGCATGTGCGAGCGCGTCACCGTGCGCGAGCAGGATGCAGAGGGACGCACCCACCTGCTGGGTGAGAAGACCGTGCGACCGAGCGAGTGGTTCTTCAAAGCGCATTTCTACCGCGATCCGGTGCAGCCGGGATCGCTCGGAGTGGAAGCGCTGATCCAGCTCGTGCAGGCGCATCTCCTGCTCGATGGTGCGGCGGTCGCCATTCCCAATGGCCTCTTCACCGACCTGGTGTCGGAGCAAAGCAGCTGGCAGTTCCGCGGCCAGGTGCTTCCCGAGTCGAAGGACGTGGCGCTCACGGTGGAGTGTGAGCCGATCGTGCGTACGCCCACGTCGTGGTCGGTACGCGCCACCGGCTCGGTGTGGGTCGATGGGCGTCGCATCTATCACGTTAAGGGCATGCTGATCGAATGGGCAGCGGCCCCACAGGCCCCGCCGTCCATCCGGCTCGACGCGGCCACGCAACCCTGGTGGAACGATCATCGCCCCACCTATACCGCACCGGTCGCCCCGGGCATGGCATCGCTGTCCCTGGTGCTCGAGCATGGGGCCGCATCGTCAGCCGAACGCGTGATCGCCGTCGAAGATCTGGTGCTGAAGCAGTGGTTGCTGCTCGATGTCCCTCGCACGCTGTCGGTCGAGCGCGACGGGCCGGCGGTGCGGGTGATCGACGCCACGACGGAGCGCGCGGTGATCGCCGAAGGGTCGGTGCAGACGGGAGCGAACTATCCCGAGGCGCCCACAGCGTTCGCACCGCTGGCCGATGCGGAACCGGTCACCGACCTGTACACGAGCGGCGCCCTGTTTCACGGCCCTGCCTATTTCCGGGTGACCGCGGCCCGCCGTTCTGCCCACGGCGCCGACGCCACGGTCGCATGGGATACCATCGCCGACGCGCGCGAGCGAGTGTCGCACATCGTACTCGATGCCGCGCTGCACGTCGTTCCGCACGATACCATGGCGATGTGGTTCCCCGAGGTGGCGCCACAGCAGGTGGCGTATCCGGCGCGCATCGAACGCTTCACTTTGTTTGCCGACGCCCCGCGAGAGGGGGTGAGTGAGGTGCGCATCCGTCCGACCGGATATCATGGCGACTCGCCGCGCTTCCCACGCGTCTCGGTGCATTTCCTTCACGCCGGGACGCTCTGGGCCGAACTTGTCCTCGTCGAAGTCTGCCTTCCGGCCACACGCCTCGGTGCCCTGCCGGGGCCGGCGCGTCGCGCGTTTTTGCGTGACGGGACGTTCGTCTCGGCGGCCCGCCTCAGCGACGAAATCGATGGGGTGACTCGTCTCGCCGCGCGCACGCTGGCCGAAGCGGACTGGCTGCCCGGGACCGTGGCGCAGATTTTCGGCCTGTCCACCGACGAGTCGTCGGCACGCCGCACGCACGCAGTAGCAGCCAGAGAGCACGCCGCGGCGCGCCTGCGCGTGCATCCCCGAGACATCAGCGTGTCGTCGGACGGTGACGTGCGTTCGCCCCGGTTGCCGCTGCTCGACTATCAGGTGACCATCGACGGTGACACCAAAGCGGCGGTCGTACGCGATGCATCGCCTCCGGGATTGTCGAGATCGGCCATTGACCGGTGGTGGCACGCGAACGGCTGGAACAGCGAGCGTCCGGAGTTGCGCCCGTTGTTCATGGAAACCTGCCTGCAATTCGTACGGAGCCTACGTGTCGTCGACCCCGCGGCGCTGGCGGCAGCGCGCCATCGGCCCCTGCTTTTCGTGGCCAACCATCAGGTCGCGGTGGAATCGATGCTTGCGGGCATGCTATTGCCGGCCGTGGTCGGACGACCGCTGCTTGCGTTGGCGAAGATCGAGCATCTGTCGACGTGGGTCGGCAAGCTCGCGCTCGGACTCAACGACGTGTCACGTGGCCCGGCCATCACGTTCGTCGATCGCAGTCGTCAGGCGGAGATGCTCGCCAAGCTCTCTGCCATGGCAGCCACCGCTCACGAGGGGGAGCGCGCTCTGCTCGTCCACGTTGAGGGAACCCGATCGCAGCGTGGAGGGCAGCCGGTGTCGACGATCAGTGGCGTATGGTTCGACCTCGCGGTGCGCTTCGGCCTGACGATCGTTCCACTCCGCTTCTGCGGTGGCCTTCCGTTTGCCGGCGTGAGCGAACGCCAGGAGTTCCCCGTGGGCTATGGGGGGCAGGAGTTCGTGATCGGTCGTCCCATTGACGGCGCCGACCTCGCCGCGTTGCGACTCATTGAGCGTCGCGATCTCGTACTTGCGGGCTTGGCGGAACTTGAAGGCTTCGACCACGAGCCCGTGGGAGAGCCCGACTTCGCCGCGCGGCTGGTCGAGACGCAAGCGCGGTGGCAGCTCGACGAAGTTCGAGCCGCGTTCCTGCTGCTCAAGGCGCGCGCGGACGGATGGCCGCTCGATGCGACCGGACTACCCGTAAGGTTGCCGCCCTCAAACGACCAGGACGCCTTCTGGCAGTGGTTCGCCGCGCGAGCCCCTACCGACTGACCGAACTTGACGCGCTCACTTTTCCTGAGCGCGCCAAACCCCGTCCCATCCGTCGCCCGGAGGCTGGTTCCGGAACTGCGCACTTCGGGCGCGCATCACCAGCGACGGGCCGTCGGCCGGATCGATTTCGAGGCACCGCTGGAAGCAACGGTCGGCCGCATCGTACCGACGCTCGCGGTAGAGCGCGAGCCCCTCCGCATACGTGTCAACCAGTTGCTGCTGCATTACCGTCAGCTGGCCAGCGGGCGCGAGCAGCTCGAACACCCGGCTCGGTTCCGCCTTTCCCACCACGGCTACAAGGTCGATCTCCCGCGCTTCGACGGCCGTACGCGCGAACCGATAGGTGTCCTCGGAGATCATGATCGTGGTCCCGTACGCCTTGTTTAACCCTTCGAAGCGCGACGCGAGATTGACCGTATCGCCAATGACCGTATACGACATCGCTGTCTCCGAACCGATGGTGCCCAATACGACCTCGCCGGTGGCGATGCCCATACGAACGACTAGGTCGGGCACATCACGCCGCAAGCCGATCAGGTCCGAGAGCTCCGACCGCAGGGTGACCAGTGCCTCCCGCTGGGCCAACGCGGCGAGACAGGCCTTGACCGGGTGCAAATCGTCGGACACGAATGGCGGGGCCCAATACGCCATTACCGCATCGCCGATGTATTTGTCAATGATGCCGTCGTGCGCCTGAATTGCCTCGGACGACAGCGTGAAGTGTCGGTTGAGCAGGCGCACGATCACCGCCGGCGTGAGCTGCTCTGACAGCGAGCTGAACCCCTTGATGTCCGAGAAGAAGATCGTGACGTTGCGGCGCTCGGCCGCGTTGCTTCCGCCCCCGCCGAGGAGCTGCGCCACGACCTTAGGATCGACGAACTTGCCAAACGTGTCCCGGATCTGCTCCTTCGCGCGCAGCTCCATGACCATGTGATTGAAGGCGTGCGTGAGCTGCCCAACCTCGTCCACGGATGCGACGTGTATCGGTTCCATCACGAGTCCATCCTGAAGGGCACGCGTGTTGGAGACGAGCTGTCGTAACTGTCGTACGATGCGCGCCGCGAGCACGTACGCCGCGACGAGCCCCACGAGCGCCGAGACCACGAACAACAGGATCGTGAGCAGTCGCGCGGTGCGCCCGATGTCGGCCGTCTGCATCACCGCGGATTGGGCGAGGGCGTTCAGGTCGGTGCGTACGGAGTCGAGATCGTCCAGCGCAGCGCCATCGAAGCGGCCATTACCACGGGCCAGCGCGAGCCCGTCTTCTGCGCGTCCCGCCAGATACGCCTCGAAGATCTGCGCCACGATCGCCTGCAGCGGTTCCATCTTGGCGCGCATGACTTGGAAGCGCCCTTGCACATTCGCGAAAACGAGGCGGTTACCCACATCGTTCTTCGAATCGGCGACGGCGTTTCTGAGCAGGGCATCCGTCGAGTCGAACCGCGCGCGCAGCCGGGCATTCAATTGTTGCCGCTCGCCGTTCAGGACCCGCACCATGAGCGGGTCTCGCCCCCCGCTGCTGATTAGTCGCGCCAGCGTCAGACGATACTCGGCGGCATCCACCTCGGTCTTGCCGGCCAACGCCGTCAGCGGTAGGTGGTACTTCGCCATGCTCCCCAGCTGCGTGTTGATGTGCCGCTCGAGCCGCACCGTCACCCCAATGGCGATCCCGAAGAGCAGGAGGAGGAGGGTGAACAGCGCGAGAATCTTGAGACGGATGGTCATGACGCAGCGGGGAGAAGGGTTGTTCCAATCTACCCGCACAATCCCGATCAGACAGCCGCGTCGGCTATCCAAATTCATGCCTACGGATAAGTATTAAACCGATGATTTCCGCGATCCTGCCATGAACCGCGCAAACAGCGACCGTCCCGCCCTTGAGGCATTCGTTTTTCTGGCGTCCCTGACGCCTGATGAGCGGGAGGCGGTCGCGCGCGACGTGGTCCCCGTCAGCTTTGGCGCTGGTACCGCGATCGTTCATGAGGGGGATCGCAACGCAACGGCTTTCCTGATAACCGAGGGCGAGGTGGAGGTTCGCACCACCATCGTCGGGAGTACGCGCACCGCGGTGGTCGCCATACTCCGGGCGGGGGACGTCTTCGGGGAAATGAGCCTCCTCACCGGCGATCCGCGTCGGGCGTCGGGCGTCGCGCGTACCCCGGTAACGGCGTTCCGCCTCGAACGCGATCCGATAGAGGCGTGCCTGCGTGCGCGACCGGCCCTCGTTGAGGTGATGGCCGACGAGATGTCAAGTCGCCTGCTGACGCTGAGAACCGCACAAGGCGTCGAAGACGAGTGCATCACCGGGGGGACGGCGCGTGTTCGGCTGCGCCAAGGGCTCATCCGTCGAATCAGGCGCACGTGCATGCTCGATCACGTCCCCGCCGAGGTTGCCCACGATGACGCGGTCCTCGTCCGTGGACGGTTGCTCTTTCTCTTTCCGCGACCCGGTGGAGCGGACGCCCCCCTGCATCACATCGCAGTGGAAGTGTGGCGGATCGACCCGACCGAACAGCGACTTGGCGCCGCGCTGACGGACTTGGACGGTCGGTTTGCGATTCCGGTGCACGCTGGCCGCTCGCTCCACACTGTGGAGCTACGAGTGCTCGAATCGCAGCACACGTACACGGAGCGCGGAGAACTGGTCGAGCAGTGGCAACAGGTACACGTCGCTCGAACGACCTGGGTCGAGGGAGCCTCCGCGGTGGAGTTTGGCGACGTTCGGGTACCCTATTGGGAGTACGCCCCCGACGCTGACACCCCGCGCACATTTTTTCTGGAGCACGGCGACCCTCCGCAGCACCACCCGGCCGGCCGCGCCCTGGTCATGCTGCAAACCGTCGGCCCCATCGAGCGCATCAAGCAGAATCATCTTCGCGCGTGTCGCGAAGGTGATCATGCGCCCGACCTCGATCGCATCCAGAACGACTATCCGGAGAATCTCACGCGGCGCTGTGAGCGCGAGTCGCCAGGGGTGACCCGCAGTGATGCCTGGTTCGGCGATCGCATGCTCAACGGGATGACGGCCTCCGTCTTCGACCGCGTGGATGAGCGGCCGGAGCAGTTCCGCATCTATCACCATTGGAACGGCTACGATCAGAACGGCGTGTATGCCCTTCCGAACGTCGACATGCGCTTCGTCGCAGCCGGGGACTCGCTCGTGCCGGTGGAGATCACGCTACAGGTACGCGACTCCGGAGTCGCCGGTGCGCACGCACCGACCCAGCGGATCACGGCGCGTCCGGCCGACGGCCCCCTCTGGCTGCAGGCGAAACGCATTGCCCGCACCAGTGCCGCGCTCGTTGCCGAACTCGATCAGCACCTGGTCAGTACACACCTGAACGTCGAGCAGTACGCGATCGCTGCGTACCGGAACCTCCGGCGCAACCCGATTCGGATGCTGCTCTTCCCCCACATACGAGATGTGGCACTCTCCAACCGCACGGCCGATGGCCTGCTGCTTGGCGCGACGGGATTTCTCACCCGCGCCACGGCGCTGAGCGCCGCAGGGCTACAACAGCGCATCCGTGATGTCCTCGGCTCGCTCGACTGGCGAGATTGGCGGCCACAAGTGCCGGTGTGCCCTGCGCATCGGGCGGCTCGTGCCGGGCAGCTCTTCTGGGCCGTCCTTGGCGAATACATCGACGATTTCTTCGCTCAGCATGCCGACGGGATCGCAGAGAACTGGCGTGAGATCCGTTTGTTCTCCGATGACCTGACCGCGCATGCCATGCCCGCCTTCGTGTGTCGGTTTCTGCGTGCGACGGTAGCAGGGCGTTCGGCCGACCAGTGCCCGTGGTTCAACACGGACGAGCGCATGAATCTCGAAGCCCATCGCCCCGATGTGGATGAGGCCCCACGCGCTATCCACCCGCTTACGCACAACGACTCGCCGGAGGCGTCGGACTGGGCGGCTCTCAAGCAGTGCTGTCGGTACGTCATCTACCACGCGACCTTCAAGCACACCTGGGCGAATCAGCGCCAGTACGACGAAGGCGGAGAGCTCCGCTATGCGACACTGAGCCTCCGCTACGGTCGCGCCGGCCTGTTCGGCCCCGAAGACGACGAGACTATGTTGCCGCCGCCCGCCGTCGCCTCCGAGCTGCTGTGGATCGCATACATGCTATCGCATGCGGTATACGGTCGAATCATGCAAAACGAGGATCGGGACATTCCCCCATCGCTTCGCGAGTTGCTCGGGCGTCGTCGTGCGCAGTTCGCCGACGTCGGATTCGACATTGACTGCATTCAATCGCGAACCAACATCTGAGGCTCTCAGGTCATGACCGATCATCTTCGCGCCATATCCGAACGGGTGACGACACTACTCGGACCGCTAGGCTGGACAGACGCTGGCGAGACTGCAGCACACGAGATGGCATCACGTTTCACGGAAGTCCGACTTGCCGCTGGAGAGGTGCTGATCACTGCGGGCGAACTCGGTGAGGAACTCTTTCTGGTGGAATCCGGCACGCTGGATGTGATGGCCAACGTGGCCGGGCGCATCGTGGCCGTCGGTCAGGTGCTGCCGGGGCAGGCCGTCGGTGAGATGCAATTCGTACTCGGCGGACGACGAACCGCCACGGTTCGCGCCAGTACGCCGGTCGTCGCCTTTCGTCTGGCCCGCAATGATTTCGAGGAACTTCAGCGGCAATGGCCTGCGCTACACGGGAACCTACTGTCCCTCACCCGCGAACGCATCTATCGCAGCCAGCTTCGTGGTGCGGTGTCGCGCACCTTCGCCGACGCACCTCCGGCCTTCGCCGAGGAACTGGAGCGGGTCGCGGAATGGGTAGAGTTGCGCTGTGGCGACGTATTGTTTCGTGAGGGGGACGCCGCTGACGGCTGGTATCTCATCGTCACAGGTCGGCTCCGTGTCATCAAGGAAGCCAATGGATCGTCCCCGGCGCGTATTCTGCAGGAAGCCGGTGCAGCCGAGAGTCTTGGCGAAATGGCCATCCTCTCCGGTGCCCCGCGCGCGGCCACCGTGGTGGCGCTTCGGGATTCGCTTGTCGCCCGTATTCCGACAGAGGATTGCCTCCGCATCGCCCAAGGTCATCCGCAGCTGCTGTTGGCGATCAGTCGCACCCTGATCTCGCGCTTGCATACCCCCACACAGAGCCCGCGTCGCATCGACCGGTTGGTCGTAGCCCTCCTGCACACGACACGCAATCCGATCCTCGACAGCTTCGCACGCGATTTCTCAGCGGCTCTGCGACGGATCAGGCCGACGGCGCATGTGACGCCGGCGATGCTGACCGAGACGGGCGTGCTGGGTGAAGGCGCAAGACTCGATGCGGGACATCCTTCGTGGCTGCGCTTCCGCGGATGGCTCGAGTCGGTGCTCCTCGACGAGCCATTCGTCGTACTCGATCTCGGGCCAGACGAGTCGGTTGCGGCCGAACACATGATCGGCCAGGCAGACCATGTGGTGCTCCTCGGCGACGCCAGCTCGAAGATCGAGCATTCTGAAGTGGTGCAAGGCGTGTTTGCTGCTGGCACGCCCCGTCACTATCGGCGGCACCATACGCTGGTGCTCGTCCATCCCGCCGGCACGCGCCACCCCCGCGGAACGCGTGCGTGGCTCGACACCTGCAACGTAGACCGGCATCTCCACGTGCGTGTCGACCGGGCCGAGGATGCTGCCCGTGTGGCACGCGCCCTGACCGGGCGCTCCATCGGCGTGGTGCTTGGTGGCGGCGGCGCCCGCGGCTTTGCGCACCTCGGCGTGATCCGAGCTTTCCGCGAGCTTGGCCTTCCTGTGGACTACGTGGGCGGCACCAGCATGGGCTCCATCATGGCCGGTCAGGTTGCCCTTGGCCTCAATCACGAGGAATTGGTCGCACTCAATCGTCCGATCGTGGCGCTACGCCCATTCAATGAATACACGGTGCCCGTCGTGGCGCTGCTCAAGACGGAGAAGATCGCCCAGAGTGCCAAGATGGCCTTCGGCGACACGCTCATCGAGGATCTCTGGCTACCGTACTTCGCCGTGTCCGCCAATCTGACGACAGCCACCCCGTGCATTCACGAATCCGGACCCACGTGGCTGGCCACACGCGCCAGTGGATCGCTTCCGGGCATTGCCGTGCCCGTCGTTCAGAACCGGGAGTTGTTGGTGGACGGAGGTATCGTCGACAATTTGCCGGTCGGCATCATGCACGACCGCTGCGGTGGCGGCCCGGTGATCGCGGTCGATGTAAGTCCGGCGGAAGACCTGCGCATGACGCGTGACGCCTTTCCGTCCCAGTGGGCCCTTCTCGGTGAGCGCATTCGTCCGGGGGCCCGCTCCAAAGAGCTGCCTAGCATTGCCGACATCCTCATGCGGACAACGCTCCTAGCCAGCGCGGCGCAACGCGAGCGCAGCTGGCGCGAGGCGGATCTCGTACTCAATCCGCCCATCGAAGCCTTTGGCATGCTCGCCTTTGAGCAACTCGACACGCTGGTCGAAATCGGCTATCAGCACGCCATGAGCAAGGCGGAGCAGATTCGCGCGTTGATCGTTTGACGCTTCCCTGAAGGGCCGGGCTCCCAAACGGCCCATACGCTGCAGGCCCGATGTTCTTTCCCGCACCAACGTCCCCGCACCAACGTCCCCGCACCAACGTCCCCGCACCAACGTCCCCGCACGATGACCAAGCCTGTACCTGTTCCCGACGACAAGCCCGCGCTCGAGTCCATCTCGGACCCGCATACAGCCGGCCTCTTCAAGCTCGTGCGCGTAGCGGCGGACAAGTTTCGTCGCCTGAGTGCCAGTGACCTCCCGAAGGCATGGCGCGAGGCCAGCCCCACCCTGCCGACTTTGAAGGTACCCGACGTCAGCAGCCGCCTCGAGGTGCTGGCCAGCGACGACGATGCCGTGGTGCGACCGAAGCCAGTGCAATTGCTCCTGCGCTTCAACAACGCTTGGCTCCCATTCCGTGATCACGAGGAGACGTGGGGGAGCCCCGAGGAGGCAAGGCAGGGACTCGAGAAGAAGCTCGGCCACTATCTTCCCCCAGCGTCTGTTGAATGGGCAGACGCGGGCGAGACGACCAACGATCTCTGGGCGCGACAGGCACTCGGCTCGCAGAACCTGCGACGCATCACGCCGGAAGACAACGCGCAGCTCGGCGAGGTCTACGTCAGCGCCTTCGAATTCATGTCGAAGTACAGGGTGCGTGATGGCCTGCTCCCGTACGGCGGGGATGCCTTCATGACCGCCGACGGCCGCGTCGTGCGTATTCGTCTGCACGGTGCCGACTACCGCCCGGGTGATGCCGGATGGGCGCACGCCGGATTCGTGTACCGGAGTTCGTCACTTGTCTGGAGCACGCTATCCGACCACGTGTTCCGCTGCCATTACCTGTTCATGAATCCGGTGTTGATGGCTACGAAGCGCCTGCTGCCGCTTGAAGAGGGGCTCCGGCACTTCCTAGCGACGTTCCATTACCGTACGGCAGCGATCAACCACGGTGGCGTGTTCACGCTCGTGCCACCGGGCGGCATGTTCCATCGCACCACCGGCTTCGACTGGGAGACGCTGCAGCACGTATATGAGGACTGCCTCAACAGCTTCCGCTACGAAACATTTAAGGACAGCGTCACACGCCGGGGACTGACCCTCGACACCCTGGGCCGCGATCATGCGCGCTTCATGCCCTCCGTCAGCGACGGCATGGAGTACTGGACCCGCACACGAGCCTTTGTCGACGATGTGTGTGACCGCTCCGGCGCCATCGCGGCCGCGCTCGGACGCGGCCGTGACGCAACCAACCGGTGGTGGGATGCCATCGCGCACGCCTACCCTGGCGGACTTCCGGAGCTCAGCGACGAGACGCTTCGCGACATGCTCACGCAGATTGTTTTCACCGTATCGGCGACGCATGAGCATGTCGGCAATGTGGCGCAGTACATCCGCAACCCAACGCTGGCTGCGGGCAAGCTGTGGCCGGGACAGACGATCGCCGACAAGCAGAGCAGCTTGCATTTGTGCGTGGTGGGCGCCATCACGGGGCTCGAGATGCCAAAGCTCATGGAAGACTTCTCACACATGATGCCGGACGAGTATAGCCGGCAGGCCGTGCGCACCTTTCAGAACAACTTGGCAGACTGGCAGGTGGAGCTCGACGAGCGGAATACACAACGCGTGCAACCGTTTGTCTCGTTCTCGCCGCGTGAGCTCTCGTGTTCGATCGCCATCTGAACCATGGCCTACCCCTTTCTTTGTCACGACATCCGGCTGCGCTCCGCACCGGACCTGCCACTCCCCATTCCGAGCACGCGGCATCCCTCGCGTGCAGGTTGGGTGAATCACGGCATTCGCTTGTATCAGGAGCACTTCGGTGAGGCCGACTATCTCCGGTACAGCCGCGAACAGTTCGGCCTGCCGTTGCCGCCGAGCGGCCCGGAAGGTCGCAAAGCTCTGCAGGCCATCTCGCGCAAGCTCGCCTTCGGCTTCGCGATGAACGGCCTGAAGGTGGGGCGACGTAGCACCCACATGCCCGGCGTCGGTGCGACGGGGGTCCTCACCATTCTCGCCAACCCGGACGTTCCCGAGAGCGACTTTTTCGTACCCGGTCGCCGGTTCCCGGTGCGCCTACGGCACTCGAATGCGGCCTTCGTTGACGATGCCGGCGTGGTACCGCGCGGCTGTGCGCTCAAGCTCACGCAGGCCCCCACCGGCGGGCCGCTCGACCTCGTGTTCAACAGCGGTATCGCCGGCGAGATCTTCTTCGATGCACGCAACTTCTGGGACTTCACCATGGCGCGGCTCAAGGTCACGCCGACGGAGTGGTCGTCACAAAAGGAATATGTACGAAAGTACCCGGCCGCATTCATCGGGGCGATCGACGCGCATCGCGAGGCGCCTTCGTCGTACGCCGACCTTATGTATGCCTCGAAGATTGTGATGGAATTCCGGGCGCGCGATGGCCGTCGTCGCTTCATGCGGTATCGGCTCTTGCGCCCCGACCTCGAGCGCGAATCCGGGCTGCTGTCCGAAGCGCGACAGCGCAACATCTGGTACATGCTACGCAATCCCGACGATGATCGTCCACGCGACTACCTGCGCGAAGAGTTCGTGAGACGTGTACGGCGCGGTGGTGTCACCTACGTGCTCCAGATGCAGTTTCTGGAGTGGGACGACGACCGTCACACGCACGAAGTCTTCAGCGCGGCGCGCGCGTGGGACGAGGTCGAACACCCGTGGCACGACGTGGCTCGCGTGGAACTCACCGACCCGATGGAGACGGCTGATACCGAGGCGACCCGCGCGTCCATCACCGTGCATCCGGAGTGCCTGCGCGTGCCCGACGCCGATCACCCCAGCGATCCCCGTTCCCTCGCGTGGCTGCGGACGCAGGTCTATCCGCTGCATCAGGTAGCCCGGCGCCTCCGCTGGCTCGTCGGTATCCCCCCAGCTCGTTTCCCGGCCAAGGACGAAATGATCGAGTTTGGCCCCGGAGGGCGCGCGAGCGGTCCCCTCCCCTCGGTCGGCGCCTAGCTCCCCCCACCTTCATGTCATCCTCTCCGATCGTGACTCATCACACCGTGCCCCGCCCGACGCTGGGTGTCTATGAATGGACGTCGATCGTCGGTGCCATCGTCTATTTCTCGCTGCCGCTGTTCGCGCTCAACCCCGAGTGGTTCACACGTCTCAGCGGTACGACCCTCTCCGCCCAGGGGCTGATCGACCTCCAAGTGCTGTTCGGGCTAGTGACGCCAATTGGGCTCATCTACCTCTACGGCGTCGCGAGCCGTGCGCTGTCGCTTTTGGACATGACGCTGGCCTGGCGCCTGGCTTGGGTTGCGCCGTGGCTCGTCCTGAGTGTGGCGCGCGGCTCCATCTCGCCGCGGGTCGCGCTGCTGTTCGGGAGCGCCGACGTCGGGCTGCCGCTGCTTGCCATCGCGCTTGATCCCCGTGCGCGGGGCGCACTCGGTCGATTGCGAGCGCACTTTGCGACGCCCTTCGAGCGCTTCGGTCAGCGTCTGCTGTTCGTCCTGGCGCTGCTTGGGCTCGTGGGCGTCACGCTAACCTCCGCCTACACCCTGTGGCTCCCGGACGCCGGCTGGGCCGAGAGCTTCGGCATTTCGGTGACAGGATGCTACTTCCTCGGCCTGCTGTGGGCGGCGCGCGCGGAGTGGCCCCGCGTCCGCTGGTTCATTCTCGGCGTGCACGTGCTGCTTGGTTCGGCCCTCGCGAACGCGGTGGCGGCAGGCGTGACCCGTGAATGGGCGATCGACCTCCTGGTCTTCACAGTGGTGACGACCTACGTGTCGATCTATTCGATTCTCTGGCATGCGCCGCGAGTTCGGGGAATCGGTCGCGCGTCCTTTTCGCGCTGGCTCATCCTCGGCGGCGTCGCGACGGCAGGGCTCTCCGCCCTTTGGGCCCTTGGCATGCCATCGTATGGCCCTACCTGCTCGGTACTAGCCGTAAACATTCACCGCCAGGATCTCATTATTGCCGGCTTCGCCGTGCTTGTTGGCGTTCTGGTGGCCGAGGTATCACAGCGTGCCCACTGGCACTCCGCCGTGATCGCGTGGCTGCTACCCTTCTCCGCCGTCTGGTTCACCACTGCCACCAAGGCCCTCTGTCACTTTGGAGTGGGGTCACCGTTCCACCCCTCGTGGACCGCGCGCGGCCTGGCTCCAGTCTGGGGCGGCTCAAACGCCATGGATGTGGAGTTCTGGTTCGCGACCATGCTGATGACCGCCGTGTCCACGACGTTCACAGCCATCGTCCTGTTGCTGCACATGAACACGCGCGGCTGGCGGCGCCTCGGGTGGCACGGCATCGCGGTGATTCTCGTCTCGGCGATCTGGATGGTAATGACGACGAGCGGAATGCCGACACCGCTGCGTGCTATGGCCGACGCGGGCGCAGTACCGCGTTTCCTCCCGGGAGACCCGATCGCCGCAGTTGCCGTACATGTGCGCGATCTGCTGCTCGGGATGGTGCTCATTGCGGCCGGACCATTGCTCGACCGATGGTCGCCAGAAACGAGTCGTGCCGTAACCGGAGCCGTGATCATCGCTTGGTTGCTCTCGCTGGTACCGAAGCTCTTCGTACACCTGCAGCTTGTGGGTGCGTGAGCACTGAAGCCCTGCCGCGCATCACCCTGGAAAGAATGCACGAACCGCCTGCCCGGAGTTTCCGGGCAGGCGGTTCGTGTGTAAGGCGCGCCGGTGAAAGTGGGAGCCCCTACCCTCAGGCGTTCGCAGCGCGGCGCACCCACCGGGTGAACGCTCCGCTGCCCACCCAGCCGACCGTGCCGGCAAGCGTGAAGACTAGTCGATACGCCGGTGGAAGCTGCGTGGCGAAAAAAAAGTGACGGTCAAAACCAATCATGAAGAGCACCGTGGAAACGACCATCATTACGAAAATGATGTAGTTGTCATTCCGGTGCGCGTCCCAATCGTACGGACGGCCCTGCACCTGCGTACGGTACAGCACCCAGCCATTCACGATGTCCAGCACGGGGTAGAGCGAGACCAACCCGAGGAGTTCGACGGTGTACATCCACTCGAAGTGCATGTGATCGAGCGTGAACAAGCGGTAGAACAGTACCACCAGCAACGGAACCCACGCGACAACGCTGATCGCGTGTTGAATGACCAGCGGTTTCAGCTTCGCGGGCCGGAATATCGTGGCGTGGCAAACCACGTTGAGGAAGGATATGGAGAATGCTGCAAACAGGGCGTGCCGCAGCCACGGCATGTCCTCCGGCGTGATGCGCGGGAAAAACCCCGTGTCGTTATCCTCCTGCATCCGGTACATCGCGAAGCCCGTAAACCACATGGTGTACGTGGTGCTGAGCCAGAACTTCCGGGCCAGTTCGTTCAGGCGTGACCGGCCACGCATGCCACGAGTAACGGCCAATACCGTCAGGAAGACGATGATCGAAAGGGCACCGAAAAGGTGAATCCCATCGGCCAGTACCCGCCAGAAGGTCCGAGGCCCCTCAATCGAGTGGCGCGTGAACATTGAATACGCGGGGGCCTTTGCATATTCGGGAAGAAGAAACTCGCAATTGCCGAGCGGTTGCAGAAACGGGTTCGTCCCTGGGGGGGCGACCCGTACGCATGGTTCGGGTGTCACCGCGACTCGGCTTTCGAACAGCTTGGCGTGGAGCCCCGAGAGCGGACGGCCATCGAGCATTCGCACAGCCTCAGTGACCACTCCGTAGAGGAGCGCGAGTGCGATCAGCGTCGTAACGACAATGATGAGCTTTGCGACCGGGCTTGTCCCCTCATCGTCTAGCGTGGCCTTAGCCATTGTCTGCCTCTTGCGGAGAAAAAGGGAAGCGAACTCAGCTGTACGGCGCGCAGGATGCACCATTGCGCAACGTGTCGCAATACCTCGCTCGAATCAGGGCTGCTTGCCGCGGTCGCAGAGGGCATTGCCTCTCGCGGCCGCTTCCAGCATCTCCACCGTCTCGCGCGCGATCGAGGCCCCCAGATCCTTGGCGTAGAACGCCCGGATCCCCGCGTGCACGGAATCGAGTGACACCGTGGCGCGCGCCGCCGAGGCCCATTCACGCAGCGCCTTGGGTTGTTCCACGATGCAGCCGCGCTCGGCGCCGGTCCCGTCGAGCAACAGGTACGTCGGCGTGGCCGTACGACCGTCGAGCGACCGGTGGGCCTCCTGTACGGGGCGGCCGGCCGCGGGGAGCACGATGCGAAGATCAATTCCCGCCTGCGCGGCGAGACGCGCCACATACGGCACGCTGTTCATGGAGTCTCCGCACGCGTCGATGGCCACCACGAGGATGCGCCATCCGCTCCCGGCGACCTTTGCCCGCTGCACAAGGGCCGCATCCACCTGCGCACTGTCGGCTAGCCGCACCCACCCCTCTCGCCGCGCCTTGGCCGCCGCCACGAAATCAGAGAACGGCTGGCCACTGGCGTGCAGCGCCAGGAGCGTGCTGTCAACGGCCGCCTGCCGGACCACAGAGGCGACCGGCTGGCAGCGATGGGCCGCAGGCGCGCCGCCGAGCGCGGCGAACATGGCGGCAAGAGGAAGCGCGGACAGGCTCATTCGCGTGGCTCCACATGAGACGATGGCGGCCCACCGGCGCGCTGCGCCTGGCCGTGGGCATCCGCCAGTTTGCGGCCGATGCCGCGATAGAAGGCGGCGTCGAGGGGCTTTCCCTCCTCCTGCAGCGAGAGCGCACAGCGCTCCAGCGCGTACAGCAGGTTGCCGAGATACAGCTCGGCCAACCCACCGACCGTCGGCTCGTCAGCCAAGCACGGCGGGCATTTCGCCCGTGGCGATACCCGTGACCTTGATCACCTGAATCACGATGGCCGTGATGTTGTCGAGCCCACCCCGACGGTTGGCCTCGGTGATCATGGTGTCCACCATGCGGCCCGGGGTCTGGCGCGACTCGAGAATCTTCTTGAGCTGCGGATCTTCGAGCATCCCGGTGAGGCCGTCAGAAGCCACCAGATACAGATCACCCACCTGAATCTCACCGGTGAGGACATCCGCCTCCACCACGGCGTTCGCCCCGACGCACCGCGTGATCACGTTGCTGTAGGGGTGATAGCGCGCCTGCTCCGGCGTGAGGAAGCCGGCGTCGACCTGCTCCTGCACGTAGGAATGGTCCTTGGTGATCTGGCGGAGTTCGCCATCGCGGAGGAGATACACCCGCGAATCACCGATATGACCGATCAGGTACCGCCCCTGACCCATCAGAAGGCAGGAGGCGGTAGTTCCCATCCCCTGCTTTTCGGCTTCCTGGATGGTGCGCTCGTAGATGGCACGATTCGCCGCCTTCAGTGCCTCCGCCATCCGCGTCCCTGCATCGCCCGCGGTCAGATCGCGGACATTCGTCAGGTCACGGGCGACAATCTGGACCGCCATCTCGCTGGCCACTTCTCCGGCGGCGTGTCCCCCCATGCCATCCGCGACGATGAAGAGACCACGCTCTTGATCGGCGTCCGCATAGAGACTGTCTTCGTTGCCTGCCCGAATACGACCGACATCGGTACCGGCGGCGACAGAAAGCTGCACGTGGGTGGGGTGCGTGTCCGAGGGGAAGTCGAGGGAACGACGGCGTCTGCGACGGGTAGTCGCAGGGCCACAGGCGAAGCTACCCGACAGTTGCGTCGGTTGGCAAGCGTGCGGGTGCCCCCTGCGGCAACTTGTCGGTGGGAGCACTGCGCGAGACTTCCCCGCCCTGCAGGCGAAAGAGCCGCTCGTACGTGCCGCGCGCCGCGAGCAGCTCGTGGTGGGTGCCGCGCTCCACCACCTGACCGTGATGCAGCACGAGGATCTCGTCGGCGCTGGTGATGGTGCTCAGTCGATGCGCAATGGCGATCGTGGTGCGCCCATCCATGAGGGTGGCAACCGCCTGCTGAATCTCCGCTTCGGCATGGGAGTCCACGGCACTCGTGGCTTCATCCAACAGCAGCAGCGACGGATCCACCGCAATGGCACGTGCGAAAGCGAGCAGCTGCCGTTCTCCCACGCTCACCCCGGCCCCCCGCTCGCCGAGTTCGTGGGACCATCCACCGGGAAGCCGCGCGATGACGCGATCGGCGCCAACCCGCGCCGCGGCGTCCTGCACCGACGACAGCGGGACGCTGTCGAAGAGCCGCAGGTTCGCCGTGACGTCACCGGCGAACAGAAAGATGTCCTGCTGGACGTAGGCCACGAGCGATCGGAGCACATCGAGCGGCAGCTCCCGAACGTCGCGCCCATTCACGAGGACCCGCCCCCGCTGGGGATCGTAGAAGCGCAGCAGCAGGTTCACGATCGTGCTCTTGCCCGCCCCCGTATGTCCCACGAGCGCAAGACTCTGCCCGGGAGCCACCCGAAAACTGACATCGCGCAGCACCCACTGCTCACCGTCACTCCCCGTGTCGTACGCAAACCACACGTGGTCGAACTCCACGGTAATCCCCTCCCGCGCCAGCGCCGCCACCTGCTCGGCCCGGTCGGGGGTCGAGGTGAGGCTCGCGGATGCGGGTGTATCGAGCAGGGCGAAGAGGCGCTCAGAGGCCGCCATGGCCCCCTGCAGGATGTTGTATTTCTCGGAGAGATCCTGCAGCGGCTGGAAGAACCGGCGCACAAGCTGCAGAAACGCGGCCACCGTCCCCACCGTGGCGGCACCAGCGGCCACCTCGCCGCGTGCCGTCACCAGGAGACTCGCCAAGGCAAGCGTGGTGAGTAGCTCGATGACCGGGAAATACAGCGCGTAGACGGTGATCGACCGCAGGTGCGCCACCAGATGCGCATCATTGCGCTCGGCGAATCGCTCGCGCTCCTGCTGTTCGCGACCGAAGAGTTGCACGAGCCGCATGCCGGCGAGCCGCTCACCCACATAGGCATTGAGCTGTGCCAAACGCGTCCGGATCTCCCGATAGGCGCGCCGCACCCGATGCTGAAACACGCGCGAGGCGAGCAGCACGAAGGGAATGACGACGAAGGCCGCCAGCGCCAGCCGCCACTCCACGAGGAGCATGACCACACCGATGGCGAGCAGGGAGAACAGGTCACCCAACCCCGACACCACGCCGGACGCGAACAGTTCGTTGAGGGCCTCGACGTCGCTGGTGACCCGTGTGACCAGCCGGCCCACAGGCGTGCGGTCGAAAAAGGAGATCGGCAGGCGCTGCAGGTGCGCGAACACCGCGTCGCGCAGATCGCGCATGACCCGCTGCCCGAGCAGCGACGTGAACCACGTCTCCCCGTACGCCGCGGCGAATTGCACGACGAGCAGCCCGGCAAATGCGGCGGCGGCCCGTTGCACCAGACCGGGATCGCGCGCCGGCCACGCAACGTCGATGACCCAGCGGGTGAGCAGCGGGGTGGCCACCTGCATGGCCGCGGCCACCGCAATGCAGCCGAGGGCCGCGCCCACGAGCGACCGGTAGGGCCGGACGTACGACGACAGCCGCCGAACGAGTCGGGCGTCGTACACGGCGCCGAGCACGTCGTCGTCGGGCGGCGCGGATCGGGCGGCGGCGACTGGGGGCATGGACTGCGCAATCTAGCGAAACGTTTTTGCGGAACGCATTTGCACGGTCGGATAGTTTTGACGGGATGAAGGACAAGATCCGCATCCGTGGCGCGCGCCAGCACAATCTGAAGGGGGTCGACCTCGATCTTCCGCGCCGGGCCATAACCGTCGTCACCGGGGTGTCCGGTTCAGGCAAGTCGTCACTGGCCTTCGACACGATCTACGCCGAGGGGCAGCGTCGGTACGTCGAATCGCTGTCGGCCTATGCCCGCCAGTTTCTCGAGCGCATGGAGAAGCCCGCGGTCGACGTGATCGAGGGGCTCTCGCCGGCGGTCGCCATCGAGCAGAAGAATCCCACGCGCACCTCGCGGTCCACCGTGGGGACCGCCACGGAGATCTACGACTACCTGCGCCTGCTCTGGGCACGCGTGGGCCGCACATACTGTCGGGTGTGCAACCGCGAGCTGCGTCCCGACACCGTGCAATCGGTGACGGACGTCGCGCTCGCGTTGCCGGACGGGACCCGGTTCATGGTCGCGTGCCCCCTGGTGCGCTCGGCGCAGGTCACGCACGCCGTGATCGCCGAGAATCTGCGCGCGCGCGGCTTCGTCCGCATCGCCGTGGGCACCGGCACCTCCTTCGCGGTGCACCATCTCGACGACCTCACCGAAGAGACCCTCGACCTTGCCGCCACTGCCGACGTTTTGGTGGTGATCGATCGCTTGCGGGTGGAACCGGCCGGTCGCGGTCGTATCGCCGACGCGATCCAGACGGCCTTTCAGGAGGGGGACGGCGACGTGGTGCTGCTCTTCCCCGAGGTGGTGGTGCCGCCGCCGGGACTGGGCGCGGCCCCCGACGGGACCGCCGTGACTCGCCTCGCGTTCACGGAGCGATTCGAGTGCGCGAACGACGGCACGCGCGCACCCACCCCTACGCCGCAACTCTTTTCGTTCAACAATCCACGCGGCGCCTGCGCGACCTGCAATGGCTTCGGCGCCACGTTGAATTACGACGAAAAACTGATCGTGCCCAATCACGACCGATCGCTCCGCGACGGCGCGATCGACCCGTGGACCGCCCCGCGCTACGAGAAGCAACGTCGGCTCGTGGTGGATTTCGCCCGCGCGCTCGGGGTGTCGCCGGATGCACCGTGGAAGTCGCTGCCGGCCAAGGCGCGCCACGAACTGCTGCACGCGAAGTCACGACAGTACACGGGGATCTATCCCTTCCTTGTTGCGCTCGAAGAGAAACGGTACAAGCAGTACATCCGCATCTTCCTGCGGAAGTATCAGAGCGCGCAGGACTGCGCGGACTGCGGCGGCAGCAAGCTGCAGCCCGAGGCCCTGCAGGTCCGCATCGACGGGCGGACGATCGCCGATGTCGCGCGCCTTCCCGTACGGGACCTGCACACGTGGGTCGAACAGCTCACACTGGCCGGCAGCGAGGCGCAGATCGCCGAGACCGTGCTGCGCGAAGCGCGCGCCCGTGTGCGCTTCCTCAGCGACGTCGGACTCACGTACCTCACGCTTGACCGGGCGACACGCACCCTGAGCGGTGGCGAGGCGCAGCGCATCACCCTCGCCAATGCCCTCGGGGCGGCGCTGGTTGATGCCACGTACGTGCTCGACGAACCGAGTATCGGCCTGCATCCGCGCGATCTCGACAAACTGCTCTCGCTGCTGGCGCGCCTGCGCGACCTCGGCAACACGGTCATCATGGTGGAGCACGACCTCGAGGCCATGCGCATCGCCGACTACATGGTGGAAATGGGGCCGGCCGCCGGGGAGCACGGGGGCCAGGTGGTCTTCGCTGGTCCCATTGCCGACGTGGAGCAGAGCCCGCTCACGGGGCAGTATCTCACGGGAGCGCGTCGTATCGAGCTGCCATCGACCCGCCGGCCGTTGGGCAAGCGGTGGATCGACCTGCGCGGCGCGCGTGCGCACAACGTGCAGGGGGTCGACGTGCGCATCCCGCTCGGCGCCATGACCGTGGTAACCGGCGTTTCGGGTTCGGGCAAGAGCACCCTCGTGCACGACGTGCTGTTTCACGCCATCGAATCACGGCTCCACGGGGAACACTCCGCCAAGGAACACCTGGGCGAGACGGTTGGCGGTTTCGTGTCGCTCTCGGGGGACGAGCATCTCGATGATGTGGTGCTTGTGGATCAGAGCCCCATCGGCAAGTCACCGCGCTCGAATCCGGTGACCTACGTGAAGGCCTATGACGAGATCCGCCGTCTCTTCAGCGAGGTGCCGCTGGCGCGCACGCGGGGGTACGGCCCGGGGCACTTCTCCTTCAACGTGGCCGGCGGCCGCTGTGAGCATTGCGAGGGGGCGGGCGCGCTTGAGGTGGAGATGGTGTTCATGGCCGACGTGTTCGTACCGTGCGACGCCTGCGGCGGCAAACGCTTCAAGCCCGAGGTGCTCGAGGTCCGGCTCAAGGGGCGCACGATTGCCGACGTGCTCGAGCTCACCGTGGACGAAGCGATCAAGTTCTTCCCGCGGGAGGACAAACTCGCGCAGGCGTTGTGGCACGTGCAGCAGGTGGGGTTGGGCTATCTCCGCCTCGGCCAGCCGGCCACGACCCTGTCCGGTGGTGAGGCACAGCGCCTCAAGATCGCCCGCGAACTGGCACTCACGGCCCGCGGGAGCGCGCGGAAACTCTATGTGCTCGACGAGCCCACCACGGGGCTGCACCTCGAGGACATCCGCCGGTTGGCGCAGGTGTTCGAGCGCCTGCTCGACCAGGGGCACACCCTGCTGCTCATCGAACACAATCTTGACGTCATCAAGCTGGCGGATTGGATCGTGGACATGGGCCCCAACGGTGGCGATGGCGGGGGGCAGGTGGTGGCCATGGGCCGTCCCGAGGAGATCGTGGAGGTGGAAGCCTCGCACACGGGCCGCTGGCTGCGCACCGTCCTCAGCCGGTGAGACCGTCGACCCGATGCCCCGCTTGACTCCACTGCCCTGCTGGTTGATTATATGAGGCTCTGGCGCGCCTCTGGCGCTCCGGAACGCGGTATTCCCGGGTAGCTCAGGTGGTAGAGCAGGTGACTGTTAATCACCCTGTCGGGGGTTCGAGTCCCTCCCCGGGAGCTGGTCCAACGTGATAAGGAACCCCCGTGGCGCTCACACGAGCACCACGGGGGTTTCCTTTTTGGGAATGCCGTGCGGCATTCGCGCGGCGACCGGTGGCAGAATGCGGGCGCAGCGTCACACTGCGGGCACAGTGTAGTTCAGAATGTCCGAATGAATGACATTTCATGTTGAGTCGGCGCCTCATAGTGCGTCGTGACAACAGAAGCCCTCTGCGATCTGTCGGACGCAACCAGCGCACCGTTTCGTGAGGGGCATATGACGCGGGCTCGCTCCTTGGCCGTTTCGGTTGGACACGACGCTCGGCTCACTGGCTTCCCTGTCATGACGTCCTCCCCGAATCGCCGTCGCGACGGTTACTCGATGATCGAGTTGCTTGTCGTCATCGTGTCGCTGGCCATCGTGTTCTCGATGGTCGCGCCGCGCGTCACTGCCATTCGCGAAAGCACGTCGTTGCGCGCAGGACGCCAGCAACTCACCACGGCCTTCAGTGCCGCCCGTGCGGCGGCGCTCCAGAAGGGGCGGCCCTCGGCGCTCGTGATCAACGGGAACGAGGTGCGGGTACGGGTGCGGAGTGGCCTCAACAATGCCAACGTGCTCGTCCTCGGCCCCATCCGCTTCGATGTGGCGCTGGGAATGACCCTTGAACCCCTCAGTGGGGCGCCGGACAGCGTCGCGTACAACCAGCGTGGCATGATGAGCACGGTGATGCCCGCCGCCGATCAGGTGCTCCGGTATCGGCTGCGCTATGGGTCGAAGGCCGACACGCTGTGCATCAGCGCGGCTGGTCTCATTCTCCCCAAGGGCTGCGCGCTATGACGAACCCGTCGGTGTGCCACCGTCGTCGGCGGTCGCGCGTGCGCGATGCCTCCCGACACGGCATGACGCTGTTCGAGGTGCTTATTGCCGTGATTATGCTCGCCGTGGCCGTTGGCGGCCTGCTGGGCAGCTCGGCCTCGGTGGCTCGCCAGATGGGCGGCGGAAACACCCAGACGGTCGCCGCGAGCCTGGCCCAGGCACGCCTCGACTCACTTACGAGTCTGTCCTGCGCCCAACTCGACGCCGGCGCCTCGAGCGGGAGCACGCTGCAACGTGGGGTGCGGGAGTCGTGGACCGTGACCGACGGGCGGAACGTCAAAACCATCGACGTGCGCATACGTATTCCCCGTCGTTCGAACGAACTTCGCTACCAGATGGTGATTCCATGCCGCGACTGATCCGCGCCCGGCGAGGCTTCTCCATCACGGAGCTGCTCATCACGCTGGGCATTCTCGGTATCATCGGTTTGATCGTCTCGCGTCTGATGATCGGCCAGCAGCGATTCTTTCAGCGCACCAACGAACAGGTGGGCATGCGCCGTGAGCTGCGGTCGGCCATGAGTCTGATTCCGGCCGATTTGCGCTCCGTGTCGTCGTCCGGGGGGGATCTCACGGACTTCAGCGCCAATTCGATCCAGTTCCGGGCGGTCATCGGCGCGTCGATGATCTGCAACAAGATCAGCGGCACGCAGATGGACCTCCCGCCACTCGACATGGCCCGCAACACGCTGACGAGCTGGTACTCGACACCTATGGAGGGTGACACGGCCTGGGTGTTCAATGATTCCCTGTCGCGCGGCGCGGAAGACGACGAGTGGAAGCCGTTGCGCATCACGGGCGTCACACAATCGGCGACGTTGTGTCCGCTGTCTCCATATCTCGACGCCGCGCTGGATGCCGGCAAGCCGCGCTTCCGCATCACGCTCGCCGGCAATATGGGTGACTCCGTCAAAACGGGATCCGCCATCCGTTTCACCCGCAGTACCCGCTACACCCTGCAGGCACAGAGCAGCGGTGCGTGGTACATCCATCGCAGCGAATACCAGGCGGGGGGCTGGACGACTCCAGTGGCCGTCGGCGGCCCCTATGCGCCACCGACGGCGAACGGTGGCGGGATGCGCTTCGCCTATTTCGACAGTCTTGGGGCCCCCATCAACAGCGTTGCGCTCTCTCGCAGTGTGTCGCGAATCGATCTGCTGCTGCGTGCCCGGGGCCAGAGTAGTTCCGGCCAATTCGGTACGACCTCAACCGAGAACACCGATTCCCTCGCGTTCCGCATTGCCCTGAGGAACCGGCAGTGACCCACGGTCCCCGTCCCCACTCATGCATGTTGGAGGGTCAGGTGCACACCGAGTCGCCCGAATCCACCGTCCCCGCCACGGCCGCCGCACGAGCGATCCACCGGCGCGCCCGTCGCGGCATGGCCCTTTTGCTCACCCTCGTGGTGGTCGTCGTCCTCGCGATTCTCTCCACGGGCGCGATCATCAGCGCCATGCAGGACTTCCGCGGTGGCCGCAACGCCCTCGTGGAGCAGCGGGCGTTCGCGGTGGCCGAGTTTGGGCTGAATGCCGAGATCTCCGACTGGGATCGCTCGCGGAACCTACCGCCGCCGACGGGCATGGCCATCGGCGCCATTGATTCCGCCAATGTGTTCGTCGATCAGAACGACACGGCCAAGGTGTTCATTCAGCGCCTCACCGACAATACGTTCTGGGTGCGTTCCGTCGGCCGCGCCAGCATCGGCAACGAACAGCTCGAAGCGCAGCGTATGACGAACATGGTGGTTCGCATCGCGTACCCCACCATCAATCCCGGCGGCGCCATCACGACGGCGGGCAACATTCGCGTGCAGGGATCGGCGGAAATCACGGGCCGCAACACCAACCCGAGTGGCTGGACCCAGTGCGCGAACATTGCCGCGCGCGACACGTTTGCGATCTCGTACGCCCCCGGCCGCACCGTGAACATCCAGAAGCCGAACCTGGTAACGGGAGGCGTAAACCCCGATCCGGCCGCCGGCGACTCCAACACCTACGTGCGCTACGGCACGGAGAGCTGGAACTCGCTGGTGGCAGCCGCCGACATCAAGTTGCCGAGTGGATCGTATGGACCGGAGCCGGTGGGCACGGCCACGACCTGCAGCACCGGCAACACCTCGAATTGGGGCGAACCGCTCCGCGTGAGTGGCGGCGGCGCTACGTACACGGCCGGGTGCAAGGACTATTTCCCCATCATCTACATCAACGGGAACGCCACACTGAGCCGTGGGCGAGGCCAGGGCGTGCTCCTGGTGAACGGGGACGTGCGCACCGTCGGCAACTTCCAGTGGTATGGGCTCATCATCGCCCGTGACGACATCGTGAAGGGCGCGGGCACGTTCGACCTATGGGGGAGCGCCATGAGCCGCAACGCCAACGTGACCGACGACAACGACATCGTCGGCAACTCGAACTTCCAGTGGTCGAAATGCGCCGTGGAGTCGGCGCTGCGTGGCTCGGCGATCCTGACCCGCACGAAGGAACGGAGCTGGGCGCAGCTGTACTGACCGCCCAATCACGGGGTCAGCTCGTTGATTCGCTCACGAAGTTCACGGCGGCGGTGATCACGGACGGGTCCCGCAGGATTCGTCGGTGTCCCACGCCGTCGACCGGGAACAGTGCCGCCCCCGGCCACGCGCCTGCCAGCCGCTCCCCATCGCTGAACGGCACCTCCTTGTCATCCTGCGCGTGCACGACAAGTCCGGCCGTCCGCACGCTCGCGAGCAGGTCGGGAAGGTCCACGGTGGAATGTCCGCGACCGGCGACCTGCGCACGCAACCGCTCGACGAAGTGCCGAGTGACCCCCGACGGCATATGCATCGCGTGCGCAAAGCGGTGCAACACATCATGCATGGAGGAAGGGCTGGCAATCACCACCGCCCGACGGGCCTCCAGTCCGCTGGCGAGCGCAATCGCGATTGCCCCACCGCCCATGGAGTGGCCGATAGCCCCGAACGGGGCACCGTGACGCGCCGCCATTTCATGCAGCGTTTCGGCGAACAAATAGGGATCCGCGTACTTGCCCCGGGCGTCTCCATGTGCAGGGCCGTCCACACCGATCACGCGAAAACCGGCGGCGAGCAGCGGGGGCGCGAAGTGAGCGAACTGCGTCGCCCGTCCTTCCCAGCCGTGCATCAGCACCACCGTGCGCGGGCCGTCGCCGGCGATCAGCAATGAGGCGCCATTGGGCAGCCGCTCTCTCGTGCCCATGGCCTCGAACTGCCGCTCCCATTCCCGGGGGGTGAACCGCCGCGGCGTGGAGAAGAGGCGCTGGTTCAGGCGCGCGACCACCCGCGGCGCGACGCGCCCGAGTGTGCGGTTGGCCCCGCGAATGATGCGGAGCGAGGTGGGGACCTGCGGGTCGGGTTGGCGGGCGCTATCGGTCACGCAGGGATTCTAGGGCACCGGGATGCCGAAACCCACACCCCGGACCAAGTCGATGGACCAAGTCGATCTCGCCACAGCGGAGAAACAAAGAAAAGGGGGAACTGATATTGGGAGAAAAGGAGGGTGGGAGAAAATGAGGCGTTGGTGTTCAACCGCACATCACCATGACTCTTTTTCTCCTTTTCCCCTTTTCTCCCAATTTCAGTTCCCCCTTTTCTCCCGTTCTCTATACGTACTCAGTCGGGCTTGTCGACTTTCAGGGAGGAAGAGCCGCTGATCAAGCAGCGTTCATCCGCTTAGCGTGTGCCCAGAACATGCACGGTATCACCCACGTGGATGGTGCCCGGGGTCTCGTGGGTGGCGTTGACGCCGAACACCACCCCCTCACTGGTGCGCCGGTACCCGCCCCAGACCCGCAATGGTTCGAGCCCCTGCTCCAGCGTGTCCGGATCGACGGTGGTGAGCACACAGCGGGTGCACAGGGATCCCAGGCCGAAGCGGACGTCGCCGATTTGCACGAGGCTCCACCCATCCTCTTCGTGCGCCCCCAGCCCGTCGAGCCACACATTGGCGCGGAATCGCCGACGGTCGAGCGCCGCCGGCGCGCCCTGCTCCACGAGGCGCGCATTGAGCGCATCGACACTGGGCAGCCCGAGCATCAGCAGCGGGGCCCCGTCGGTAAAGGCCACGTGCCGTCGCTCAGCGGCAACGGGACCCGCATACTTCCGCTTGAGTGGACGCTGCGCGTCTTCGTCGAGGTACACGAGACGGCACGCACGCCCGATCACATCGCTGCACCAGTCCGCCGCGTCATCACCGGCGTCGAGCGCGAGGGTGGCATCGTCCCAGATGAATACCGGCCGCGCGATATGATCAGCGCCCGGCACCACCGCGGTGAACGTCGTGTGGCGCGGCGCGTCGAGCAGCAACGCCCCGTTCCGATCGGACGTGGCGAAGCGCGGAGTAATGTGCAACAGCGCGTGACACTCGCGCGCCGTGATGGCGTGCCCCTCCCCGTCCACCAGCAACCAGCGGCGATCACCCATCGCCCCGCGGTCGTCGAGGTGCAGCGTGTCGACACGGATGCCAGCTGCCGATTTGAGCGGATACACAGTGAGCGCGGCCACGCGCGGCGACATGATCCCAGGCGATGCAGTCATGCAGCAGTCGTCTCCCGACCTAGGCGTTGACGATTCCAATAGAGGTACACCGGCACCCCAAGCAGCAGCAGGCCGGCACCGCGCGCCGCATTGCCCGGGTTCGACTGAATGGATCCCACCACCACGTACAGCGCCGCCGCCACGAACACGATCGTCCCCAGCGGATGGAGGGGCGACGTGACCGGACTCCGTACCCCTCGCGCCCCATCGCGCGCCCGCAGCACGAACAGCGACGC
>NZ_JBIJAW010000353.1:0-3352 GCF_044345575.1 Gemmatimonas sp.
GTGGCCGTTTCGAACTTGCGGGCGAACGCCGCTTCGAGATCGGCACCGTGCAAACCCGACAACTCGATCAGGTTGGAATGCGCACCGGTTTCCGTCACGACACACGCTCCGTCGCGGCGAACAGTACGGGCGCATCGGGGAGGAGCACGGCAGACAAAACCGATCCCGCTTCCACCTGCGCGACATGTTCCGGTACTTCGAGCAGGGCGTCGGCGAGGGCCATGGTTCGCAGCAGATTGGATCCCTGTGCGCCGGCGAGTCGCGCTTCGAGCATGCCATCCGGACCGACGTGCAACGTGATGCGCAGGAAGTAGGTAAGAGGCGCCGGCGTGTCGGCCGCATCCATCATGCGAACCGGAATCCGCGCGTGGTGCACGGCGGCGTGGCCACCCAGTGCCCGCAGCAATGGCCAGGCGAACAATGCGCCGGTCACCATGGTCGACACGGGATTGCCGGGCAGACCAACCCACGGTACCGAGCGCACGGTACCGGTACCAACGGGACCACCAGGGCGAATGCGTGCCCGCCAGAAGCTTTGCGATCCGCCCAACGCAGCGAGCGCGTCTCGGGTGTAATCGTGCGCGCCAACCGACACGCCGCCGGTGGTGACGAGCAGATCGCAGCCGGCGTCGAGCGCCCCACCGATCGCCTGCGTCAGGGCGTCGAGTGAATCGTGCACCAGCGGGGCCATGGTGACCTCGGCCCCAGCCCCCCGCAAGAGGGCCGGCAGCGCATAGCTGCTGGAGGACACGATGCGATGGCCACTCTCCACTTCATCGAACCGGTCGAGCAGGACCAGTTCGTCGCCGCTCGAAACGATGGTGACGCGCGGTGCCGCGAATACGGGCACGTCGCGCATGCCGATGCTCGCCAGTGCGCCGAGGTGCGACGCACGGAGTGACGTGCCCGCGGTAAACAGGACACTGTTGGCCGCGATATCCTCACCACGCGGCCGTACGTTGCCACGCCCGAGAACGTCGCGGTCGTGGCGAATCTGCACGACCGATTCACCACCGTCGGTGTCCTCGATGCGCACAACTGCATCGGCACCGGGAGGCATGGGCGCACCGGTCATGATGCGCACGGCCGTTCCCTGCTGTACCCACGGCAACGAGGTGGGGTCGGCGCCGGCCACACTGGTGCCGACCACGGGCAACGCGCGCGGCACGACGGTCGTGGCCCCAAGCACGTCGGCCTTCTGCACGGCATACCCATCCATGCCGGCGTTGTCCCACGGAGGCAGCGCGATACGGCTAGTCACGTCCTGCGACAGGGCGCGTCCGAATGCCTGTTCGATCGGCACGACCTCGCTGCGGGGGCGCCGTTCCCCCGCTCCCCGGAGCACGGCGGCGAGGGCATCGGCAAACGACAGGCCCGTTGCGGCGCCCATCCCCGTGTTGCCGGTCACTTCCCGCCGCCGCTGGTGAGGGTACTGCCGGCCAGGAAGCCGGCGATGAGATCCTGCACGCGCTCCACTTCGCGGTTGGGCGTCGTGAAGTTGTTCGCAAGCATTGAGAAGAGCAGTACGCGCCCGTTGACGGTCGTCACGTAGCCGCTCAACGAACGCGTTTTGTCCAGCGTCCCGGTTTTCGCACGCACGTTGCCTTCGGCGGGCGTGCCGCGCATGCGCGAGCGAATCGTGCCGTCGACACCGGCAATGGGCAGCGCGTCGCGGAACAGCGCGGCGTGCGGCGAGCGGCGCATCACATCGAGCACCTTCACCACCGCGCGGGGCGTGAGGTAGTCGTGCCGCGAGAGGCCGCTGCCATCACGATACGCCACGTCGGCCGCGGTGATGCCCCACGAGGCGAGCGTGCGCGTGCCGATCGCCTGCGCACTGTCGGCCGACCCGCTGCCCGTGGCATGCAGCGCCACCGTGCGGAAGAACAGTTCAGCCATCTGGTTCTGCGACGGCTTTTCCATGCGCTTGAGCACTTCGGCGAACGGGGGCGACACGATCACCGCGAGCGTATCGAGCGCGCGGCCGCTCGTGTCACGGCGGGCGAGTGGCTTTCCCCGCACGACGATGCGTTCGGCCGCGAGCGACTCCCCGAAGGCAGCGACGAACGCATCCGCGGGGTGGCGGTAGGCCACGGTGAGTCGCGCACTGTCGCCGAGGGCGAGCGTACCTGTAAGCACGAGGGTGTGTCCCACGCTGTCGTACGCGGCCTGCAGGCGGGCCGGTCGTGGCGCGCCGGCTGCCGCGACGCTGTCGCGGGTCGTCGCCTCGATACGCAGCGCCGGGTAGCGCAGCGTGGGCGTCGTGCTGGCCGACACGGCGGCGCCGATGGTGCGACCGGCCCGCACCGTCACATACAGCTCGCCCTCGTTGAACATCAGCTCGTCGATGGCGGCGCTATAGGCGGCGTCGAAATCGTCGTAGGCCCACCCGTAGCCGGTGGTGAGCCCCGGCAGCGCGTCGCCAGCGGGCAAAACGTGCCCGGTAATGCGGCGAATGCCGCGGGTGCGCAATGCGGTAACCGCTTCGTCGAATGCCGCCTGAGCCCGACCGCCGCGCAGCGCGTCACTGATGCTCGGATCGCCGCTTCCCTGCAGGTACACGTTGCCGTACCACGTGCTGCCGCGTTGCATGCCATGCAACAAGACGGGCGTGCGCCACCGGTAGTCGGGGCCGAGCACGGTGGTGGCAATGGCGCCGGTCAGCAGCTTCTGGTTCGACGCCGGCATGAACAGGCGATCGGCGTCGTGGCTGACCAGCGTGTCACCCGTCTCCGGGTCGACCACGAGAATGCCGAGCCGCGCATTGCGCCACATCGGCGCGGCGACGATCGAGTCGACCGTGTGCTGCAACTGCTGCTTCACCGTGGGTGCGGGTACCTCCGCCACGGGCATCATGGCCGGCGCGACCGGCTCCGGCCGGCGTGGCTCGATCGACGCCTGCGTGCTCGAGCGCGCGCACGCGCTGGCCACCACCACTGCCGTGGACGACCAGATGGTCATGGCGGTCCATCGCATCGCGCGGCTCACGCGTCCACCTCGTAGCTGCTGCTGAGTGTCGCATCTTCGGCGAGATGCACCTTGATCACACGCGCCGTCGTGTGCGCGAGCGCCGCCTGCACCCGTTCGCAGATGAAACGCGCCAGGTTTTCGCCGGTGGGAATCATCTTGCCGTCGGCGAATTCCGGCACATCGAGATTGATGTTGCGGTGATCGAACCGGTCACGCACTTCCCGTTGCAGCACCCGATCGAGAAACCCAAGGTCCACGAGAAACCCGGTCTCCTCGTCCACCGGCCCTGCCACCGTCACGTCACACACGTAGGTGTGCCCATGGTAATTCGGATGGGCACACGCGCCGAAGATGTCGGCGTTCTCCTGATCACTCCAATCGG
>NZ_JBIJAW010000354.1:0-3346 GCF_044345575.1 Gemmatimonas sp.
GCCCGCACCGAAGTCGTGTCGGCCCGTCTGCGAAAGGAACGTCCCGCCAGCACCAAGACCATTCAGCAACTCGACCGGAAGATCACGCCATGACCCTCGATCGCAGGCAGTTCCTCAAGAGCTCGGCCATCATCGGTGGTGCGGTGGGCCTCGGCCTGCCCGCCGTGGCTGAGGCATTCACGGCTGACGGCGTGCGTCCGCTGGCGTATCGCCCGGAGACCGGCGAGCCACAGCCAAAGCCGCTGCGCATCCTCATCCTCGGCGGTACCGGCTTCATCGGACCGCAGCAGGTGGAGTACGCGCTCGCGCGCAAGCACAAGCTCACGCTGTTCAATCGCGGCATGACCAATGTGGGGCTGTTCCCCGGTGTGCCGCGCATCGTGGGCGATCGCAACGTCGCCGGCGGTCACGATGGGCTGAAGCAGGGTACGTGGGATGTCGTGATCGACAATCCCGTGCGCAATCCCGCGTGGGTGCGCGATGCGGGGCAGGCGCTCAAGGGGCGCGTGGGGCAGTACATCTTCGTCTCCACCATCTCGGTGTTCAGTGATTACTCGAAGCCGGGGATGGACGAGAACGGTCCGTTGCATAAGCCGGGTGACGAGTCGATCTGGGCGAGCAACGATGGCGCCGCGTACGGTCCCAACAAGGTGCGCGCTGAAATCGAAGCGAAGACCCAGTTCGGCGAGGACAAGCTGACCATCGTGCGTCCCGGTCTCATCGTGGGCCCCGGTGATCTCAGTGACCGCTTCTCGTATTGGCCGGTGCGCATCGACAAGGGTGGCGAGATTCTCGCGCCGGGTACGCCGAACGATCCCGTGCAGTACGTCGATGTGCACGATCTCAGCGAGTGGATTGTGCGCTGCGGCGAGAACCACACCATCGGGACCTTCAACGCCACGGGTCCCAAGGGCCCGACGACAATTGCCGAGATGTTGCTGGGCATCAAGAGCGTCACCACGAGCGATGCGAAGTTCACCTGGGTGCCCGCGGAGTTCCTCGCCGAACAGAAGGTGCGCGCGTGGAGCGAGATGCCGGTGTGGCAGCCGGCGATGGGCCCCACGCTCGGCTTCATGCAGGTGAACTGTCAGAAGGCGTATGCGGCGGGGCTCACCTTCCGTCCGCTGGCCGACACGGCGAAGAGCACGCTCGACTGGTACAAGACGCGTCCGGCCGCCGAGCAGGAGAAGGCGCGCGCCGGTATCGCGCCGGAGAAGGAGAAGGCGGTGCTCGCCGCGTGGCACGCGAAGCGGGGCTCGTGACCATGGCGACAGTCGACACGCCCATCAAGCCGCTGCGCATTCTCATTCTTGGTGGCACCGGCTTCATTGGGCCGCATCAGGTGGAGTACGCGCTGTCGCGCGGGCACACGGTGACGCTGTTCAATCGTGGCGTGACCAACCCCAAGCTGTTCCCCAACGTCGAGAAGCTCATCGGTGACCGCAATGCGCCCGGTGGCTACAAGGCGCTGGAGGGTCGCACGTGGGACGTGGTGATCGACAATCCGGTGCAGGTACCGCGCTGGGTGCGCGAGGCTGGTGCCGTGCTCGCGCCCAACGTGGGGAAGTACGTGTTCGTGAGCACGCTCAGCACGTACAAGAACCGCGGCAAGATCGGCATCAGCGAAGCGGACGTGGATTTGCTCAACACGCCGTCGGCGCCCGACGCCACGGAGCAGAGTGCCACGTACGGTGAACGCAAAGTGCGCGGCGAGATGGACGCCAAGACCACGTTCGGTGAGAACAAGACGCTCATCGTGCGTCCGGGGCTCATCGTGGGCCCCGGCGATCTCACCGATCGCTTTTCGTACTGGCCCATTCGCGTGGAGCAGGGTGGGGAGATGCTGGCCGCGGGGACGCCGGATGACCCGGTGGCCTTCATCGATCAGCGCGATCTGACCGAGTTCATCGTGCGGTTGTGCGAAGCCGATGCCACAGGCACGTACAACGCCGTGGGGCCCAAGCACGGGCTCACCATGAGCGAGATGCTGTACGGCTGCAAGGCGGTGACCACGAGCGACACGCGCTTCACCTGGGTGGACGCCGATTTCCTGCTTGAGCGCAAGCTGCGGCCGTACGCCGACCTGCCCGTGTGGATGCCGCCCCGCGGCAACAGCGCGGGGTGGGCGCGCATGGACATCAGCAAGGCGGTGGCGGCGGGGCTCACCTTCCGCCCGCTCGCGGAGACCGCGCGCGATACGCTGACCTACTTCCATCAACAGACGCCCGAGCGGCAGGCGCAGCTCAAGGCCGGGCTGCCGCCGGAGAAAGAGCAGCAGGTGCTGGCGGAGTGGCGGGCGAAGCAGTCCGGTAAATCGGGTCTCGAGTGAGGCGCTTGCTTTCGCGGCTCGGCACGGTCGAGGAGGGCGAAGAACGCGCGACGCTGCTGGCGGCCACGTACTTCTTCTTCGCCCTCGCGAGCTACTTCATTCTGCGCGCCGTGCGTGATGCCGCTGGTGTGGCCGCCGGGACGGACAAGCTGCCGTGGCTGTTCACCGGCACGTTGCTTACCACGCTCGCCATGAACCCCGTGTACTCGGCGATCGTGGCCCGACTCCCGGTGCGCCGCTTCATCCCCATCGTGTATCGCGTGTTCATCGCGCTGCTGCTGGGGTTCGCGGCCATCATCAAGTACGGTCCCACGTCATGGGAGCCGTATCTCGGGCCGGCGTTCTGGATTCTCACCAGCATCTACTCGCTCTTCATCCCCTCGGTATTCTGGGGATTCATGGCCGATACGTTCCGGCCGGAGCAGGGGAAGCGGTTGTTCGGCTTCATCAGCGTGGGTGGTACACTCGGCGCGCTCGTCGGCGCGTTTCTGACGTCGCGACTCGCCGAGGTGGTGGGCACGCCGGTGCTCATGGTGATGAGTGTGGTGCTGCTCGAATGTGCGGTGCAGGCGGCGCGACGGTTTCCGCCGAGCTTCCGTGCCGATACGCGCGCGCGTGACGAAGCGGAAAAACCCGTGGGTGGCTCGTCGTTGGCGGGCATCACCCATGTGCTCACGAGTCCGTACCTGCTCGGCATCTGCGCATACATGCTGCTGTTCACCATCGGGTCCACGATCCTGTACTTCCAGCAGGCGGAGATCGTGGGGGCGCGCTACGCCGACCGTGAGGCGCGGACGGCGTTTCTGGCCACCATCGATACGGTGGTGCAGAGTCTGACGATTCTTGCGCAGCTGTTCGTGACGGGGCGCGTGATCAAGTGGGTGGGCGTGGGCGCCACGCTGGCAATCATGCCCATTCTGAGTCTGGTGGGCTTTGCCGCACTCGGCACGTGGGGCACGTTGTCGGTGTTTGTCGTGTTCCAGGTGCTGCGCCGGGCCGGTGAGTATGCGTTTGGCC
>NZ_JBIJAW010000090.1:0-11069 GCF_044345575.1 Gemmatimonas sp.
TGACGGCCGAGAGGCCGTGATGGTGTGCACCCACGCGGACTGGGCCATCGGTGACGTGCCGACGTTCCGCGCCACGCTCGACCGGGCGGCGCAGGTGGCACTCGACGAGCGCGCGCTCGTGACCGTAGGGATCGTGCCGTCGCGGCCCGATCCGGGGTTCGGCTACATCCAGCCCGGCGACCTCCTCCGGGACGGCGTACGCAAGGTGGCCCGGTTCGCGGAGAAGCCCGATCGCGCGACAGCCGAACGTATGGTGAACGACGGGTATCTGTGGAACTCGGGGATCTTCGCCTGGTGCGTGGGCGACCTGCTCGACGAGATCCGCGCGCTCACGCCCGAAGTACAGCCGGCGCTCGACGCCGCCGGCCACGACCTGGCCGCGTTCTTCGCTCAGGTGAAGTCGATCGCGATCGACGTGGGGGTACTGGAGCGTTCGTCACGAGTGCTCGTGCTGGCCGGCGAGTTCGGCTGGGACGACGTGGGCACGTGGGCGGCGCTGCACCGCGTGCGCACCCACGATGCGCAGGAGAACGCCATGCTGGGCCCGACGTTCGCGTGCAAGGCCACGGGCAATGTCGTGCACGCGGAAGGCACCCGCGTGGTGCTGTACGGCGTGCAGGATCTCGTGGTGGTGGCCCGTGACGGTCTCGTCATGGTGACCACCCGCGAGCAGGCTGCCGACCTCAAGACGTTGCTGGACGCGCTGCCGCCCGAGATGCGCGCTCCATGATGTTCGTCCTCGACGATGCGCGCGCGCGCCGTTTCGAACCCTTCTCCACGTCGCGCCCGTTGAGCGAAATGCGGGTGGGTGCTCTGCTGCAGCGCCAGCGCTGGCAGCAGGTCCTGCAGACATCGGTTCTCGGCCACATCTCCTCCCCGCATCTCGCCGGGTTCGAGGAGTTCGACGCGCCCCCGCATCATGAGGGCGATGTGCCGGCCGGCGCGTGGCTGGTGAATAGCCGGGCGGTGCCGACCCTGCTGCCGGCGCTGAGTTCGGCCACGGTCCTCATCATCGAGCAGCAGGTGGCGGCGGTACGGCTCGCAGCCCCGGTGGCACAGGAGCAGCTCCACGACCCACAGTTCACGCTCGACGACGTGCTCCCTGGCACAGGCTCCATGGCCACCATTCCGGGGCTCTGGCTCGAAGAGGTGTGGGACATCGTGGGGCAGCTGCAGACCCTCCTGTTACGAGATATTCCGGCGCTGGTGCCGGCCCTGAGCGCGCGAAAGCTGTCGCAGGACGGCGTGACGGTCCTGGGGGATCACGGCGTGTTCGTGGCCGACGGCGCCACGGTGGAGCCGCACGTGGTGTTTGATACCACGGCGGGGCCAGTGCTGCTGTGCCAAGGGGCGTCGGTGCAGGCGTTTTCGCGCGTGGTGGGCCCCTGTTTCGTGGGGGAGTCCTCGGCCATTCTCGGCGGACGCGTGTCCGGGTGCTCGATCGGCGAGGTCTGTCGCGTGCACGGCGAGGTGTCGGTGACGACATTCGTGGGGCATGCGAACAAGGGGCACGACGGGTTTGTCGGCCACTCGGTTCTCGGTCGCTGGGTGAACCTCGGCGCCGGCACCACCACGAGCAATCTCAAGAACACCTACGGCACCGTGTCGCTCTGGACCCCCGATGGCCTCGTGGACACCGGGATGCAGTTCCTCGGCACGCTATTCGGCGATCATGCGAAAACGGGGATCGGGCTGCGACTCACCACTGGATGTGTCGTCGGCACCGGTGCCAATGTGTACGACAGTATGCCGCCGAAGGCGGTGGCCCCGTTCTCGTGGGGCGGAAGCGTGCCGTATGCCGAGTTCGGGGTGGACAAGTTCGTGGACATGGCCGAGCGCATGATGGCGCGTCGGCAGGTTCTCCTGTCCGATCGCCCGCGGCGGTGGTGGCGCACACTGCACGCGGTGGCCACGGCCGACCTGCGTTGGCCCCGTCGCTGAGAACCCGGCCATGATCACGATTACGATGCTTGGCTCCGGGAGTCGCGGGAATGCGATCCTGGTGGACGGTAGTGCTGGCAGCCTGCTGGTGGATGCCGGCTTCGGGGTGCGCACGCTTGCGAAGCGGTTCGAGGCGGCCGCGCGCCGCCCTGAAGAGGTGGGTGGGCTGCTCCTCACGCACGAGCATGTCGACCATGCATGCGGGGCCGCAGCGGCTTGCGATCGCTGGTCATGGACCGTGCACGCCTCGGCCGCCACCCATACGGCGCTGTCCGTGCAGGCGAGCGGAGCGCCCGCCGACGTTGCAGTGTTGGGGACAAGCGGCCAGATGTCGCTTTGCGGGTTCACCGTGGAGCACACGCCGGTACCCCACGACGCGAGCGATTGCCGGGCCTTCGTGCTGACGGACGAGGCGAGTGGCGCCCGTGCCGGAATCGTACTCGATGCGGGGCACGTGCCAGACGGGCTGGCTGCCTTTCTCGAACGATTGGACCTGCTGGTGCTGGAGTCGAACCACGACGACGCGATGCTGGCCGACGGGCCGTATCCGGCGCCTCTCAAGGCCCGCATCGGCGGCGGGCAGGGCCATCTGTCCAACCGACACGCGTCGGCGCTGGCCGCCGCCTGTGCGCATCGCGGTCTACGCGCGGTCGTTCTGGCGCACCTGAGCGAAACCAACAACACCCCGGAGTTGGCGGTGAAGACCGCGCGCGATGCGCTCCGGAAGGCCGCGTGGAAGCGCGACAGCGTGCTCGCGGCCCCGCAACGGATCGTGTTGTCCCCCGTCAGCGCCGACGGGGGTGTCGGCCGCCCGGCTGCCGCACAGCTCTCGCTGGGGCTCTAGCGGCGACGCACCGCGCGAAAGGTGCCCGATGCCTCGACCGCCCCGTTCTGGCTGACATCGAACCAGCTGCCTTTTGCCGTGTCGGCCTGTAGGGTGCCGATGTGTCGACGGGTGGAGCCGATGACGATCACATCGAATTCCGCGGTGTTGGCGTTGGCCATGCGTCCCGTTACGGGCCCGGTGAGGCGGCGTTGCCCGCCCCCACTCGTGGATTCGATGACGTCGAAGCTGCCGGCGAATGCGACGGCCGACGTGCTCCGCACCGTCCACGTTCCCTGAAATGCCCCGCCGGCGCCGGACGCCGACTGCCCATTTACGTCCCACTGGCCTTCCAGCGGCGTGACACCGCTGGGCTCGCTTGTGGCTGGCAGGCAGGCGGACATGGCACAAACAGATGTAAATACGGCACTTAGCCGAAATGAAGCAGTCAGAAACCGGCGTCTCATCAGAGTCATGAGTAGAGGACGACAACGAACGATTGACGCAACTACGGATGAGTTCGTCACAGGAGCGGCCGATTTTCCAGAATTTAGGTAAGACCAAATACGCAATCAAGTTTTTGTGACCTGCGGCTCAGGTCGATCTTCCTGCTGATGGCTGTCACAATCTCGGCTCCCCCGAACTCCGTCGAGATCAGCCAGTTACGGGAGACTCCCGTACGCCCCCTTAATTCCGGAGAGATCGATGAAGGTCACTCGGATCATCGCCACGGCCGCCATGTCGGCCGTCCTGGCGGGAACCGCTCAGGCGCAGGCTCTGAACTGCACCGGTACGACGTCGGCTGGCCCGACGAACTGCTCTGTCACCAATACCGTCAACGTGAGTGTCCCGTACGTGGCCAGCCTGCAGGTGAGCTCGGCGACGACGAATCTGACCGCGCCGACCGCCGCGAACTTCGGCGCTTCGGCGGGCGTGAGCGACGCCAATGCGATCTCGCTCACCGTCAAGGCGAACTCGAGCTACAAGGTCACGGCCTCGGCGGCCGCTGCCACGTGGACCGGCGGCACCAACAGCAAGTCGGCCGGCGACCTCAAGCTGAGCATCGACAACTTCAGCACCACATCGGCGCTGTCGACGGCCGGCGTACAGATCGCGTCGGGCGCATCGGCCACGGCCAGCTCGAATATCTCCATCGGCTATAACGTCGTATACAACTGGACGACGGATGCCCCGGGCGCATACAGCCTCGCGGTGAACTACACGCTCACGTCGCCGTAACACGGTGAGGGCGGGATCCGCGGCCCCCTCGCGGATCCCGCACACGCCCCTATCCCGGAGCTCCCGTGCGACGCCGCGCGGTTTCCCTTCTGCTCGGGATGTTGCTGTCGGGTGTCGGCCAACCCCTGTCGGCCCAAAGCACCTGCAGCAGCACCACCAGTTGTACGGTCGCGGTAACACTCCGTTTACCGCAGCCCATGGTGGTCAGCCTCGCGCTCAGTGCGAGCAGCACCACGATCCCCACGCTGACCGCGCAGGTGTTGTCCGCAGGCTTCGCCGAGGTGGCGGGGCCCACGATGGTGGTGCGCGCCAATTCGCCGTATCGGGTCTCGGTACAAAGTGCGGCAAGCACGTGGACCTACAGCGGGTCGGCGGCGAACCCGCAGAAACCAGCCAGTGATCTCCAGTGGAGTGCCACGGCGAGCGGCCCGTGGGTGAGCAGCGCGACGAGCGCCACGCTCTGGCCGACGAACAGTCTGGTTGCGCCAGCCACCAGCGGCCGATCACTCGCGATTTTCTACCGTTCGTTGTGGAGCTGGACGGCCAATCCGCCCGGCAACTATTCGATCCCCGTCAACATCACTCTCACTTCGCCATGACATCCGTCTCGCGTTTCGCCCAGTTCGCCCGTCTCGCCTTCGTGGCCACGCTGGTGTGTGTACCGATGCACGAGGCACAGGCCCAGCTGGCGATCGACAAGCTCGATCTCGTGCTCCAGGCCGATGGCGCCGAAGAGCGTACCGGCGTGCTCACGGTCCGCAACGAAGGTACGACGCCCGCTCAGGCCGTGATCAAGCTGGAAGACTGGGATCGCGCCCCGGACGGCAACAATCGCTTCTATCCGGTAGGTACGATCTCCGGTAGCTGCGCCAACTCATTGCAGGTGTTCCCCATGTCGCTCTCGCTCAAGCCCGGCGAGGCGCAAACCGTACGCATTGACTACACCGGTCCGGCGCGGCTCAGCCGGGAGTGCTGGTCTCTGGTCGTGGTGGAATCCCCCACCAGCACACCGCAGGGCGCTGGACGCCAGCTGATGTACAACGTGCGCACGGGGCTCAAGGTCTACGTGGCGCACGATGGCCTGGCAGTGGACGGCGAGGTGGAAGGGCTGTCCGTGGCGCGCACGACGCGCAACAGTGTCGCGCACGACGTCGCGATCGTGGCGTTCGCCAATCGCGGTGCCAAGCACTACGTCACCAAGGGACGACTGGAAATCCGTCGTGACGATAACTCCCTCGTGCAGACTATCGACCTGCCCCCGATGTACGCGTTGCCGGGTGCCGTCATGCATACGACGGCCACATTGCCCGACTTGCCGAAGGGCAAGTACCTGCTGCTCTCCATCGTCGACTACGGCGGTCAGGAGATTGCCGCCGGCATGTACAGCCACGACGTACGCTGAGCCTTCCGTGTCGTTCTCCCTGCGCCGTTCCGTGATTCACACAAGCGTCCTGCTGCTGGCATGCTGGATCGTGCCACTGGGCGCGGCAGCGGCGCAGACCTGTGCATCTGGCAATTCCAACAGCTGCATGAGCGTGACCTTCACGCCGGTGCGTCCGACGCCCGAACCAGCCGATTTCCAGGCGGGATTCGCCGTGCTCGGCTCGCTCAACGTGACGGTGCTCAAGTGCGGGCGGCGGCCGTGCGAGGTGACCCTGGCCGCTGCCACCCAACCGCCCACGGGGCTCCGCATCAAGGTGGGCGGCACGCAGCCGACGCGCTTGGCTGACTGCGCCATCGACATTACCGGCATCAGCGCCGCGCCCTCGTCGCAGGCGCCGACCATCGCCTTCGTGAACGCGGCCGCCGCGATCACGGTCTGGGTGTGCCAGCCGCTCTCCTGGGACCCGCTGCGGACGCCTGTCGGCACGTACACCCCGGAGTTCCGTTTCCGTCTGCGTCAGGGCTGATCGATGCGGCGGGTAATGGTGTCGGTCATGACCGGCCTCGTGAGTAGCCTGGCCATGGCAGGGGACGTCCTGGGACAAGCCTACGTCGGTTCCCTCCGGGGGGACGGGCGCGCGCGTGACGGGGCGTTCGTCATGGGGAGCCGCGTCATCATCGTGCGTCCGGCATCGGCCACGCGATCACCCGACCGGGCGGCCGAACGGACCTCGGTGGCGGCCGACGCACGCACCAACGCCTCCGCCGCCGTCGACCACGACCGCACGACGGATCGCAAGGACGACAAGAACGCGGCGGCAACGCATCTCGTCGTCGAGACACGGGGCAGCGAACTGCTCGTGGTTCGGGTGACCGTTCCGACCCGCATGCGGTGGGATGGAACCGACGCGAACCGCCGAGCGCAGTATCGCGTGGTGGTGTCGCGCTTCGTGCAAGTTGTGGGTCCCTCCAGCGGATTTCTCGATCTCGCCCGCGACTCGGCGCTCGTCCTTGCCCTTCGCGTGTCGCGTCGCGCGCCGGCCGGCCGATCGCTGGCTGGGACCGTAGAGTTCACACTAGGCGCGGCCACCGCGCAGGTTGCCGTTGATGCCGAGGTGCCGGTGATGCGACGTCTCGCGATGTCAGTGCCACCGCAGGGGATCGCCGCGTCACGCGGACGGTGGAGCCAGTTGGCGATCCGAGTGAGCAACGATGGCAACGTGCCGGAGAACCCGGCGATTCGCGTTGACGCACCGAGCGACTGGCGAGTAGAGTTGCGTCCGATCGAACGCGTCGAGCCGCAGGCGCGGGCGCTCGCGTCCGGTACGAGTCGCACCCTGGCCCTGCGCCTGTGGGTACCCTCGAGCGCCAATCAAGGCGTGGTCATGGTCCCGGTGCAGCTTGCCCGCCCGGACAGTGCGCCGCTGGTGGTGCAGGTCCCGGTGGATGTGCTGTCCGATATCACCGGCACGGCGGCGGGGCCAACGCTCACGACGTCGGTCGTGGCTGGCCGCAGCGGTGCGGCCGAGGCCCTGCAGGGTTATGCCGTGACGCTTGGCGGGCCGGTATCGGACTCGCTGCGTATCGCCGGACGATTCTCGTATGCCGGCGCGAACTCGGCGCTTGGCGGTGCGGGCTTCGCGCTCGCGCGCGCCGGCGTGCTCACCACTCCCCCCTCCTTCGAAATCGAGCATCCGCGTGCCCAGCTCAGCGCCGGGGCGACAGCGGGTGCGTTTCCCGAACTGGGTGGCCAGTTTCTGGCCGGCCTGGGCGGTATAGCCCGGGTGCGACGCGGGGCACTGCAGGCACGGGCGTTCGACCTGCGTCCCATGTCGCAGCAGCAGCAGTTCTCGCTTGTGGGCCATGCGCCCGGTCGCTTTCGCGGTGGCGAACTCGGCGTCGACCTGCCGCGCGCGCGGGCCGCGATCTTCGGCGCGTCGCTGGAGGATCCCACCACGCGCCGCGCCCTCGACGTGTGGGGGATCCGCGGCGGATTCGGCAGCGCACTCGGCTCCGGGATCTCGTCGGAGCTGGCCTATCGAACACACGCCGGTGGTACCGGCCTTGGCGTGGCCACCAGCGCGCGACTCATTGGTCAGCGTTCCAGTCTCGACATTCGTGCGATGCACGCCCCTGGCGGATCACAGGCCTTCGCCCGCGCCTCCGATGAGCTCCTGGCGACGGCTACGCACATGCTCGGCCGGCGCAGCTACATCGCCATTGGCGGGTGGACGCAGCGCGACGACAACCAGACAATGGGGGCGGCGCAGAACCGCGGGTGGTACGTGACACCGAACATCGCGTTCTGGCGCAGCGGCAGCCTCGGCTTCGAAGCCCGCGGTCAGGCGTTCTCGGCGGGGACCGCGCAGGGGCGCATCGGCACCAAGGAGCTGGCGGGCGGCGGTACACTCAACGTCACCGTGGCGGGCACGCAACTCACCGGCCGCTCGCTGCTGGCACAGCTCGATCGTTCGCTCGGTGGGCTTGATCTGTCGTCGCTCTCGAGCCGCCAGTGGCGGCTCGATCACATGGTCCTCGCTTCACGCGGCGGCATGCGCGGCGCGCTCTCCGTCGCCTACATGCAGCAGCAGTACAGCGGATCAACGGGGAGCTTGCCGGGCCAGCAGTCGCTGACGGTTCGGCTCGACCGTTTCCGACCCTTTCTGACGCGCAGCCTGCTCGTCGACGCGGAATGGCAGCGCATGCAGGTCGGCCGCACGCTCCCGGCCGCAGCGATCGCCCGCGCCAGTCTCTCGGTGCCCCTGGTGGCGGGCATGCGCGTGGCGCTGGGCGTGGAGCGAAACCCGTTCATGAGTCTCTCCACCTCCAGCGGACGTGCGCCGCTGCTGTACTCGTTACGCCTCGATCGGGCGACCACGCTCCCGCGGCTCTCCTCGTCCGCGAACGGACTCGTCTTCCGTGACGAGAATGCGAACGGCCGCCGTGACCGCGGTGAACGTGGCGTGGCGGGCGTCGTGGTGCTGTGCGGCGGAAGCCGGGTGGCGACCGATACGCATGGACGCTACGCCTGTTCTCAGACTCGTCACGATGTGGATGCGCGTACGGTGCCCACGGGGCTCGTGGCGGCGCGTCCCCGAGTGGCGGCCGGTGAAGCCATTGCGCTGCGCGTGGTGCAGCCGTTGCATATCACCCTTCGCGTTCCTGCCAGCGACTCGGCGCGCCTCTCTCGCGCGGCGCTCTCACAAGTGGTGGTATCGGCCCGTGACAGCAGTGGCTATGCGTGGCGCGCGCGCGCGCTTGGCGACGGCCACTACGTGGTCGATGCGTTGCCGATAGGCCGCTACGAATTGGTCATGGATGCGTCGGCCGCCGAGGAGCCACTGGCACTGGCTGGCAGCGCACCGACGATCGAAATCGGCGCGACCGCCAACACCCCCGACGTGTCACTCGACGTGCGTCCGCGCCCGTTGCGGATGCGCACGTTCAACTCCGATGCACCTGGTGCGATTCCGGTGGAGAGCGCCACGGACGCGCCGACGCCCACGCGTTCCGCGGCGCCCGCGCGGGCAGCTGCCCCACGCACAAAGACCACGGGAAGCCGTCCCGCCGCCCGATCCACGGAGCGGCCACAATGACCCGCCTACGTGCCTTGCGGGCGTCTCGGTGGGCCACGGTGTTGCGAGTGGCGATGGCCGCGGCTTCCATGACCACCATGGCGGCGGCGCCGCGCACCGCGCTGTTCGCCCAGTCGTCGATTCCCGCCCCGGGACCGTGTGATACGGGCACCTCGAGAAACGGCACCTGCCGTCTGCATCTGGTCGTGACGAACCGGATTCAGCCCACCCGTCAGCTCACGGTCACGGCGAGCCCGGACTTCACGCTGCTCCCCGCGAGCGGGCAGCTCACCGCGGCCGACTACGCGGCGGGGGCGTTCGATGTGGCTGGCAGTTTTCGCGTCACCGTGTCGTCCACGTCGGGGTGGCGCGTGAGCATTCAGGCCGCGTCTGCCTCGATGACCGGCAGCTGCGCATCGCGCCCGGCGTCGAGCCTCACGTGGGGACTTACCCCGGGGAGCCGCACCACCCCCCTCTCGACATCGCCCACCACCATCGGTACCGGGGGCAGCTACACGGTGAACCAGAGCTTCGACTTGTACTTCCGCGCCACCCTCGACTGGCTGCGCGACCGGCCAGCGAGTGCCGCCAACTGTTCCCTTCCCGTGTCCATCACCGTGTCCGCGCCATGACCGCCGCCATTCCCTGTCGACTGTGTGGGCGGCTCGCCTGCGCGGCCGCCTGTTTTTCTCTCAGCACCTCGATGCTCGGGCGCTCGTTGCATGCCCAACCCGCTGTCGCACAGGCGCCGCCGATCAGTACCGTCACGGCGGTCACGATCGGGGGGGTGTTCGTCACGGCCCCAATGCAGCCGATGCTGAACGCCGTACCGACCGGGAATGCGTGCGGCCCCGACTGCTATCGCGGGACGATCACCGTGCGCGCCAACCAGCGCTGGCAGCTGCAGGTCCGCCTGGATCCGGCGATACCGCTGCCTGCCATGGTCTTCTGGGCGCCGGGGGTCGCCGGTTCGACCGGGGAGCGCCTTGAAGTGGCGTGGCTGACCATTCTCACCGGTCCAGTTCCGACGGCGGGGACGGAGGTGGCGCTGCAATTCGCCGTGTCGCCGACGGCGGGGCCGCCGCCGTCGGAGGAACCGTTTCATCAACTCCTGTCGATGGCGGTGCAGTACCGGGTGATTCCCCTGCCGTAAGGGGTGAGTACCCCTCGACGCCAGCGGTGGGCGCCGTGGCCGGAAAACACGAACGGGCGTCTCTCGCGAGACGCCCGTCGTGCTTGGTGCGGAGAGGATGTCGCTAAGCCATCGGCTTAGTACATGCCGCCCATGCCCGGGCCACCGGCCGGAGCCGCCGGCTTGTCTTCCTTCTTCTCGACGATGAGCGCTTCGGTCGTGAGGAGCAGACCGGCGATCGAGGCCGAGTTCTGGAGCGCCGTACGCGTAACCTTGGTCGGGTCGATGACGCCGGCCTGCACGAGGTCTTCGTACGTGTCCGTGAGGGCGTTGTAGCCGAAGCTCGTCTCCTTCGCGTTGCGGATCTTCTCGATCACGATGGAGCCTTCGCCGCCGGCGTTCTGCACGATCATGCGGAGCGGCTCTTCGATGGCGCGACGGATGATGTCGACACCGATCTGTTCGTCGCGCTCGGCGACCTTCACGTCCTTGAGGACATGCTGCGCGCGCACCAGCGCGACGCCGCCGCCCGGGACGATGCCCTCTTCGACGGCGGCACGCGTGGCGTGCAGCGCGTCTTCAACGCGGGCCTTCTTCTCCTTCATTTCGGCTTCGGTCGCGGCGCCGACGTTGATGACGGCCACGCCACCGGCGAGCTTCGCGAGACGCTCCTGGAGCTTCTCACGATCGTAGTCCGACGTGCTCTTGTCGATGGCGGCGCGGATTTCCTTCACGCGGCCTTCGATGTCCTTCTGGTCACCGGCGCCGTCGATGATCGTGGTGTTGTCCTTGTCGATCACGATGCGCTTGGCCGAGCCGAGGTCGGTGAGGACCGCGTTCTCGAGCTTGAAGCCGACTTCGTCGGAGATGACCTGACCCTTCGTGAGCGTCGCGATGTCCTGCAGCATCGCCTTGCGGCGATCGCCGAAGCCCGGCGCCTTCACGGCGACGATGCGGAGCGTGCCGCGGAGCTTGT
>NZ_JBIJAW010000355.1:0-3333 GCF_044345575.1 Gemmatimonas sp.
AGCCGGAGGCGTCTGGGATGCCGGCATGACGGGAGCCACCGGAACCGAGAACGGCACAGCCGGAGCGGCCGCTCCCCCAGGGATCGCGCTCAACCCCACCGGCGTCACAGACTCGACCACCGAATCGAGCGCCCGCGGCGCGTCGAGCGTCGTCGCGATCGAGACCTTCCGGTGGTTGATCCGCAGCCCCAGCTGCGCCATCAGCGCGCTTTCGATGTTCCGCACCGTGTTCTTCGGGGCGACCTGATCCGTCGTGAGGACGTGGACCTCCTCGATGGCCCCCGAATCGCCGGGGATGATCCGCACGGAAATGACGCCCGGGAGCGTCGCAATCAGCTCTTCGGCACGCCGCAAGGGCAGGACGCTGCCGGCGATGGCGCCAGGGGCCGAGGCCGGTGTAGTCATGCCGAAATTGACGGGAATGGACAGATCAAGCTCCGGTGCAGGGGCAGACCGGTGGGAGGGGTCGGCTGTCGACAAGAGCGAATATGTGACCGGGATCGCCTTCTGGCAAGACCAAAAAAGCTCCCAACGTCTTGTCCCGCATGAAGGTAAGGCGTCACACCTCAAGCTTCGTCTACGGAGCCCTGACCGTCGGCGATCTCCTCGCCCTCGTACTCCCGGAGCTTCCGGTAGAGCGTCCGCTCCCCGATCCCCAACAAATCTGCGGCTTTTCTACGGTTTCCGCCCGTGTCTCGGAGGGCCGCCTGAATGGCCAGGCGCTCGATCTCTGCCATCGTCATGCCAGGAGCGAGCGTGATGACCGTCGCCGAGATACTCTCGTCGCGCGGCTCGATGCCTCCACGCACCAGCCCGTAGCCGCTCACCGGCAGGACCTCCGTGAGCCCGGGCATGGGCGATCCGACCGGCCGGACCTCTCCTACCCACCCCGCCGCCTGCACCGGGCGCTGCTCGAGGTCCATGCGTCGCCGCAACTCTTCCACCTGCAGCTTGAGCTCGACGAGCGAACGCACGATGAACTCGAGCTCCCGCCCCTGTGCCCGCTCGCTCCCCTGCACCAGCGGCCCCACGGGCACCGGCAACAGGCGACGCCCTCCACTCTCGCGAATGGCGCGCGGAATGTCGTCGGCAACGATTTCACGACCGTGCGCGAGCACGACCATGCTCTCCACGAGATTGCGGAGCTCACGCACATTGCCCGGCCACTGATACTCCACGAGCAACGCCAGCGCGTCGGCCGAAATGCCGTTGAACGCGCGATCGTGCAGCTGCGAGAACTCCGTGACGAACTTTCGGACGAGCAACGGAATGTCCTCCCGGCGCTCGCGCAGCGGCGGGAGATAGACGCTCAGCACATTGAGCCGGTAGAACAGATCGGCACGGAACGCCCCCTCGTCGACGTGCTCACGCAACGGCCGATTGGTCGCGGCCACGACACGCACATCGACCGGGATGGTCTGCGTGCCACCCACGCGCGTGACCTCACGCTCTTCGAGCACGCGCAGCAGCTTCACCTGCGTGGCAGGCGGGATCTCGCCGATCTCGTCGAGGAAGAGCGTCCCCGTATCGGCCAGCTCGAATCGACCAAGTCGACGCTCGGCCGCGCCAGTAAACGCGCCCTTCTCGTGCCCGAACAACTCGCTTTCGAGTAGCGTCTCCGGCAGGGCGCCCACGTTCACCGCGATGAACGGCTTGCCACGACGCGGACTGAGCCGGTGCACGGCGCGCGCCACCAGCTCCTTGCCGGTGCCGCTCTCCCCTTCGATGAGTACGGTGCTCGTGACGGGGGCGATCTGCTCCACCTTCACAAGCACTTCCCGGATCGCCGCCGATTCGCCGACGAGCCCCGTGTCCGCTGCCAACCGCAACCGCTCGAGCCGCCGGCGAATGCTGTCCACCACGTCGTCCACGATGATCGGCTTCGGCCACGTTTCCGCGTAGCCCACCTCACGCAGCCGTTCCTGCATGAGCGGATCGACGACGTCGGTGAAGCCGATCACCGCAACATTGTCCCAGAGCAGGTGGCGCACGAGCGCCACGTTCGCACTGTCAAGCAACGCCCCCGTGAGCACGAGCACCGTGGGGCGTACGCGACGCAGGTCGCCACGCACATCATCCATCGGCGAGATGGTGACCGTGTGGACGCCCTGCGCCTCGAGTGCCGCATTGAGCCGGACGGCCGGCTCGACGTCGGTCATGAGAATGGCTACGACGCCGAACGTGTCAGCCTCGACGCCGCCGCGCCGCCCCGCGCTGGTGGGGCGTGCGCGTATGGTCACGCCTTCCCCGGGCGCTTGTAGAACGGCAGCTTCACCACCCGAGCCGGGATCATCTTGCCGCGAATCTCCACCTCGAACGCGGTGCCCTCCACGGCCGCGGCACTCGGCAGATAACAGGTGCCCACGGGAATCCCGAGCGTGGGACTCATGGTGCCGCTGCACACTTCACCGATCGTCACGCCGCCATACACCACACCGTAACCGTGCCGCGGAATGGCGCGCTCATCGAACGTGAAGCCCACGAGCTTGCGATCGGTGCCATCCTGATGCTGGCGCACGAGCACGTCCTTTCCGAGGAACGGTTCGGCCTTACCCAGCTTCACGAGCCAGTTGAGCCCCGCCTCGAGCGGCGTGGTACGGTCGTCGAGTTCGTTGCCGTAGAGGCACATGCCGGCCTCGAGACGCAGGGAATCGCGACATCCGAGTCCGGCTGGCGTCACCGGGCCCGCCGCCATCACGGCGTTCCACACCTGCGCCGCCTGCGCGTGATCGAAGTACAACTCGAAGCCCAGCTCACCGGTGTACCCCGTGCGCGAGATGATGCACGGCACACCCGCCACGTTGCCTTCGGTGAACCAGTAGTACTTGATGCCGTCGAGTGGCACATCAGCAAGCGACGCCACGATGGCGGGCGCCTGCGGCCCCTGAATGGCGAGCAGCGCCGTCGCGTCGGAGATATCCGTCATCGTGCAATCGAAGCCGGCGCGATGCGCTTCGAGGTGCGCGATGTCCTTGTCGCGATTGCTGGCGTTGATGACCAGCATGAGGTGGTCGGCAAAGCGATACACGAGCAAGTCGTCGACGATCGTCCCGTCGCCGCGCAGCAGCGTGCTGTACTGCACCTGCCCGATACCGAGGGCGGCGACATCGTTGCTCGTGACGCTGTTCACGAATCGGATGGCGTCGGGGCCGCGCACGATCACTTCACCCATGTGCGACACATCGAACATGCCGCAGGCCTCACGTACCGCCTTGTGTTCGACCGTGATGCCGGTGGGATACTGCACCGGCATCTCGTAGCCGGCGAAGGGAACGATCTTGGCGCCGAGGGCGACATGCACTTCGTGGAGCGGCGTGCGCTTGAGCTCTGTCA
>NZ_JBIJAW010000356.1:0-3328 GCF_044345575.1 Gemmatimonas sp.
AATTCGCGATGCGCCACGGCCAGCGAGAACGTCCCCTCGCTGGCGAGATGCCGCGTGAGCGCCTCGGTGAGCTGCTCGTCGGCTTGCTGCACCATGGGGTGCACGTCGCCGTACGCCCGGCGTCTCGCAATGGCGAGGGCCAGGCGCGTGAGCACGCTCAGGACGGGCGAGGCGGTCGGCGCGGCGACAGGGACGGACATGGAGATAGCTTCATATATCGGCTATTCAGGCGACGACCGGCAGTCCACAGCGTCACCGCGTTTCCGGGATGGTCGCGGGGCGGAAACCCGCGGTTTGGTGTTCCTTTGGTCGAAAATCGGTGATTTTCGGCGATCCGGTGTCCGAAAGGCGCGGCGCTTCCGGGATTCCCTAGATTTCACCTCGTGTTGTGGCCGCCAGTCGGGCGGCCGTACCGTTCCCCTGTCACGTACTCCATGGCTCCGCAGTTCATCTACGTCATGAAGGGACTGCGCAAGGTCGTTCCGCCTTCGCGCATCATCCTCGACGATATCTGGCTTTCGTTCTATCCCGGCGCGAAGATCGGCGTCCTCGGCCCCAACGGCGCGGGTAAGTCGTCGCTGCTGCGCATCATGGCGGGCGTGGATACGGAGTTTCAGGGCGAGGCGTGGGCCCACAAGGGCACGCGCATCGGGTACCTGCCGCAGGAGCCGGAGCTCGACGGGTCGCTCGACGTGCGTGGCAACGTGGAGCTCGCGGTGAAGGCACAGCGCGATGCGCTGAACGAGTTCAACGAGATCTCGCTCAAGTTCGCCGAGCCCGATGCGGACTTCGACAAGCTGATGGATCGGCAGGGGAAGCTGCAGGAATACATCGACCAGTACGACCTCTGGAATCTCGACAACAAGATCGACGTGGCGATGGACGCGCTGCGGTTGCCGCCGGGCGACTGGCCGGTGACGAATCTGTCGGGCGGTGAGAAGCGTCGCGTGGCGCTGTGCAAGATCCTGCTGGAAGAGCCGGACATGCTGCTGCTCGACGAGCCCACCAACCACCTCGACGCCGAAAGCGTGGCGTGGCTGGAGCACTACCTCGAGAAGTTCGCGGGCACCGTCGTGGCCATCACGCACGACCGCTACTTCCTCGACAACGTGGCCAAGTGGATTCTCGAACTCGATCGCGGCAAGGGCGTGCCGTACGAGGGGAACTACAGCGGCTGGCTGGAGCAGAAGCAGCAGCGGCTCGCGCTCGAAGAGAAGCAGGCGAGTGCGCGTCAGAAGACGCTGCAGAAGGAGCTCGAGTGGGTGCGCATGTCGCCGCGTGCGCGTCAGGCGAAGAACAAGGCGCGTCTGCAGGCGTACGAGGATCTCGCGAGCGAAGCGCAGAACGATCGCGTGATGAGCAACGAAATCGTCATCCCGCCGGCGCCGCGCCTGGGCAACGACGTGGTGCGCGCGAAGGGGCTGCGCAAGGCGTACGGCGACAAGCTGCTGTTCGACGATCTCAACTTCGACTTGCCGCGCGCGGGCATCGTGGGCATCATCGGCCCCAACGGTGCCGGTAAGACCACGCTGTTCCGCATGATCAACGGCCTCGAGAAGCCCGACGCGGGCGAGCTGACGATCGGCGAAACGGTGTCGATCTCGTACCAGGACCAGCAGCGTACGCTGGAGGGGAAGCGCACGCTGTGGGAGGAGATCTCGGGTGGACGCGAGACGATTCCCGTGGGCAAGCGCGAGCTCAATTCACGCGCGTACGCAGCGAGCTTCAACTTCAAGGGCGCCGATCAGCAGAAGCTGGTGGCGAACCTGTCGGGTGGTGAGCGCAACCGTCTACATCTCGCGAAGACGGTGATGCAGGGCGGCAACCTGCTGCTGCTCGACGAACCGACGAACGATCTCGACGTGGATACGCTGCGCGCGCTGGAAGAGGCGGTGCTGGACTTCAGCGGCTGCGCGGTGATCATCTCCCACGATCGCTGGTTCCTCGATCGCGTGGCCACGCACATCCTCGCTTTCGAAGGCGACTCCGAAGTGGTGTGGTTCGAGGGGAACTACGGCGCGTACATCGAGGATCTGAAGAAGCGGAAGGGGCCGGATGCGGACCAGCCGCACCGGATCAAGTACAAGAAGTTGGTGCGGTAAACGACAGAAGGGCGACGATCACCAGATCGTCGCCCTTCGCGCTTCCAGGGGGATGCCCCGCGACATCGCGCCGGCGTCTATCGCGTCCAGATCACAAGCAGCCCGCAGGTGCTGCGCGTCGCGTTGTACTCGGCCGGCATGGAGGCGCCGCCGTTGTACACCTCCACGGCGAGCACCGAGGCGGGCGCAAGCTGATTGAGGTCGAAGAGCAGTTCGTCGGGCTCACCCCGGTACACGACGATGCCGTCCAGCACCACCGCCGCGTAGCAGAAGCCCGCCGCGGCGCCGCGCGCCCGATCGGCGGCGTTCACGCGCGGCAGCAGGTTGATGGAATCGTATCCTCGGCGTGTGGCGAAGAAGGCGGCTCCCGAGCGACCGCGCACGAGGTCCGCGCCGAGCGTCGGCGCCAACACATCCGCCAGCGTGCGCCCCGTCTGTTTCGCGAGCTGATCGGCGGTGAGGAACGTGCCGCCCAACTGCGCCTGGCGGTGCGCCTCGAAGGTGACCAGCCGCCGGTCGGGCGCGCGCGCCGACACGGTGACGCCCGCCACTTCCGCCGGTGCCGGCTGCAGACCAATGACATACTCGGCGTTGTCCCCCGCGCCGATGGTCATGAACGTGGAGAGGAGCGTCCAACCGGGCTTGCTCAGCACGACCGTATGGCGACCGGCGCCGATATCAGGGACGACGAACCGTCCTGCGGAGTCGGTCACCACCGTGCGTTGCAGTGTGGTGAGGCGCACGGTGACGTCGGCCACGGGTGCGTCATTCCGGTCGTTCACGACGCGGCCCCGCATGATGCCGGTGGCCTGCGCCGGTGCGCGGCTCACGGTACTGCCAAGGAGGAAGACCAACGACAGCATGGCCACGAGGAAGCGCGACGCGCCGTGACGCGCAGCGTGCACCTGCGCCGAGAAAATCAAAGACATGGCTGCACCACCTTCGCATCGGTCTGCACGAAGTCGTTGCCAACGCACAACAATGGCCAGCCGAGCGACGCGGACACGGCATACGCGAGGCAGTCGCCGTAGTTGAGCACGGCCGGGGATCCCACGCCGCGCCCGTAGCGGCGATGGGCCTCACGCGCGAAGGTGGCCTCGCGTGACGACACGGGCACCACGCGCACATCGAAGCGCTGCAGAAACGCATCGAGGGCCAGATCACCGCGTGCCCCATAACGCGCGCGGAGTACGATGCCGGTTTCCACCACCGTCGGCGCGCCGATG
>NZ_JBIJAW010000091.1:0-11021 GCF_044345575.1 Gemmatimonas sp.
CGGGCTGGGCGGCATCGGCGACGCATGCGAACGCCACGGGCTCGACCTGCATCATCGGCGTGGGGGCCTCGACCCCGGCCGGCCTGGCCGAGGGTGAGCCGGGCGGCGCGAGCTGCAAGTAAACGGCGTCCGCGCCAGAAAGGCTTCGCGCAGGGGCTACGGCGCCCTGCAGCAAAACCCAAGGAATCTGGTTGGGGGGAGGGGTCGGGCTTCGTGCTCGGCCCCTTTGCCTTTTCCTTGGAAACGCCGCTCTCGTATTGCCACCGGTGGCTTCCGGCGTCATCGTCATCGCGTGTCCGATACCAAACGCCCCAGTATTCACGACCGCCTTCAGCGCGTCTTCGTTGCCGCCAGCGCTGGGCTCATCGTCGCGATCATCACGACGATGTGGTTCACGGAGCAGCTGCCGACCGGTATCCGCTGGCCCATCGTCGCCGTACTCGTGTTCCTCGTCGCCCTGTTGTCGGCCAGCATCCTGCAACGCGTGGTGGCCCGGCTCATCGAAGAGCCGCTCGGTCACTGCGTGGCCGCGGCGGATGCGATCGCCAGCGGCGATACCTCGCACACGGTACCGTCCGCAAGCACCGAGGAGTTCCACCAGCTTGCCTCCAGCATCAATCGCATGACCGAGCAGATGGTGGCGGCCACACAGTCTCGCATGCGCGTCGAAAAACTCGCCACCATGGGGCGCATTGCCGCGGGTATTTCGCACGAGATCGGTAATCCCGTCTCGGCGATCGCCAATTACGCCCACGTGCTGCGTATGCGGACGACGGACGTGCCCGGTACCAGCGATCCCCTCGATGCGCTTGAACGCGAAATCACGCGCATCGATCGCATCATGCGTGGTCTGCTCGACTATGCACGGCCGCGCCGGCTCACGCCGAAGCCGATCGTGGTGGATGAGGTGATCGGTGATGTGCTTCGGCTGCTCGCCGATCAGGGGATCACCCGGCGCTTTCGGGTCATGGACGAGCTCGAGGCACCCGATGGCGTCGTGTACGCCGAGCGTCACGACCTCGAGCAGGTGTTTGTGAATCTGCTGCTCAATGCCGTGGATGCGATGGATCGTGACGGCGATATCTTCATCCGTTCCCGCATCAACGAGGCCACGGCGTTCGGCGAGAGCATCGAGAAACGGCGGACCGACCCGTTCCCCCAGAAGTGGGCGCACCGGCCGAGCAAGCGCGCGCTGACCTGGCTTTCCCGACCCGAGTCACCTGCGAAGTTCCTCCAGATCGTGCTCGCTGATTCCGGCACCGGCGTTGCCCCGGAGGATGCCGAGCGGATCTTCGAACCGTTCTACTCCACGAAGCAGCCGGGTAAGGGCACTGGCCTCGGTCTCGCTATTGTCGCCAGTACGATCGAGAACCTCGGCGGAACGATCTGGGTGCAGCGGGCGCGCGAAGGTGGGGCGGCCTTCGTGATTCTGCTCCCGCTCCATACGACTGGGCTACGCCCAGTCGCGGCCGACGCGGCCGCGTTGGCGTGATACAACCCACGATTTTTGGGTGACGAACGCTGGGCGCTGGCGATGTACGATGTCGCCATGCGCCCAGCATCGCATTGTCCCGCACGATTCCGCCGGCCCTCCTGTCGGCCGGTTCATCTTCGCCCTCGGCGCGGGCGCGTCCTCGTCGAGTGCTGCGTGTCCATGGTGTTGCTGGCCGGCGCCGGCGCGCTCATGCTGCTGGTCACCGCCAATACGGCGCATCTCGTCGACGAAAGCCGACAGCGCGACCTCGTCTTGCAGGCGACCGCCGCCCAGCTGTCACGCGCGGCGGCCACGCCGTGCCTCGTCACGGGGGGCATCACGCGCCAGCCCGTGGGCCCGCGCGGCCTGCTGCACATCGTCCGCACGCGTGCCAACGCGCTGCACACCATCGAGGTCGAGGCATGGTGGCAGCGCTCGGTGTTTGCCGGTAACGGCTGGCGCCGCCGCATCACGACGGCTGGCGGTTGGTGCCAATGACCAGGCAGTCGCGCGCGTCGTGTTGTTCACCGCGTTGGTCGCCGTGCCGCGCGCGGCCGCATGGCACGACGCTGGTGGAGTTGCTGGTGGCGCTGCCCTTGGCCATCACGCTGGCCACGATCGCCGCGATGCTGCTCGTGCGACTCGCCCACACCATTCGTGGGCAATCGAGTGCCCTCGCCACGGCCCGGGAGCTCCGTCAGATCGCGCAGGTGCTTTCCGCGGATCTCGCACCATTGGCTGGACGCCACCTGGCGGTCGTCAGCGATTCCCTCCTCCAGTTTCACGAACAACTCGGCGTCCTCACCCTCTGCGCGGCCCCCGACGCGCGGAGCATTATCGCAGCCGCTCCGCCAGGCACGACAGACCTCTGGGTTGGCGGGCTGCGACCGGGCGCCTCCGTTCGCATGTGGGCGGCCGTCGCTCCAGCGCTGCCACCGGATGCCCGGGATCGCGTGCTCGCGCGGCCCCCACAGACGCTCACTGCCGGCGGGTGCGGCACCGACCTCGGGCCGACGCGCCGGTGGCGCCTCATCCTGACCGATTCCCTCGCGCGAGCTGCGGCCGGTACGCCCATCTCGGTACACCGGGACGTGCGCTATCGCCTCTACCTCAGCAGCTCCAAATGGTGGCTCGGCAGGCAGTCGCGCGATGGCGCCCTTTGGGAAGCCATCCAGCCGGTCGCCGGTCCATTCCGCGCACCCGCCGACGGCGGCATGGAATTCACCGCGCGCGATTCGCTCGGCCTCCCGCTACCAATCGGGGAGACTACGCCCGACAGCGTACGGGGCAGGGCGGCGATGATCGAGATGGTCCTGTTCATGCACCGGCGAACCTCGACCCGTTTTGCCCGCTCGGCGGATAGCATCACCGCGGTGGCCCCGCTACGGGCCGACGCCTTCCGGCGTCACTGATGCGCTCACGTCATGGCCGATGGCGGGTCACTTCGCGGACCCGTGCCCGCGCTCTCACGCGCGGCTTCGTCCTGCCGTTCGTGCTGATCGCCATCACCGCCGCTTCCATGATGGCGTTCGCCATGACCGCCGAAGCACTGCGCGGGCTGTGGGGACAGCAGGGGGCCGCGCAGGGAGCCGACGTGGCCGGGGCGGCCGACGCAGCCCTTGCGCTGGCACTCGACCGCTACGTCGAGGACTCACTGTGGATACGGCCCCTGGGTGTTCCGCGAATCCGGACGGTACAGGTGAACGGGACCACTGTTGCCGTACAGTGGCAACGGCAGCAGCCGCTCGTGGCCACGCTGCGTGCCCGCTCACACCGCACCGACGGACGCCGTCTGAACGCCGCGGTGCGCGAGCACTATCGCGCGGTCTGGCTGGCACCACCACCTCTGCCCATCCCCGCGGCGCTGAGCACCAACGGGCCGGTGGTCGGGCGAGACGGGACACGCGTGTCCGGGGGCGACGTCGCCCTGCCCAATAGCCCGTGCGGTCCCGCCCGAGATACCGCGAGCATCGAGGCGATCGTCGCGCCCTCGGTTCGGGAAGAGGTGCCCGGCAGTTGGCCAAGTGCGCCCTCGCCCAGCGCCCTGCCACCGGCACTGCTGCGCGAGGCGCAGGCCGCTATTGAGGCCATCGGCGTTCGACTGCCCGTGACGGCAGCCGCTGTCACAGGAGGCCCGTTCCCGGTGTCACAGGGATGGACCGCACTCCAATGGCGCGGAAGCACCGTGTCGCTCGTTGGTCCAACCCGCTGGGATGGATTAGTTGTGGTCCGCGGAAATCTAGTGGTGAGCGGTGCTGTTGATGTGACGGGGCTGCTCGTTGTCGACGGACACCTCGATGCCTCCGCCGCCCGATTGTCCGTGCAGGGCGCCGTGCTCGCCGTCGATCCCCGTGCCAGCGGCGTGACCCTTGGCGCCCAAAGCCGCGTGTCCTACGACCGGTGTGCCGTGCAAATGGCCCTCGCCGCCGTCGCCCGTCCCACGTTGGCCCCGTTTTCTCTCTGGCAGAGCCTTCAGCGGTGATGCGGTACCGGTCAGAACGCCCGAGGGCATCGGCCGGGTGCCGGGCCTCCACTGTCACGAAGTGGGCCTGCGTACCCGCCTGCCTCCCTGCGGGGGGCGTTACCTCGTGAGGCGCGGGTCGTTTCAAGGGTGACATGCCTGTTTCAGGGCAGGTCAATCAGTCCCGTACACCGTGTGGAAGCGGGACACCGATGCATCCACTGTGCAACCCCCCGTCTTATGGCGCTCTTCGGCCGGAAGAAACTCACTGTCGGTCTCGACGTCGGCTCAGGGCTGGTGAAGGCCGTGGTCATTGACCACAGCGGCCCCACGCCCGAGTTGACGAAGGTCGTCATCACGCCGCTGAACGACACGGCGATCGTGGAGGGCGAAGTCATGGACTATGGCATCGTCGCTGACGCGATCCGGCAGACGCTCGCCGCAACGGGTGCGAAGACCAAGCATCTCGTCACCGCCGTGGGTGGCCGTGACGTGATCGTCAAGAAAATCCAGATGGAACGCGTCAAGGAACAGCAGGCACGTGAGCTCATGCGATGGGAAGCGGAGCAGCATGTGCCGTTTGACATGGATTCCGTCGAACTCGATTTCCAGGTGCTCGACCCCGATGGCGACGGACTCGACATGAGCGTGCTGCTCGTCGCGGCCAAGCGGGAGCTGGTGGAAGCGAAGCAGGCGTTGCTGATCGAAGCCGGCACGTCGCCCTCGGTCATCGACGTGGATGCCTTCGCGTTGCACAACGCGTTCGAGGCCAATTATCCCGATGCGATCGACGGAACGATCGCACTGCTCAACATCGGGAACGAGGCCACGAACCTCAATATCCTCGATGATGGTGTCCCCATTCTCACGCGCGACCTTGGCGTCGGCACCCGCCGGTTCCGTGAGGATCTGCAGCGCGAGCATGGGATCAGCGCCGACGAAGCCGAGGAGTTTCTTCGCGGCTACGACCGTCATCCCATGCTCGACGGTGTCGTCGCCATGCGCGGTGAGGAGATCGCCATCGGCATGGAGCGCGCGGCCACGTTCCTCGCGTCGTCACAGCGCAACTTCGGTGCGATTCGTGCCGTGTACGCGTGCGGTGGCGGGTCCCGCGTGCCGGGGCTGCTGCCGTGGCTGAGCGACCGCCTGCGCATTCCCGTGCAGCCCGCAAACGCGCTCGCCAGAATCGCGGTGCGTGAAGGCGCGCTTGAATTCCTGTCCACCGACGAAGTCGCCCCGCTGCTGATGCTGCCGGTGGGACTCGCCCTGCGCGTCGCGGCCTGAGCGCCGGAGGAATCGCATCATGATGCTCGAGATCAACCTCCTGCCGGGGGCAAAGAAGGGGAAGAGTGCCACGGGCGGGCTCTCCCTCGGTGCGACCCTCGCGTCGCTTGGCTCCAACATCCGGGATCCCTGGCTCATCGGCGCCGCTGCGTCAGTGGTCGTGTCGTTCGCCGTCGTCGGTCTCTTGTTCTCAGCCCAGAGCGCGCGGGCCACGGAGATCGAAGGGCGAATGGACAAGGCGGTGCGCGATTCGACGCGCTACGCCAGGGTCCTTTCGGCCCGTCGCAGGCTTACCGCCGAGCGCGACTCGGTCATGCGACAGTTGCAGATCATCCGCACCATCGACGACAACCGCTACAACTGGGCCCACATCCTCGATGAGGTCAGCCGGGCGCTGCCGGCCTATACGTGGCTGACGGTCATAGAGCAGACCACCAAGGCGCCGTTGCCGCCGGGCGTCGACACGTTGCCCGCGGAAACACAGGCCGTCGGTGCCGGGGCCGCTGCCAAGAAGAAGGCGCGTGAGGAAGCCATGGCCGACACGGTCAACGTGCATCCGCCGCTCGGCTTCCGCGTGGTCGGCCAGACCGTCGATATCCAGGCGCTCACGATGTTCATGCGTCAGCTCGAAGGGTCGCCCTTCATCCAGAAGGTCACGCTCTCCAAGTCGGAAATTGTCATCGTGGAAGGCAAGGACGTCACGCAGTTCGAGTTGAACGCCGAATTCGAAGTGCCCCCCCCGGGCGTCGTTCGCACGACGCCGCTCGTTGTCCCCGTTCGCTGAGTTCGTCATGGCCCTTCTCCCAACCAACCAGCGAGACCAGGTCAAGATGCTGATCGGCTTCACGGCCGTCGCGCTTGCCGTGCTCTACTGGATGTACCCGTACGCCTCGAAGAATGAGCAGCTCATGCTCGACGAGGCTCACGTGGCGGAACTCGACGATGCCAACCAGAAAGCCGCCCGAGAGTTCGCGGGTGGCAGCATCGATGAGCTCCGATCGCAGGCCGCTCAGAATCGGTCGGCGCTCACGGTGATGCGTCGTCTGGTGCCCACCGGCAACGAAGTGCCGGCGTTGCTCGAGGAAGTAAGCACCGCCGCGCGCCGCGCGGGGCTCGACGTGGGTGGCGTGGTCCCCGAGCCGGTCATCGCCGGGGAGCGCTTCGATACCTATCGCTACACCATCACCATCATCGGCGGCTATCACCAGTTCGGCGAGTTCCTCGCCAACGTGGGGTCGCTGCCGCGCATCGTCGCGCCGGTGAATTTCTCCGTTGTGGCCGGCTCCTCCAACCTGCAGCGCGGTCAGGTGCGCACGTCGGAGAAGAACGCGCTCGCCGCTACGATCACGCTGCAGACCTACGTCGAGAAAACGGCGCCCGCGCCGCGCACGAAGGAGCGGGCATCATGAACCGCCGAATCACCGTGTTCGCGCTAACCCTGTTCGCGTCGGCCATGCTGGCGCGCCCGGTTGAGGCGCAGGGCAAACCCACGACGGTGCGCGGCGAGTCCGCCGGCACCGTGGGGGCCCCGGCGCCGGCCGTGAAGGCCGAACGAAAGACCGTCACGCCAACCGAAATCACCATCGAACGCGAGTCCTTTGCGTACAGCGGGAGCGGTCGTCGTGATCCGTACAAGTCGCTCATGTCGAGCAGCGATGTCCGTCCGCTGCTGAGCGACCTCCGTCTCACGGCGGTGGCGTTCGATCCGGACGGCAACAACTCAGTCGCGATCCTTCGCGACTCGTACTCCAAGACGCAGTACCGCGTGCGTGTCGGGCAGCAGCTCGGCCGCCTGCGGGTCAGCGGCATTCGTCAGAAGGCCGTGCAGTTCTCGATCGAAGAATTCGGATTCAATCGGCAGGAGACGCTGCCGCTGAGCAGCGATACCACGAAAGTGAGGAATCCATGATGGGACCGACGACCGTTGCGGTGATGGCCGCGATGCTGGTGGGCGGCACGCCTGCCCCTGCGCCACACACCGCCCCTTCGGCCGCCACGGCCATCACCACGGACGACGCCGCGAATCGCGGCCGCGTCCGCGCCCTCGAAGTGGCTCCCGCGCCCAACGGGACCGCCATCGTGCTCGATGTGGATGCGGCCGTGTCGCTCAACCACTTCACGCTCGAGAATCCGTCGCGCCTGGTCGTGGATCTGGGCGGCGCGAGTCTCTCCATCCGATCGAATTACGACGGTCGCGCTCGCGGTGCCGTACGCAATGTGCGCCTGTCGCAGTTCCGCCCCGACACCGCGCGGCTCGTCGTCGATCTCGACGCGGCCCGCAAGTACACGGTGGAGCGTGACGGCAACAGCATCCGCATCAACATCGAGGCGGAAGCGCAGCAGTTCGCCCGCTGGACCACGGGGCGTCCGACTGGTGAGATGACATCGGTGGCGGCTGGCCGGCTCGAGTCGCCGGTCGCGGTACCGCCGAGCGCGCCCGCCGCCGCGGAAGCGGCGAAGGCGGAAGCCGTGACGAGCGACGCGCCGAAGGCCGAGCCGGTGTCGACGGTGATCAAGGGCGAGCCCCGGCACGATGCCGCGCATGATGCATCCGACGACATGCTCACGCCGCGTACGCCTGCCTCGCCCTCGGCGATCTCCGCGGCCCGCCGGCAACAGCAGAAGCCGCGCATCACGGTGTCGTACGACGGTACCAACATCCGCGACGTGATCGCCGCCTTCGCCACCTTCTCCGGCCGCACGATCGTGGTTGGTAAGGACGTGGAAGGTACGGTCACCGCCGATATCGCCGACAAGCCGTGGGACGTGGCCCTGCAGGCTATCCTGCAGTCGCAGGGGCTGGCGGCTACCGAGGATGCGAGTGGGATCATCTCGGTGGACAGCTATCGCAACCTCGCGTCGAATCAGGCGCTCGAACCGCTCGTCACGCAGATCGTCGACATCAACTATGCGAAGGCCGCCGTGCTCCGGAATACGGTGCAGGCGCTCCTCGCGCGCGACTGCACCGGGTTGAGCACCATGCAGAACGGCCGCGATCTCGGCATGCCGATGGGCCAGGCTGGCAACACGTCGCAGGGCAACCAGCCGCAGATGGGCGGACAGGGGTGCGTGGTGCGCGGCTCGGTGGCGTCCGACAGCGCCACCAACAAGCTGATCATCACGGAAGTCCCGTCGCGCCTGCCGGAAATCGTGTCGCGTATCCAGCAGCTCGACGTGCGCACACCGCAGGTGGCCATCAAGGCCAAGATCATCTTCGTCAACCGCACGGGTATCCAGGATATCGGGCTCGCCTACGACCTCGGGACCGGCAACAAGCAGTTCTTCCAGCAGCTCGTGCCGCGCACCGATCCGAACACGCTCACCAATATCGATACGGACGGCGACGGGGTGCCTGATGCGCGTGGCGGCGGCGCACCCTTCGAGGGTCCGGCGCGCATCGCCCTGGGCGGTAATGCGATCGCCGGCATCGCGAACGCGAATAACGCGATCAAGCCCAACGCGCTGAATCTCATCTACAGCACCGCGCTCGGCCGGTACCAGCTGACCGCGTTCCTCAACGCGCTGCAGACGTCGTCGCTCGCCGATGTCCAGTCGGAACCGAGCATCACGATCCTCAACAACCGTAGCGCCGAGATTTTCGTAGGTCAGGAAATCCCCATTCGCGTCATCGACGCCGGTGGACAGGGCGCCCAGGGTGGTCAGGGCGGTGGGGGGGGCGGCGGTGCCGCCGGTGGCGCGGGGCAGGCTCCCAATGCGGCTGCCTTCTTCCCCCGTGCCGCCGTGTCGAAGGAAGAAGCCGGTATCAAGCTGTCGGTGACGCCGCAGATCACGAACAACAAGATGGTGATGCTGAACATCAAGGCGGAGAACTCGAGCGCCGAGGTGTCGCAGACCGACGTGGGCGTGATCTTCAATCGTCAGCGCGCCGAGTCGCAGGTGCTGGTCGCCGACGGTGAGGCGGCGGTGATCGGCGGCCTGACGGTCACCGAAACCACGCGTTTCCGCAGCGGCATCCCGGTACTGATGAACCTTCCCTTTGTGGGCCGCCTCTTCTCGCAGAACACCAAGAACGAGACCAAGCGCGACCTGCTCATCCTGGTCACACCGCACATCCTGGACGAAGGCGTGACGCCGCCGCCGGGCCGCTGACGCGACGAGGAGACTCCCACATGATCTCAAACTCCCGGACACATCGGTCCCGCCGGCGCGTGGGTCTGGTCGCCCTCGCGGCGGCCGCGACCCTCGGCGCCTGCAGCGGTGACGAGGTGATCGATCCGCCCTTCGCAGACACCGTGAAGCCCCGCGTGTCCATCGCGAAGGGGCTGCCCGCGGCGGACTCGCTGCTGGCCGTGACGATCAATGCGAACGACAACATCGGGCTCAAGCGGGTGCGGTTGCTGCTCTCGGGCGGCATCACGGCCACGTATGACACCGTGATGACGAGCGCCGTGACATCACTGACGCTCGCGGTGAACGTGAAGGTGCCGTCCAACGCGCCGATCGGATCGACCGTGAACGCGCGGTCGGTGGCCATCGATGGCGCCGGCAACCAGTCCGATACGGCGCTCGTCGCGCTGACCGTCGGCAACCTCGAACCGCCACAGGCGATCATCACCAGTCCGGTGGCGGCGTCGCCGGTCGTGAGCGGCAAGGCCCTCGTGCTGTCGCTCTCGGGCAAGGCGCGCTACAAGGTCCGCACGCTCGGCTACCAGATCACCGGCGCGTACCGCTACAGCGATTCGCTTTCCTATAGCTCGCCGCTCAGGGATTCGCTCTCGATCCTCGACACGCTCACCATTCCGGACACGGTGAAGGGCGCCACGATCAATGTGACGCCGTTCATCACCGACTCGCTCAACCAGCGCGTGCTGGGCACGATGGTGGCGTACGCCGTACAGTCGCCCGCCACGTCGACCACCATCCCGGTGGTGCGCACGGGGGTGGCGCCGCGGGTCGAAGTGAGCGACACGGTGTTCGTCGAGGCGACCGACCCGGTCGGCATCAGCGTGATCGGTTATGAGGTGCGCACGCTCACCGGCCAGGTGCTGGTCGCCGACTCGGCGACGTCCACCGGCGGACTCACCACGCTGGTCCGGACGTTCAAGGTACGCGTCCCCGTGACGGCCTTCCCTACGTCCGTCACGGTGGCGGGGTTCGCCCGCAACGCCAACAACCGCCGGGACGTGGCCCGCTTCGGCAGCGGTGCGGTGCGGTCCGATACCGTACGGGTGGTGGCGGGCTTCACCAATCCGTTGCCAGGAGGGGGGCAGATCGCCGATGCGCTGTATGTACCGCGAACCGATCGGCTGTACCTCTCGAACATCGAGCGCAACTGGCTCGAAGTGTTCAATCTCGCCGATTCGACGTTTCGCGCCCCGATCGCCGTGGGCTCGCGCCCCTGGGGTATCGCCGCGTGGCCGCGCGACCGCGATGGCGTGATGGGGGATACCCTCCTCGTCGCCAACTCCGGTGGCACGAACATCAGCTACGTGAACCTCAATGCCGGCGTGACCGGTCGCGAGGTGTACCGGTATCCGCTGCCCAACATCATGGTGTACTCCATCACCAGCACCAGGGCGCAGGGAACCGACCAGATCATCACCCAGCGCACCGCATACGACTTCAGTGACCGTCCGCAGTACCTCGCGACCACGTGTGTGGCAGCGGCGGACCCCGGCACCCCGTGTGGCGACGTGGTGGCCGTGTATTCCACTACGCCCACGCCCGGCCAGAGTACGCCCTTCCCCAATCAGGGCACCATCCGCTGGGAGAATCTGCACAAGAATTCGTCGCACTTCTTCTTCGAACAGGCCATCGGCCAGTCGCAGAATCGTGCCGACA
>NZ_JBIJAW010000357.1:0-3297 GCF_044345575.1 Gemmatimonas sp.
GTGCGCGGGCCGGCAAGCAAGGCAATCAATAGCAGGGCGGCGGTGACGAGTGGCCACCGCCGCGCGGAGCTGGCGGACGACATGCGTACCAATGTACAGCAGTTATGCGTCGATCGCGCTCAGCGGATACCCCTACTGTGCCCCTTTCGCCGGAGCGAGTAGAGCGTCGATGGTTTGGCGCAGCGCCAACAACTGCCCGTGTACGTTGCCGCTCACCTTCGCGCGTACCCGTCCGCTCCCATCGATGAGGATCGTTTCAGGGACCCCCACCACGCCGAACTGTTGCTGCACAGTTCCTGCCGGGTCGTGGGCGACGGCGAAGCCGAGCTTCTGAGCACGGGCAAAGCGCACCACCTTCTGGGGATTGCCCTGATCCACACTCACCCCGATGACGCGTAGCCCACGATCGCCGTACTGCTCATGCAGCGCCTGGAGATCGGCCATCTCTTCGCGGCACGAGGTACACCAGGTGGCCCACACATTCACCAACGTGAGTTGGCCGGGCTCTGCGACGTTCACGGGGACGGTGGTCCCGTTGGCGGCGAGAACCAGTGCGTCATATCGCGGGGTGATGTCGCCCACCCGCAGCGGTGTGAACACGTCGGATGACGCCGCGATGTTCTTCGTCGACTGGCCCAGGCGTGCGTGGCGAACCCGGACCTGAGTGTTCCCCACGCTGGGGAGCGGCATGATGGCCTTGGGATCCTTCATGTTGGGGCGTTGCTGCGCGGCCCGGGCCGCCGCCTCTGCGTTCTGCTCGCTCCAGGCAATGGTGAGGGCGCGCGCGTCGGCTGCGGCCACGAGCACCGGAAACGCCGCCGCTTTGCCGGCGTCGCTTACGGCGACGGCTGCATCGAACGTGGCACCACCGTCGTGCGACGTGCGGAGGACCACAGCGGGCACGCGCTTCGTGCCGTCGTCCCACGTTGCAAATACCGTTCGGCCACGCACGGCGAGCTGCACGTGCGCCGGCTGCGACGCGTCGGCCACACCCAAGGGGGTGGCCGATGAGAAACTGCGCGCCTGGTCGGAGCTGCGCGTGTAGAACACCCCGGCAGCACCCGGTTTCCCAGTCCACCAGGCGGCGTGCAGCACCCCGGTGCTGTCCAGGGCAAGCGACGGCCCGGCGTGCGGGCATCCATCGAACACCCAGTTGTCGGCGTGCACGCGCTGCGGCGTGCCCCACGTGGTGCCACCATCGTCGCTCCGTGCAACCACGATGTCACGAATGGTGGGGCCAGCGGCTCCGTGCGCAGCGTGCTCGTTGCCGTTGCCGTTGCCCGGCGCGGTAACCACCGCCTTGGCGCTCGTGTCGGGAATCACGGCCCGCCACGCGAGATACACGTGCCCCTCGGCGTCCGCGGCGATGGCGGTGCGACAGCAGGGGCAGGCTTCCGTGAGCGGCGCTCCCATGGGCACCACCCGTACGTTGCGCGCCCAGGTGCGCCCACCGTCTGTACTGTGGGTGGTATATACCGCCGACTTGCCGGCCCGTCCGTCGAGCCAGGCCACGTGGAAGGTGCCGTTCGGCGCGGCATACAACGCATGGAAGTTGTGCGAGCCGAAGTCGGCGTCGAGCCCCTTGGTGGTGTCGTCGGTGACGGTCACGGGCGCACTCCATGTGTCTCCTCCATCGTCGCTACGCACGAAGCGTAGCGCACTGGCAGGGAAACGGCGCCCGGGAACGATCTTCCCCACCACGTACAGCGCGCCGAGTGTGAGGCTGCCATCGGATCGCGCACTCCACGCGAGTTTGGGCGGCGCCTCACCGTGGGGTTCGATCGGGCCCAGCGCATCTCGCAACTCACGCTGCACCACGTCCGCCGCAACGCCGGGCACATCGCGCGACACCTGCACGTAGAGACGGCCGTCGGTACCACCGTCGGGGGCTGACACCCATGCCGTGGCGTAGCGACCGTCTGGGGCGAGTGCGAGAATCGGTGCGGCACCCACGTTGGAGACCGCCGACAGCACGCGGATGCTGTCGAAGGTGAGTGGCAGCGACGCGGCGCTGTTCGCGCCATCGGCATTCGACGGTGCCGGTGCCTTGTCGGCGCAGGCCGTGGCGAACGTTGCAACGCCAAACGAAGCGGCGAAGACGAGCGGCGAAAGACGCAGGACCCTACGCATATCAACGACCTCCGGTGGACAGCGTGAGCCCGGCGTTCACGACACGACCGGCACCCGGGAAGTAGAAGCGACCATTGCCGCTGTTGGTGGCGAAGGCGGCCACGTAGCGACGGTCGAGGATGTTCTCCACGTTCATGAAAAGCGACGCACGTGACGCCCCCGTGCGCGCACCGCGCACTTCGGGGAGCGCATACGACACCGTCGCGTGCGCGAGGCCGTAGGCCGGCACCGCACCGAAGGCCACCGGCACCACACGCGGCGGGGCACCAGTTTGCGTGACCTGCGTGTACAGCGTGCCGCTCTCCGTATTGGCGTTGTCCACGTACGTGCGCCCCTGCGCTTCACCCCACAGCGTGATGCCCAGCGACGAGGTCGGGCGGAAGCGCATTTCCACCGCGCCGCGCTGCTGAGGCACACCGGGGATGAGCTTGCCCGCGTAGTTGGCGGCCACACTCCGTCCTTGCGCGTTGATCTCGGTGCCGGTGAACTGCGTCATCACGTAGCGCGCGTAGGTGTAGCTCGTGACGACATCGAGCCACGGCTTCACCAGCGTGGTGGCGCTCACTTCAAGACCGGTGCGACGCGTACGTCCCACGTTCTCGAAGATGGTGCGCGGAAACTGCACGCCGGGAATCACCACGGTGCGCGAGAGAAACTCACCGGTCACGTTGGTGCGGTACACCGCCACGTCGAGGAGGACGCGGTTCGCCAGCAGCGCCTTCGCGCCCGCTTCGTAGTTTACGAGCGACGATGGGCGCAAGTCGGTGTTGAGCCCACGAATGGTGTCGGGGCTGGCCGTGAGCTCACTGTTGGTCGGCACCTCGAAGCCACGCGCCACACTCGTGTACACACTCACGCCAGGCTTCACGTCGTAGCGCAGGGCCACTCGGGGTGACACCTGGTCGAAGGACTGATTCACCGACTGATTGGGGCGAATGCGATCTTCGATGTCGTACGTCACGCGATCGTAACGTGCACCCGCCGTGAGCGTGGCTTTGCCACGCGTGATGTCGGCGCTGGTGTACGTGCCGAGTCCCGGCAAAGTGACATACTGATTGGTGCACGCCACCGACACGATGTTGCGCACACGATCGTTCACGCACGGCGTGCTGCGCCCCTGCGTACCGGCCACGTTCGTCCATTGACGAGATTCGCCGTACCAGCGGT
>NZ_JBIJAW010000092.1:0-10929 GCF_044345575.1 Gemmatimonas sp.
TAGTTCTCGTCGCTGATCCACTCGTCGGGGGCGTGCGCGTTCTCGCCGGGCAGACCGAATCCCATGAGCAGTACGGGGGCGCCGAGAATGCGTTCGAAGTCGCCAACGACCGGGATACTGCCGCCTTCACCGGTGATGACAGGTTCGCGCCCGAAGGCCGCGGTGAGCGCCGCCTTGCCGGCGTCAATGATGGGTCCCTGCAGATCCGCGCGCCACGGACGGCCACCGTGGAGGTTCTCCACGGTGACCGTCACGCCGGCAGGCGCCACGCGCTCTACGTGCTGCTGCACGAGCGCCGCGATCGTGTGCGGGTCCTGATCGGGTACCAGCCGGAAGCTCACCTTGGCCATGCTCATTGCCGGAAGCACCGTCTTGGCGCCCTCGCCGGTATAGCCGCTGAGCAACCCGTTCACTTCACACGTGGGGCGCGTCCAGAGGCGCTCGAGTGTGGTGTAGCCGGGTTCGCCGCCGAGTGCCGTGACGCCCACTTCGTGCATGAGCTGCTCATCGCTGAACGGCAGCTCGCGCATTTGCGCGCGCACATGCTCGGGGAACGGCCGTACGTCATCATAAAACCCGGGGATGGCGATGCGTCCGTCGGCATCGTGCATCGTGGCGAGAATGCGGGCGAGCGCCATGGCCGGATTCACCACGGCACCGCCGTACATGCCGCTGTGCAGATCGCCGCTGGCCCCGCGCACGGTGATCTCGAGATATGCCATGCCCCGCAAACTCGACAGAATGCTGGGGATGCCCGGCGCGAACATGGTGCTGTCGCTGATCACCACGGCATCGCAGGCAAGACGCGCCTTCTCGCGCTCGAGGAAGGCCTCGAGGTTCACGCTCCCCACTTCTTCTTCGCCCTCGGCGAGGACGATCACGTTGATGGGCAGCGTGCCGCGAGCGGCGAGATGGGCTTCGAGTGCCTTCACATGCAGGTAGAGCTGTCCCTTGTCGTCCACCGACCCGCGCGCGTAGATGCGGCCATCACGCACTTCGGGTTCGAACGGCGGCGAGGTCCATAACTCGAGCGGTTCGGCGGGCTGCACATCGTAGTGTCCGTAAATGAGCAGCGTAGGCGCACCCGCGGGCGCATGGCGCCACTCGCCGACCACAATGGGATGTCCCGGTGTGCGCTCGACGGTGGTGGTGAAGTCGATGCGGGTGAGCGCGTCGGCCACATACTGCGCCGCCGCGGTGCAGTCGCCCTTGTGTTCGGAGCGCGCCGACACGGACGGGATACGCAAGAACGCGAAGAGTTCGTCGCGGGCGCGCGCATCGTTGGCCGCGCAGTACTGGGCGAGATCCGAGGGAATGGTCATCGTCATGGGAGCGAAAGCCACAGAGGTCGCGGAAAGCGCGGAATGCACACCGCGTCGACAGGCAACGTGATCACGGACGTGGGCGAGCAACCGCCAGCCCGAACGCCGTCGCGCCGAACCCCAGCACGAGGCTGAGCAGCACATACACAGCGGCCCGACCGGCACGCCCCTGCTGCACGAGCGTCACGGTCTCGGCCGACATGGCGGAAAACGTGGTGAAGCCGCCGCACAAACCGGTCGTGAGGGCGAGGCGCACCACGGGATCGTGATCCGCGCCGCCGACAAGGCGCGCGAACAGGCCGATGAGAAACGCGCCGACGACGTTCACCGTGAGCGTGGCGAATGGAAACGCGGCGGCGACCGGCGCGAAGGCGAGCGTGGTGAGATAGCGGGCCACCGAGCCCACGGCACCGCCAAGCGCCACGGCCAGCACCGCCGCCAGAGACCACGTACCGTTCATGGTACGGTCGGGTGCGTGGGACTCACGCGTGGTACATCACGGGCAAGGCGATACAACCACACGCGCCGCGTGCTCACTTCGGCCCCGTTGCGCTGCAGGGAGACCAATGCGCCGGGCTTCGATTCCTTGAACCAACCGCCGACGACGCGCGCGAGCGAATCGCCCTTGGCGTCGGCGTCGAACGCCACGACGAGTCCATCACCCGGTCGCACTTTCTGCCACGCGTTGGGCCACACGTCGTAGTGATTGGTACGCCCGCCAAGGTTGAGCGAGAACACGGTGGGCTGGTCCGGCAGGTGGAAGGCCAGCTCGCTCGCATCCTGGTAGCGATCGGCGGCCACCCACTGGTCCACGGTGCCTTCGAGAAACGGATCGCGACGTGCGGCCTGCACCGCGTCAGCAAGCGTACGCCAGCCGTGCGCGCGCGCGATGGGATCCTTGCGCGCCGCGAGCGGCAGCACGGGCGTGAGCGCCTGCACAACGACCACGGCGAGCAACCCGGCAGCCAGGCCGAGCCCTCGCCGCCACCACACGCCGCGGGCCACCGCGGCCGTACTGGTGGCGAGCAGCATCATGGCGCCGGGGTAGATCATGGCCGGCCAATTGGCCTCCACCGGGCGGCGCCACGCGCTCACCGCAAAAAAGCCGAGTGGCGCGACCGCGATGACGGCCAAGGCGAAGCGACGCACCGAGAGGTCGGTGGGCGTGGCGGTATGCCGCGTGCGCCACCCTTCCCGGAGCGCCGCCACCACCACGATCGCCATGACGACGAACAGAATGGGGGAGGCCAATCCAGCCTGGCCCCCGAGCATTTCGAGTTCGCGCGAAATGGGGTTCCCGCGAGAGGCCGGATTGAATCCATGGCCCAACTGGAAGCGGAAGGAGACCCAGTTGTTGAACAGATTCCACGCGACGACCGGCGCGAAGAGGGCGAGTGCGATCGCACTCGCCACCCAGGGACCGGCATCGAGAAACCGTCGCCGCAGCGCCGGATGTACCAGGCACGCGATGACGAGTCCCATGGGGAGCAGCACGGCGGTGTACTTGGCCACGAACGCCCCGCCGAGGGCGAGGCCGGCGGCAACCCACCAGCCGAGGCTTGTCAGCGAGCGCACCGGATGCGCGAGCGCACGCTCCACGGCGAGCAGCGCCACCATGGCGGTGGCAAACAGCGCGGCGTCGGGTGTGGCCAACACGAGCCCGAGGGTCGCGATGGGGAGCAGCGTCATGAGCATGGCGGCTCGGCGTCCCGCCTGCGCCCCTGCCGCGCCCTTGCCGGCCAGCTGCCAGGCACACGCCACGGCCGCGAGGTGCGTCAGCAGCGCCGCGATCGCCGGTCCGGCGCGAACCCCCGCCGTGTTCGCGCCCAGCAGCCCGGTGCCGAGTTTGATGAGCAGCGCGATACCGGGCGGATGGTCGAAGTATCCCGCCTCGAGGCGACGGGACCACTCCCAGTAATAGGTCTCATCCGGCAGCAGGGGGACCGCGGCGGCGAGCAGGGCACGCAGCAGGGCCGCGCCGACCACCCATCCGGCGGTCAACAGCCACTGCGCGGTGACGTCGCGTGGCCGCGGATGATCGGGGTGCGCTTGGGTCGTGGGCATCGCTGCACAAAGTTGGCGGGTACCGTGGGCTCTGGCTACGCCCGCCGGCCTCCGACGTGGTTGCCAACGCGGGGGGCGCACCGGGGGCGCGGTCGACGCCGCTTGCCGGTCCGTACCCGTCTGGTCAGGTTGCAGGAGCGGACGAATGCCCGATCCGTGCCCACGGCGTGACGGTTACGGCTGCCTGTGACTGGGCGTCTTTCTGTGGTATTCCCCCGGCGCGCCCTTCGGTGCGCCGATTTCCACTCTTTGTTTCCAGGACGGAGCTGCATGCGGGTCGCAGACCGAATTGTGTCGTTTTCCCGCGGTGCCCGGCGCATGGGTACCGCTGCGCTGGTGGCGGGGCTTGCCATGAGTGCCGGGTGCCTTGATCTCAAGCCGCCGGCCGCCTGTTCGGTGACGGTGGCGCCAGCTTCCCTCACGCTCCCAGTGAACGGGGCCGCCACGATCGTGGGCACCGCGTTCAACTGCGACGGCAACACCATCCGGAACAAGCGCGTCGCGTATTCGTCGAGCAACGCGGCGGTCGCCACGGTGACCGCGGAAGGGAACGTGATTGCCATCGCCGTGGGGACCGCCACCGTTTCTGGCACGGCCGACGGCAAGAGCGCCTCGGTGCAGGTGACGGTCACGCCTGAGCAGGCGGCCTCGGTCACCATCACCCCAACGGTACTGACGCTCCGTCGCACCAACACGCGCCAGCTGGTGGCAGTGGCGCGCAATGCGCAGCAAACGATCATCAGCGGCCGCGCCTTCCGATGGGCGTCCAGCAACGCCTCGGTGGTGTCGGTCGATCAGACCGGTCTTGTCGCCGCTGTCGCGCCGGGGACCGCCGTCATCACGGCCGAATCCGACCAGACGGTTGGCCAGGCCACGATCAACGTGACGGAGATCCCGATCGGACGATGCACGTTGTCGCCGGCCACGTCGCGACTCACCGTCACGCAGACCATTCAGTCAACGCTCACGCTCTTCGACACGGCCAACACGGTCATTCCGAATCTCGGGCGCACGATCGCGTGGACCAGCAGCGACGAAACAGTCGCCACGGTGTCGGGATCCGGGTTGACGCGCGCGATCAAGGCGGGAAGCGCGACGGTGACCGCCTCCCCGGTGGAGAATCCGCAGATCACCTGCAAGTCGGATCTCACCGTGGTGGATGCGCGCATCGTGAACCTGGTCATCGGACCACGTACCGGCTCGCTGCGGATCGGCGTGCCGCGAGGTTTCGGCGCGGCGCTGCTCGATTCGACGAACGCGCAGGTTCCGCCCGGCCGCATCGTCACCTGGAGCACGAACACACCGCAGACGGTTCAGATCACGCAGGCCGGCATTGCCACCGGGCTCGCGATCGGGCCCGCCCGCATCATTGCGACGATCGATGGCGTGGCGGATACCGTCACGTTCAATGTCACGCGCATTCCGGTCGCGACGATTGCGGTCAGTCCGCTGCAGGTGAGCGTGTTCGAGGGACGCACGGCCACGCTCACGGCCACCGTTACGGACTCCGTCGGCAACGAAGTGACCGACCGTACCATCGAGTGGATCTCGGGCGACGTCTCGCGTGCTACCGTGACGCAAGGCGCCCGCTCGACCACCGTGTCGGCGCTCGCGGCGGGAGCGGTGAGCATCGCAGCGACATCGGAAGGACGCGTCGGGCAGGCGACGGTGGTGATTCAGCGCATCCCGGTCGATACGATCGTGACCACGTCGACCGCCGTATCCCTCACGCGGGGTGGCCAGTCGCGCGTCACGATCCAGCTGCGTGACGCCCAGGGGAACCAACTGTTCAACCGCCTCGTCCAGGTGACCAGCTCCGACGCCAATGTGGCGACCGGCTCGCAGTCCGATGCGACGAGCACTAGTATCACAGTGTTCGGCGCGAATTCCGGCTCCGCAACGCTCACCATTCGTGCGCTGAACTCGGTCGGACAGGCTGAGGGTAAGGCCACCACGATCACCGTCACCGTCCAATAGGACGGACTGCATCACGAACCAACGGGTAGGGCCCAACCGCGATGACCCAAAACTCGGTGGGCCCCCGCCCGTCGTTCCTGCGTGATCTGTTCGCCGGCGACATTAATGAGTCGCTGCTGTTCCCCTTCCCGGCTACGCTCGACGCCCGGGATCCCGACGAGGCGCGCACCGTACACCGGCTGGTCGATGCGGTGAATGCGATGGTGGCCTCGGGGCTCATCGATGCGCGCCGCTTCGATGAACAGGAAGGGATCGACGAGGCGGTCGTTGAAGCGTTCGCCGCGGCGGGGCTGTTGGCCCTCACCATCCCCAAGGCGTACGGCGGACTGGGGCTGTCGGCGAGCGCCTATGCGCGGGTGTTCGGTGCCGTGGCTTCCATCGATGCCTCACTCGGGGTGCTCATCGGTGTGCACTGTGGGCTGGGGAGCAAGGCCATCGTGATCGCCGGGAACGAGGCGCAGAAGGCGCGCTATCTCCCGGGACTCGCGCGCGGCGAAACCCTGGCCGCCTACGCACTCACGGAGCCGGAGACGGGTTCTGATGCGCAGCATATCGTGACGCGCGCCGAACGGAGCGCCGACGGCACGGGGTGGGTGCTCAACGGCCGCAAGCACTGGATCGGCAACGGCCAGCGCGCTGGCGTCCTGGCGACCTTCGCGCAGACGCCGGTAGAGCGGAACGGAGAAACGGCATGGCGCCCCACGGCCTTCATCATCCGTCCCGACATGCCCGGGTTCCGCGTGGACGGCACCATTCGCAAACTCGGGATCCGCGCCAGTACCCAGGCCGAACTGGTCTTCGAGAATCTCTTCGTGCCCGACGACCACGTCCTCGGCGAGGTCGGCAAGGGATTCCGTGTGGCGGTGAACGCCCTCAACGCCGGACGCCTGTCCCTCGCGTCGGGGTGCACGTCGGCGTGCAAGAAACTGCTGGGTGAGTTCACGCGGTACGCCGAAGCGCGCACGCAGTTCGGCGGCCCGCTCGCGAGTTTCGAGATCACGCAGCGCAAGATGGCGACGATGGCGAGTGAAACGTACGCGGCCGACGCCATGGTGGGCGCGCTTGCAGCGGCGCTCGACCGCGACGACGTGGACGCGTCCCTCGAAGCTGCCTGCGCGAAGGTGTTCTCGAGTGAACTGGTGTGGCGCAGCTCCGACGAGCTGGTGCAGCTGGCCGGCGGTCGTGGCTTCGTGAAGCCATGGCCGTACGAGCGCTACCTGCGCGACGCGCGCATCAATCGCATCTTCGAGGGGGCGAACGAAATCCTTCGTCTCTTCGTGGGGCTCAATGGTATCCAGGGGCCGGCGGAAGAGCTCAAGGAAATCGCCGGCGCACTCAAGAACCCCATTCAGAACTGGGTGCTGGTCTCGAGCTTTGCCGCCGGGCGTGTCGCGAGTGCCTTCGGCAAGCGTGATCGCTTCCAGACCACGCTACACACCTCGCTCAAGCCGCACGCCGAGTATGTGGAGCAGCACGTGGTGGAGCTGTCGAAGGCCACCGCGAGTGCCATCACTACGCACCGCAAGGAAATCCTGCAGCGTCAGCTGGTCGTGGAGCGGTTGGCCGACATGGCGATCGAGTTGTACGCGCGCTGCACCACGATCGCCCGCACGCAGAAGCTCATCGAGGAGCGTGGGGCCGACGCGTGTGCGCGCGAGATCGCGCTCACCGAGTTGTTCTGTCTGCAGTCGGGGCGCCGTTTCCGCGCGGCGCGCATGGAACTCGAGGGTGGCGCGGGTGAACAGATCGACGATCTGCGGCGCGACATCGCGCAGCGAGTGCGCGACGAGGCCGGCTATGCGTCGAGCGACGCGCTGATGGACGTGAACGTACCGCCGTTACCATCGTGGAGTCTGGTGCGCGACGAGCAGCAGGCGGCGGTGGATCGGATTAGTTCGTAACTGCGTTCAGCAACCCAACCGGGCACTATGCCTCGTTCTTCAAGAGTCCCAGCTTGAGCGCGAACTTCACGTAGTCGGTGCGGTGCGTGAGGCCGAGCTTCTCACCGATGCGCTGCTTGTATGTGTCCACCGTCTTGGGCGAGATGGTCAGATGCTCGCCGATTTCCGGGGCGGTATAGCCCTCGGCCACCATCTTGAGCACCACCTGCTCGCGATCGGTGAGCTTGTCGAAGCGGGTCCGCTCCTCGGCATTGCCGTCGCGTTTCGCGAGGCCGCGCGCCAGCGCACGAGCCGCCGTCGGTTGTACGTACACATCGCCGGCCGCCACGGTGCGCACGGCATCCACGAGGTCGCGGTCGGCGACCGACTTGAGCAGGTATCCACCCGCGCCCGCCTCGAGCAGCGCCACGAGGTGCTCGTCCTCGGTGTGCATGGTCAGCACCAGCACGCGGCGCGTAGCCGGCTCGTCGTGGTGCTGCACCCGGTTGGCGTTGGCCTTCTGCAATTCACGCGTGGCCGTGAGCCCGTCCATATCGGGCATGGAGAGGTCCATCACGATCACATGCGGATTGAGACGCTCCGCCAGCGCGAGGGCATCCTTTCCGGTGCCCCCTTCGCCAACGACGGTGATGTCCTTGGCAGTGGAGAGGACGGCTTTCAATCCGGAACGGACAATCTGGTGGTCATCCACCAAAATCACTCGAATCAAGTCGGGGCGCATAAGTTGCAAATTACGCCCCAGATACAACCTCGGGGAAGGGTAACGCCGACGGATACGGTCGCGTGCTACGGCTGGTCGGCGCCGAACACCGTTTCCCCGCGCTTGAACACACGGAACAGGTACACGAAGCTGGGCAGCAGGATGACGGTACCGACCCCCAGCGCGCCGAGGATGAGCTGCAGGGTGATGCGAGGGGCTGCGAGCTCGGTGATGGTGCGATCGGGGGGGATGAGCCACGGAAACTGCGTCCACGCCCACCCCCAGAGGATGAACGACGCCTGGGCCGCCGCCGCCAGCCGGGCGATCTGAAAGCGCCGCGTGGACAGCGCCCAGATGGAGGTCGCGGCCGCGCACGCCGTGATCACGTGCATGATGAGCGCCGTCCGTCCGTTGGTCAGCCCATCGAAGAGGAGCGGGTTCTCAGCACGGGCCACCGCCAGCGTGGCGAGCGCCGTGAAGAGCAGGGCCCCCTGGGACTGCAGGGCGCGCCGCCGAAACACGTTCCGCAGTGCCCCCTCGGGCGCCTCGACGGTGAGATAGCTGGCCGCCAGAAACGCGAACAGCAGCAGCGTGAGCAGCCCCACCGCCCACGGGAAGGGGGACGCGAACCACGGGTCGACGAAGCGGGCTGCGAAGGACAACGTCGCGGCCTCGCGGGCGCTCCGCAGCGGCAGGGCACCGCTCGAGACGGCACCAAGGCACACACCAAGCACGATGGGGGTGAGGAGACTCGCCACCGAGAAGATGCGCCCCCAGCGGCGCTGCACGGCGTCCTGCTTGCTGTCGTAGGTGCGGAACGTAAAGGCCGATCCGCGCAGCACCACGCCGACGAGCATGATGGTGAGTGGCACGTGCAATTCAGTGGCGAGGTGCGCGAACGCCTTCGGAAAGCAACTGAAAAGCAGCACGACCACGAGGATGAGCCACACGTGGTTGGCTTCCCAGATGGGGCCAATAGCCTCGGCGATGAGCGCGCGCTGTTCGTCCCGCTTGTCGCCACGCGCGAAGAAATCCCACACGCCGCCACCGAAGTCGGCGCCGCCGAGGAGCACATACATGTTGAGCGACAGCACCATGACTCCGGCCACGATGTGCGGGAGCGTCCAGGTGAGTGCGGTGGGAGGCGTCACGACTTGGGCGCGGGGACGGCGCCGGTGACGCGCGAGGGGATGGGCAATTCGCTCGTGACCCCAAGCGGGATCAGCGTGACGCCGGTCTTGAGGATCTGGCGCCACAGGAGAAACACGACCGCGATGGCGAGGCCGATGTACAGGACGCTGAAGAGCGCGAAGGTGATGCCGAGCCCCGGCATCGGCGTCACCGCTTCGGCGGTGCGCATGACCCCCTGCACGATCCACGGTTGGCGTCCCACCTCGGTGACGGTCCACCCGGCTTCGAGGGCGATGAAGCCCAGCGGGGCCGCCATGACGAGCGCCAGGAGGAACCGGCGGTCATCGGGCAATGCCACGCCGCGGCCGCGCCGGCGCTGCCACCAGCGCCAGGCTCCGAACAACGCCAACGTGGCCATCACCGTCCCACAGGCCACCATGATCTGAAAAGCGAGGTGCACGATGGCGAGCGGCGGACGATCCTCGGGCGTCACGCTGTCGATCCCCTGCACCACCGCGCGGCGATCACCGTGGAGTAACAGGGAAAGCGCCCCGGGAATCTCGATCGCCCCGGTGTGCTCGAGCGTCGTCGCGTTGGGCCACCCGCCGATCACGAATGACGCCGGCCCCGTACGCAGATGCCCTTCCATGGCCGCGAGCTTGATGGGCTGACGCTTGGCGACGTCGCGCGCGCTCCAGTCGCCGCTGAGCGGCTGCAGCACGGCAGCCGGCAACCCGATGGTGAGGGCGATCTGCAGTGCGGCCCGATGGAACGCGCGATGCAGCGTGCCGCGCCAGAGTGCGTACGCATGCACCCCGGCGACGGCAAACCCGGTGGCCGCGAACGCCGCCAGCGTCATGTGCACGACCTGCGGTCCGGCCGCGTCGTTGAACATCGCCGCCACGGGGTCCACGTTCACGATTTCGCCGTTGACGAGCTCGAACCCAGCCGGCGCGTTCATCCACGCATTCGCGCACACCACGAAGGCCCCGCTGAGGGCGCCGCTCACCGCCACGACGACCCCCGCGGCGAAATGGGCGCGCGGCGGAATGCGCTTCCAGGCGTAGAGGTAGATGCCAAGGAAGATGGCTTCGGTGAAGAACGCGAAGCCCTCGAGCGAAAACGGCATGCCGATGATCGCGCCGGCATGCTCCATGAACGTGGGCCAGAGCAGCCCGAGCTCGAAGCTCAACACCGTCCCCGAGACGGCGCCCACCGCGAACAGAATGGCTGTGCCCTTGGCCCATCGCTTGGCGAGTTCCAGGAGTACCGGGTCACGCGTCCGGAGCCACCGCCACTCGGCGATGACCATAAGCGCCGGCATACCGATGCCCACCACCGCAAACACGATGTGAAACGCCAGCGACATCGCCATCTGCGAGCGCGCGAACAACAGGTCGGACATCATGGGAGATCAATGCCCGAACGGACGCCCCCGTTCCGCCGGCACGGGGCCGCCGACACGGGGCCGCCGGTACGTCCCGCACGACGAGCCGTTCGGGCTCAGGTGCGCGCGGCGCGCACCTCGCCGGTGCAGCGGCCGAACCCGATCCGCGCACTCCCCTGCCCGGCATGGGCCGTCAGGGTGACCTCGTCGCCGTCCTCGAGGAAGCCGCGCTGCTCGCCGTTCGGCAACGCGATCGGTTCGGCCGCACGCCAGGTGAGCTCCAACAGACAGCCACGGCTGCCCTTGTCGGCCCCGGATATGGTCCCGCTGCCAAGAAGGTCGCCGGGGCGCATGTTGCACCCGGTGCTGGCGTGGTGCGTGAGCATCTGCGCAAAGCTCCAGTACAGATCGAGCGCACTGCTTCGCGAGAGACACACGGCCGGCTCA
>NZ_JBIJAW010000358.1:0-3293 GCF_044345575.1 Gemmatimonas sp.
CCTATGTGATCGCGCGGCCCGATGCCACGCCGGACTACAGCTGCAAGGGAATAAGCCGATTGTGGATCCACGTAGCCAGCGCCGGCTCCGTGAGGGACCCGGCCGCAAGCGCCGTCACGACCTGCACCACCTCCTCCTCATCCGCATCGAGATCCTGGCCATTCAGGACCAGGAACGTGACTGCTGAAAGGATTGCGGCACGCTTGTTCCCATCATTGAACGGATGAGCCTTTGCAATCCCGAAGGCGTACGCGGCCGCGAGCGTCGCGAGATCGGAGTCCGGCTCGTAGTGGTACTTCTGCTGCGGGCGCGCCAAGGCGGCCTCCAGGGCATTCTCGTCCCGAATGCCCGGCAGGCCGCCGTGCTCCCGCAACTGGTCGAGATGCGCGGAGTCCAGCACAAGTCGCGCCACCCAACGAATTCTGGACATCAGCTACTTCGCGAGCTCACGAAGAGCATTCCGGAACTTTTTGGCCGCATACGCCGCCGCCGCCAACCCTTCCTCGACATCCGGGTCGTAGGGAGTGAGGAGAATGCCGCGATCCGTCTCCACGGCCAACACCCGATCGCCGGCCCCAAGGTGCAGCCGCTCAGCCATGTCTTTCGGAATAGTGGCTCCTATCGAGCCGCCGACCTGACGCAGGATTACCTCGCGAACCATCGCAACTCCCAAGTGATAAGCTACAGAAGAGTAGCACAAATATGCTACACCAGAAAGGGGCCTTCGGGGTCCTCCGGCGCTTGCCATCATGCCCACCCACGGGTTCGTATAAGAGGCAGTCCCTACTCCTCACGTCCCGATTCCAACTACCCGTGCGAATCTCCCCTCGCAGCACGCTGGCCACCGGCGCGATCCTTCTCGCGGTCACGGTCTCCGGCGCTCAAGCCCAACGCGGCCAGGGCGGCCGCGGCCCCGCCGCCAACGCCGACACGTCGTTCGATGTGAAGTGGCGCAACATCGGCCCCAACCAGGCCGGCCGCATGGTCGCCATCGCCGGCAGCAGCGCCCGCGCCGACGAGTACTACATGGGCACCACCGGTGGTGGTGTGTGGAAGACCACCGACGGCGGCAAGACCGTCGCGCCAGTGACCGACGCGTACTTCGGCGGCACCATCGGTTCGATCGCGGTGCAGCAGAGCAATCCCGACGTGGTGTGGGTGGGCGGCGGTGAAACGCCCATTCGCGGCAACGTGAGCCACGGCGACGGCGTGTGGAAGAGCACCGACGCCGGCAAGACGTGGCAGTACATGGGGCTCAAGGAAACGCAGTACATCGCGCGCGTGCGCATTCATCCGGACAACCCGGACATCGTGTACGTGGGCGCGCTGGGGCACGTGTTCGGCCCCAACAAGGAACGCGGCGTGTACCGCACCACCGACGGCGGCAAGACGTGGAAGCAGATCCTCTTCCGCAACGACAGTACCGGCGTGGCGGACATGATCATGGATCCGAGCAATCCCAAGATCATCTACGTCAGCTTCTGGCAGGCCGGCCGCACGCCGTGGCAGCTGGTGAGCGGCGGCATGGGGAGCGCGATCTTCAAGACGGTCGACGGTGGCGACACGTGGACGGAGATCACGCGCAATCCCGGTCTTCCCAAGAGCGGCCCGCTCGGCGCGATCGGCATCACGGTGAGCCCGGCCAAGCCGAGCCGCCTGTGGGCGATCGTGGAGCACGAGCCCAATGGTGGCGTGTATCGCAGCGATGACGCGGGGGCCACGTGGACGTTCATGACGGGTGATCGCAATCTCCGTCAGCGCGCGTGGTACTACAGCAAGCTGTACGCGGACCCGAAGGACACGAACGTAGTGTACGGGCCGCAGGTGAGCCCGCTCATCTCGAAGGATGGCGGCAAGACGTTCACGCGCGGCTTCGGTGGCGGCGACAACCACGACATCTGGATCGATCCGAACGATCCGCTGCGCGTGGCGGTGGCGCACGACAACGGCGTGATCATCACCAAGGACGGCGGCAAGACGAGCGTGCGCGTGGCCGCGCCCACGGGGCAGTACTACCACGTGCATCTCACGAGCCACTTCCCGTATCACGTGTGCGGCGCCAAGCAGGACGCCGGCTCGAGCTGCGGCCCGGTGCGCGCGGCCGCACTCGGCGGACGAGAAGCGATGATGGCGCAGATGATGGGTGGCGGCGCGGCGCCCGCGGCGCCGGCGAGCCCGTTCAGCACGTTCTACAGTGTGGCCGGTGGTGAGAGCGGCTACATCAGCAGCAATCCGAAGGATCCCGACATCATGTACGGCGCGAACTACGGTGGCAGCATGGACATGCTCAACCGTCGCACTGGCAAGACGCTCGCGCTCGATCCGTGGCCGCTCAACCCCATGGGCCATGATGCGAAGGACAGCAAGTATCGCTTCCAGTGGACGTATCCCATCGTGCATTCGCCGCACGATGCGAACACGATCTACGTGGGGAGCAACGTGGTGTTCCGCAGCCGTGATGGCGGCATGAGCTGGACGCCGATCAGCAAGGATCTCACGCGCAACGATCCGCGCACACTCGGCGCGAGCGGTGGTCCCATCACGAAGGACCAGACGAGCGTGGAGTACTACGGCACGGTGTTCACGCTGGCCGAGTCGAAGCTGGTGAAGGGGCTCATCTGGACGGGCAGTGACGACGGGCTCATTCACGTGTCGCGCGACAACGGCGTGACGTGGAAGAATGTGACGCCGAAGGGGCTGCCGGAGTGGATGCGCTGGAGCATCATCGAAGCGGGCCAGCACGCGCCGGGCACGGCGTACGCGGCGGGCAACCGCTATCAGATGGACGACTTCACGCCGTATCTGTACAAGACCACGGACTATGGTGTGACGTGGACGAAGATCACGAGCGGCATTACGGCCGATCACTTCACGCGCGCCATTCGTGAAGACCTGCATCGCCCCGGCATGCTGTACGCGGCGACGGAGCGTGGCGTGTGGGTGAGCTACAACGCCGGTGACAGCTGGCAGAGCCTGCAGAAGAATCTGCCGCCGGTGCCGGTGAGTGACATGATGCTGCGCGACGACGATCTGGCGATCAGCACGCACGGCCGCGCGTTCTGGGTGATGGAGAATCTCACGAGCCTGCGTTGGGCGGATGCCGCGGCGAAGGCGGAAGGCAGCGCGCCGTATCTGTACAAGCCCGCGCCGGTGTACCGCCTGAACGGGCAGACGCAGCCGACGTTCACGTATCGCCTGCCGGCGGACAGCATGGTGGTGAAGTTCGAGTTCTACGATGCGGCCGGGAAGCTGGTGGGTACGGCGGCGAGCAACGACACGACCAAGGCCCCGGT
>NZ_JBIJAW010000007.1:0-34848 GCF_044345575.1 Gemmatimonas sp.
TCGATGCTCACGTACAACCCGTTGAGGAAGATGGCCGGGGCACAGTCACCGGTCATGCCGGTCCCGCGAATGAGCACGCGATCACGGCCGAATTGCCCGGGCATGGTGACCACGCCAGGGAGCCCGCGGAAGATGTCGCCCATGTAGGTGGGGCCCTTCTTCTTGAGGTCGTCCTCGGTGAGGAAGTGGCCGAAGCCGAGCTTGCGGCGGCGTTCGAATTCCTCGAGCGGCACGGCACGATTGGCCCGCACGCGCAGCGTGTCCACCGTCGTGACGAGGGGCGTGAGCGTGAGATCGAGTACGTTCTCACGAGTGGCCATGAGATCGGCCGGCGCACGGTGTGGCTGGAACCCTACGGCGCGCACTTCCACGGTGTAGGTGCCTTCCGGGAGTGCGGCGAACTGATACTGCCCGCTCGCGTTGGCGGACGTCTCCACGCCGGTGCCCCAGAGCGTGACGCGGGCCCCGTTTACCGGCTGTCCCGTCTGGTTTCGGGCTACACCGCGCAGGGCCGCCTTGCCGGTGAGCACGCTCGTCACGCGGGACCCATTCGCGGAGGTCCGTTGCTGGACACGCTGTGCCGAGCCGATCACGAGGTCGCGCAGCAACAGCCCGTTGCCGGGCACGGGCAGTTCCACGAAGCCGCTGCTGTCGGCGCCGGAGAACCCACGTACGGTAATGGCGGTGTTGGCCGGCACCCCGCACACCGCGAACGTGCCCTCGGCGGTGCTGGTGGCGATGCGCACGTTGGGCACGCGCTCGAGGCCGCGTTCGGTCACGCGGTTGGTGTTGTATTGCGCGCGCACCCGCGCCGGGGCGGCAAGGGGTGCTCCACTGGCGCTGCGCACGATCCCGAAGAACATGCCGCGCGGAAGCTCGGCGGTCGGCGCACCGCAGCGCGCTTCGATGAGCGTAGCCGCCGACGGGGTCGCGAGCGGGAGCGAAATGGGTTCGTCGGTGCTCACCTCGAGTCGCAGCAGGCTGCTCTCGACACCCAGCGAATCGAGGAAGGGGTGCAGGAAGCCGACGAGGTAGGTACCAGCCGGCACCTCGTCGATCTGGAAGATCCCCTGCAGGTTCGACGTGGTGGAGAGAATGCGTCCGCTGTTGTCGGTGGCCGACAACTGCACCGTGGCCCCGGTGAGCACACGATTGCGAACACTGTCGATGATCTCGCCGCGCACCCGGGCTCGGGGAGGGGCGGCGGGCTTGATCTGCGCTTCGAGCGGGGCTGCCGCGAGCGCGAGCAGTGCTGCGGCAACGGTAAGGGCCTTCTGACTCATATCGCGATCATACCCCAAGTGCGGTGCGGGGGCCAGTTCATCGGTTGTTCCCATACGACACCGCCAGTAGTTCGATTGGATGCACGGCCTTCACATCGGACCCACTGAGCAGCAGCCCCGCGCCGATCTGCATGAGGCAGCCGGGGTTGCCGGAAGCCACCACCTCGGCGTGCGACTCGGCGATGCGCGCGAGTTTGGGCGCGAGCACCGCGTCAGAGACGTCGGGCTCGACCAGATTGTAGATGCCGGCCGATCCGCAGCATTGGTCGGCATCCTCGAGCGGAATGAGATCGAGCCCCGGCACGGCGCGCAGCAGTTGCAGCGGCGGGTTCACGATACGCTGGGCATGCATCTGATGACACGGTGGATCATGTGTGACGCGAAGCGGCACTTCGTGCGTCCCTGACTGGGGGCCGGTAGAGGCGAGAAGTTCGCTCACGTCGCGTGTGCGTGCGGCCAGCCGCTCGGCGCGAGCAGCCCACGCCGGCTCATCGTGCAGCAGATGCCCGTACTGCTTGAGCATCGCCCCGCAGCCCGCGGCATTTACGACCACGAATTCGGCGTCGGAGCGTTCGAACGCGGCGATGTTCTGCTTCGCGAGATCGCGAGCCCCTTCAAGATCGCCGGCATGCGCATGGAGCGCCCCGCAACAGCGCTGCCCCGCGGTGCCACACACGCGATGTCCGTTCACCTCGAGCGCCTTCTCCGTCGCGCTGTTCACATGCGCAAACAGCCCCGACATCACACACCCTTCGAGCAGCGTGACCGAGGAACGCTGTTCGCGTGGTTCAACATCCCGTAGTACCAGCTCCCGTGGCTGAAGCTCCCGTCGTTCCAGCTTCCCCACACGCAGCGCAACGGGCGTCGTCGCTGCCAGCATTCCCATCGGGAACGCCAGTCGCTTCGGCAGCATGCGGGCCAGCAGGCGCGGCAGTCCCGTCGCCCGGAACACACGTGCGCCAAACAGGGCGGTCCGCAGCAGCACGTGGTGCCGGAACACCGTCAGCACCACGCGGGCGACGAATGGTGTCCCACGCACCGGTGCCATCGTGGCGCGGGTGGCCTCGAGCAATTCGCCATACGGGACGCCGCTTGGGCACGCTGTTTCGCAGGCGCGGCAGCCAAGGCACCGATCGATGTGCTGGGCGACCCCTTCGTCCGCGAGCGCAATATCTCCATCGAGCAGCCGTCGCATGAGCACGAGACGACCACGTGGCGAATCGTTCTCGTCTTCGAGATTCACATAGGTGGGGCACGCCTGCAGGCAGAACCCGCAGTGGACACACGAATCGAGCCCCTTTGCGGCCTGTGCGAGAGGCGTTCCCGGGAGGGCGCACGGGGGCGCGCCGGCAGGCATCGTGCCAGCCACGGTGTCAGACATGGGCGTGCCCGAGGGTGGTGGGGGAGATGGCGGCAAGCCGGTTGAGCACATCGCGGGGATCGAGCGCGTGCTTCACTCCGACCTCCAGCGCCGTACGCGGTGTGGAGTGCGGTGCCGCCGCGGAGCGCCCCTGGTCGATCACCACGGAGATCGGGTGCATGGCTCCATTCACCGCCGCGAGGCGATGCATCGTGTCGAGATCGTGCTCGAATGAATCGCGCGCGGCCGCCGGCAGGACGGCGCGCAGGCTGCCGCGGGCCGGATCGTACGTCAGGGTTCCGTGCGGAAAGGCCTCGAACCCGGCGCGCACGAAGGGTACGGCATCGGACCGGTGCGTACGGGCGCGGAACACGATCGCGTCGTGAGGCGTGTGGTGCAGCGGGCCGTCGACGCGCTCGACGGGGAGGTCGACGGCGTCTACCACGCCGAAGGCGCGCAGGTGCTGGCGGAGCGCGTCGGCACGCGCCGGGTTACCGGAAACGCGGCCCCAGAGTTGCGGCACGCCGTCTGGCGCGCGATGCAGGAGCATCGGTAGCGGCGCACGATTGGCCACGAGCTGTGGCAGCAGCTCGCCGAGTGCACCATCGTCGGTGCGGCGCAGCGTGCTGACCACGAGGATGTCCACCGCTGGACGTGCATGCAGGCGCAGGCTGACTTCGGTGATCACGCCGAGCGTCCCGAACGCGCCGGTGTGCAGACGCACCAGATCGAAGCCGGCGACGTTCTTCACCACGCGTCCGCCCGCCCTCGTGATGTCTCCACGCCCGGTGACCACCTGCACGCCAAGCACCAGATCGCGCACGGTGTAGTCGCCGAAGGCAAGTGGTGCGGGCGCGGCGGTGGCGACGACGGCGCCGATGGTGGCGTGTGGGGTTCCATAGGGCGCGAGGGCGAACATCTGCGCGTGTTCGGCGGTGGTGGCCGCAAGCTCCGCGAGGGTGGTGCCCGCCGCCACGGTGATGACGAGGTCGCCGGGCGTGTACTCGACGACTCCGCGCAGATGATCGAGCGGTAGGGGCAGGGCATCAGCCCACGGACCGCCACCGTGCAGCCAGGTCCCGCCACCGACGATGCGGAGCGGTTCACGCGTCTCGCGAATACGCGCCGCGAGTTGGTCGACGTCAGACATGAGGCGTCGTGGCATCCTGTCGGACCGTGTCATGCTTCACGGCGTTCGTCCCGTGCCATTCCCGACACGCGTGTACAGGCACCACCTTGCCCGGGTTGGCGCGGCGGTAGGGATCGAACACGCTGCGCACGCGACACATGGCGTCGAGCGAGGCCGCGTCGAACAGCGACTCCATATAGGGGAGCTTGTCGAGTCCCACGCCGTGTTCGCCCGTAATCGTCCCGCCCGCGGCTATGCATGCCTGCATGATGGCCGACATCGCGTCGTGCACGCGCGCGCTTTCCTGCGCATCGTGGGCGTTGTACGGAATGTTGGGGTGCAGATTGCCGTCGCCGGCGTGGAACACGTTGCAGACGCGCACGTCGTATTCCGCCGCGATGGCGTCGATGGCCGTGAGTACCTCGGGCAGTTTGGTCCGCGGGACGACGGCGTCCTGCACGACGAGTGCGGGCGAGAGTCGTCCCATCGCACCGAACGCCTTCTTGCGCCCCTGCCACAGCCTCGTGCGGTCCTCAGCGCTCGTGGCCACTGTCACCGATCGGGCGCCGGTGGCGAGGCACGCGTCACGGATGATGGCCACGTCTTCGTCGAGTCCCTCCGCTACCCCATCCACTTCGCACAGCAGCACGGCCGCGGCATCCACTGGATAGCCCGCGGCGTAAATGCTGGCTTCCACGCAGCGGATGGTGGCGTTGTCCATCATCTCCAGCGCCGCCGGAACGATCCCGCTGGCGATGATACGCGAGACGGCCCGCGCCGCATCCTGCACCGACGAGAAGTCGGCGAGCAGGGTCTGTACGGCATCGGGGAGCGGGACGAGCTGTACCGTGACTTCGGTGGCGATACCGAAACACCCCTCGCTCCCCACGAACGCGCCGAGCAGATCGTAGCCGTCCTGTTCGGTGTAGGCGCCGCCGAGCCGCGTCACGGAGCCATCAGGGAGCACGACTTCGCATTCGAGTACGTGATTGAGCGTCACGCCGTATTTGAGGCAGTGAGGGCCGCCGGCATTCTCGGCCACGTTGCCGCCGATGGTGCACGCGGTCTGACTCGACGGATCGGGGGCGTACTGCAAGCCGTACCGGGTGGTCTCGCGCGAAAGTCGGGCGTTCACGACGCCCGGTTCGACGCGCGCCAGGCGGTTGACCGGATCGACGTCGATGATGCGCGTGAGGCGGTTGAGACCGATGAGGACCACGTCGTCGGCGAGGGCGCCGCCGGAGAGGCCGGTTCCGGCGCCACGCGGTACCCAGGCGGTCTTGGTGCGCGCGAGGGCGCGTACCACGGCGATCAGTTCATCGCGCGTACCGGGGAAGACGGCGAGCGACGGCGTGGCGCGATAGCCGGGGAGGGCGTCGGCATCGTACGGGGCCAGCTCCGGCAAGCGGGTCTTCACCCAACGGTCGCCAACGATGGTTTCGAGCGTTTCGCGCACCTGAACGGACATGTCCGCAAACTGGAGCGGCGAGGCAGCGAGGAAAAGAGTCGATCAGGGGGAATTCAACGACTCTGGCCCCTTGATCGCCTTGATCGCCAGCCGAGCATCACGCCAAAACGCGGTCCACGGCGGCGCGCAGCGTGGCCAGGTCGAACGGTTTCTGCAGGACATGCGGATGGGTGGCCAGCACCGAGTCGCGAGCGGCATCCTGAACGGCATCACCTGTGGTGATGATCACACGGGTCGCGAGCGTGGGACGGGTGGCCATGAGCGTCAGGACGAGCTGGTCGCCGGTCATCCCGGGCAGGTGCAGGTCCGTGACGATGAGGTCGAGCGCCGTCTCGGCGGTCTCGCTTTCGATGATCTGCAGCGCCTGGCGCCCATCCGGTGCCTCGTCCACCACCCAGTGCTGGCGTTCGAACCAACGCTTCAGTGCGAAGCGGATTCCCGCTTCATCATCAACTATCAGCACTCGTGGCAACGGGGAGCCTCCCGGCAACCTGAAGAAACCAACCGACCCCAGGGGGCCCCGGGTTACGACCGGGCGCAACCTATTCCCGGGGGAGAAATGGCACAATCTTGACCGTCAATTTCCCGTTAAAGACGCAGGGGAGGAACGGAGCGTTGGATCGTCCGGAACGACGAACGGCAGCCTTGCGAGTGGCAAGGCTGCCGTTCGTCGGTTTGGTCGGGCGTGGGGGTGGCTGTTAGGCGGCGCCCCAGAACCCGGCGAGCGCGTGGCCGTCGGGCGACTCCCGGAGCTTCTCGAAGGCGCGCTCGCGGATCTGCCGGATGCGCTCGCGGGTGACCCCCATGAGCGCACCGATGCGCTCGAGGGTCATGGCCTCGGCCCCTTCGTCGAGCCCATAATAGAGATAGAGAATCTTGCGTTCGCGCGGCGTGAGATACTTCCGGAACACGCGGTCGATGAACTCCCGCATGAGGCGGAAGTCGGTGCCGTCTTCGATATCGGCGTGCGTTTCGCCGGCGAAGCGCTCGCCGAGGGTGCTGGCTTCACGATCCTGCCGGTCGATGGGAGCATCGAGCGACACTTCCGTGCTGGTGATCTGGCGGGCGCTGCGCACCTGCTCCACCGGCTCGTCGAGCAGCTTGGCCATCTCGGCGTCGGTGGGCTCACGATTGAGCACCTGCGAGAGGATCATCTCGCCGCGGGCCATACGGATGAGCTGCGAGTTCTGGTTGAGCGGGATGCGCACACTGCGCGTCTGCTCGGCCAGCGCCTTGAGCACCGCCTGACGGACCCACCACACGGCGTAGGAGATGAACTTCACGCCCTGATCGGGATCGAACTTCCGGACGGCCTTGAGGAGCCCCTCGTTGCCGATGGCGACGAGTTCGGAGAGGTCGAGGCCGTGCCCCTGGTACTTCTTCACGTAGCTGATGACGAAGCGGAGGTTCGCCGTCACCAGCCGTTCGGCCGCGGCCTCATCACCCTTCTGGGCGAGGCGGGCCAACCGGCGCTCCTCGGCCGCATCAGTGATGAGGGGGAGCTTCTGGATGTCGTGGAGGTACTGGTCGAAGGCCGTTGAAGGCGCGGAACGGAAGAACCCTTTGGAACGGGTTTCAGAGGTCCTGGTCGCTGCGGCTGCCTGCATGCGTCCTCGCCGTACGTGTTGCAGAGGTGGGGCCGGGGGAGCGGCCCGAACTAGGTGGGAGCGCCACGATAATGGTCGCCGTCTGGACGGTCAATAAAAATTTTGACTTTGTGACGAATCAGGCCACTTTCGCGGCAGTTATGCGACATTTTGTCGCTTTTCTCCGCAGAAATTCCCGAACTGAATTCTGGGGATTCACTGGCGTGCGCCGTTCGTCCCGCGTCCTGTGGCGTCCGTGCATCGTTCGTGCGACTTGTCACACGTGTGCCGTCCCCTGTCCAACGGCCATGGGGGCGCCGCCGTTGATCGGTTACGGGACCTGCTCGAGCAGGGCGGCGTGGACGATCTCGTCGGGCACGGGCACCGACCAGCGTCCCTCCGCGGCTTCCATCTCCCCGATCCCGCGGGGGAGGGCATACCGGGCGGCGCCGCCCCGGGCCTTCTTGTCGCCGTGCGTTTCGGCGATCACCGCGTCGATGCTGATCCCGGCCGGGAGCGCGGTGGGCAGTCCGGCCCGCGTCAGGGCACCGCGGACGGCCGTGGCGAGACCGGCGCCGGCGAGCCCGATCTGCTCCGCCAGCCGGGCCTCCGCGACCATCCCCATGGCCACGGCCTCGCCGTGCAGCATGGCGTAGCGCTGCACCTTCTCGATGGCGTGTGCGATGGTGTGCCCGAAGTTGAGGATCTGCCGCAGGCCGCCCTCTCTCGTGTCTTCGGCGACCACTTCGGCCTTGATGCGCACACTGCCGGCGATCAGCGACGCAAACCCCGGCGCGGCGGCGCCGTGCGTGGCGAGCTCGGGGAGGAACTGCAGGAGCTGGTCGAAATAGCTCGCATCGGCGATGACGCCGTGCTTGAGCATTTCGGCGAGTCCGCTGCGGAGCACGTCGGCGGGCAGGGTGGCGAGCAGCGCCGGGTCGATGACCACGGCGGCCGGGTTGTGGAAGGCGCCCACGAGGTTCTTGCCGGCGGGCGTATCGACGGCGGTCTTGCCGCCGACCGACGCATCCACCATGGCCAGCAGGGTCGTGGGGACCTGCACCACCGGGAGGCCGCGCATGAAGGTCGCGGCCACGAAGCCGGCGAGGTCGCCCACGACGCCGCCGCCGAGGGCAACGACGGCGGTGTCGCGACCGGCGCCCCAGGCAAGGAGCGCGTCGGTGAGCTGGGCCCACCGCTCCCGCGTTTTCTCCCGTTCGCCTGGCGGCATGGAGAAAAGACGCGTCGACTCGGCGGGGCACTGCGCGAGCAGTGCGGCCCCGTGGTGCTCCGCCACTGTGTCATCACTGATGACGGCGATGCGATGCGAGGGCGCCGCCTGCCGCACGATGGCCCCCACCTGCGCGAACGCGCCCGCTTCGCAGAAGACCGGATATTCGAGCGGGAGTCGCAGCGGGGTGGGGAGCGTCGTCACCGGGGCGTGCCGTTACCAGGTCACTTCGCCCGCACCGGCGCGCTTGTTGGCGACGCGGGCGAGCATGAAGAGCAGATCGGACAGGCGATTGAGGTAGATGACGACCAGGTGGGGCAACTCCACTTCACTCGCCAGATGCACCACGCGGCGTTCGGCGCGGCGGCACACCGTGCGGGCGACGTGCAGCGCGGCCGCCTTGGGGGTGCCACCGGGGATGATGAAGGACCGCAGCGGTTCCAGTTCCTGCTCGCAGGCGTCGATGGCCTTCTCGAGTTCCTCGATGCGGCCTTCGTCGATGCGCGCCTTGTCGAGGTGATCCTTCATCTTCTCGTGATCGGGCGTCGCGAGCAGCGCGCCGATGGCGAAGAGGTCACGCTGGATGGGCACCAGCACCTCGTCGATGCGCGGAATCATCTGGATGGAGCGGGCGAGACCGAGGGACGCATTGAGCTCGTCCACGTCGCCGTAGGCCTCCACGCGGGGGTGGTCCTTGCCTACACGGCCACCACCAAAGAGGGCCGTGGCGCCTTCGTCGCCGGAGCGGGTATAGATCTTCATGCTTCGAAGATAGTCGGGACCGGGCGAGGGCGAAGGGCGCATCGGGACAAAGCCCGCACACACGCGAGCTGCGAACACGGGAGCTGGTAAGACGGAAGCTTGAGCGACGGGAAGTGGAACGACGGGGGCTATTCCATTCGATTGTCCGCGCCGCGTGCCTCCCGCTCGTCGATGGCTCTGATCAACCTCACGAGCATACGGCACACCACGGCTCCTTTTCCCATGCAGCGCAGACCCTCAACGGGCTCGAGGGCACCCGTGCGCATCAGGATGCGCAAGTGGCTATTCGACTCGTTGGCGGAGGCGAGCGCGAGGCGCAGCTGACGTCGAAAATTTGGATCCGTTCCGAGGTGCGCGGCTTCAGCGATGTTCGCAGGTACGGCGGCAGCCGCGCGAACGAGTTGGCCGCGCAGGCCGGGAGCCCGTGCTGCGTCGATCGATCGTGACGTGAGCATTACTGCCGCGGCGAAGTCCTCGGCGGCGTGCAGTACCCTGAGGTTACGGGAATCAGCCATGGTTCACATGTACCAAGGCACATGCCGAATCTGGTAACCCAAAAATCGGCGACAGTATCACGGGTACGCAGCTCGCACGCCTCGTGGTTCAAGCTCCCGTGACTCCCGCTTTCGTTCGCCCAGCTTCCGTCACTCCAGCTCCCGATTGCTCGGCGTTTCCGCCGTTCCGAGGTTGACTCCCCTCCTCCATGTGTCGACCTTACAGCTATAGAACGTGCGATTATTTCAACGCCTCCTCCTCCTCGCCACGGCGTCGCTGACCGCCTCTCCGCTCGTCGCTCAGGATCTCTCCTGTGAGCGTGGCGATCGCGAGGTGCGGTCGCTGCGCTTCGCCGGCAATCACGAGTATCCCGCGTCGGTGCTCGCGACGACGGTGGCGACGGTGCCGTCGTCGTTTCCGGGCGTACCGGTGCTTGGCACCCGACGGTGTTTCGATCCCGTAGAGTTCGCGCGGGACGTGCGGCGTATCGAAACGCTCTATCGGCGTCGCGGATATCCCGATGTGCAGGTGGATACCGTGGTGCACACGGTGCGTCCGCTGGTGATCGACATCACCTTCCGCATCGTCGAGGGGGAGCCGATGCGGGTGTCGGCGTTCGCGCTGCGTGGGGTGGATGGCAATGCGGAGCTCACCGGAGCTGCGCGCGACTTTCCCCTGCGGGTGGGCGGCTTGTTCGATCGCAGCGCCCTCGAGGCCGGGCGCGACACGCTGGTGCGCCGCCTGCGCAACCTCGGCTGGCCGCAAGCGGAAGCGCTACTGGCATACACCACCAATACGGCACAGCGCACCGCCGACGTGGATGTCACGGTGGTGCCCGGAGCGCGGGCGCGCATCGGGCGGATTGCCCTCGTCGTGGACAGTGGCGGCGACGCGCGCTCCGTGTCGGATGCCACCATCCGCCGCACGATGGCGCTGCAGAGCGGAGAGTGGTACGCCGCGCGCCACATCATCGACGCACAGCGCAATCTCTACCAGACCGACGCGTTCCAGCGGGTCGAACTGCAGCCGGACAGCATACAGCCTGCGGGCGACACGATCGTGAACCTCACGGCGCGGCTCGTCGAGGGCGACCGGTTCGCGGCGCGCGGTGGACTCGGCTGGGCGACGCTCGATTGCTTCCGCATGCAGGGCTCGCTCACCGATCGGGATTTCCTCCCCTACGCGCAGCGCCTCGAACTCACCGCACGTGTGAGCAAGATCGGTCTCGGCGCGCCGCTCGATGGGGCCGAAGATCTGTGCCAGGGGCAGGCGCGCAGTGATCCGTACAGCCGCACGCTGAACTACTACACGTCGATGACGTTGCGGCAGCCGGTGCGTGCCAATCAGGTGCGCGTGCCGTCGCTGACCGTGTTCAGCTCCACGCTCTCCGAATTCAAGGCCTACCTGCGGCGCACGCCCATCGGCGGGGTGCTGTCGATCGCCGATCCGTTCGCCTTTCGACCCGCTCCGCGTACCCCGAGCACCCTGAGTTACCAGCTCGAACTCGGACGCACCGAGGCGGAGCCGGCGTTTTTCTGTGCGGTGTTCAACGCCTGCGACAGTGATCTGCGCAATTTCCTGCAGCGCAACAACCGCCTGGCGGCGCTCGAATTCTCCATCTCCCGCGAACGGCTGAACGATCCGTTGCGCCCCACCGGTGGCACGGTCATCCGCGCGACGCTGCGCCACGCGAGCACGCTGATCGGCTCCGACCGCACACAGCAGTTCAACCGGGCCTCGGGCGATGCGAGCTGGTATCGCCGGGTCGCGGGTACGACGATCACGGCACATGTTCGGGCGGGGTTCGTGCAGGGGCGCGGGGTTGGCAGCGGACTGGGGGGCTTCATTCCGCCTCAGGAGCGCCTCTATGCCGGCGGGCCCACCACGGTCCGCGGCTTTCGGCAGAACGAGCTCGGACCGGCCGTGTACATCGTGAGCGGATACACCACCGAAACGGTGAACGGCCTCACCTACTTTCGGGCCGATGAGGGTACGGTCACCGAGCGGGTGGTCCCCACCGGTGGCAACACGCTCGTGGTGGGTAATCTCGAAGCGCAGTGGGCCAGTCCAGTGCTGCCGCGATTGCTCCAGCTGGCAGCGTTCGCCGATGCGGGGCGACTCTGGAACCGCGGCGGGACAGCCCTGCGCGCCGACGGGCCGGTCGTCAAGATCACGCCCGGGCTCGGCGTGCGTGTGGCGTCGCCCTTCGGGGCGGTGCGCATCGACTTCGGGTACAACCCGTATGCCCTGCCGGCGGGGGCCGCGTACTTCAATGCGCGGCCGCAGGCGGGCGTGGCGCCCCTCTACTGCGTGAGTCCCGGCAACACGCTGGCCGTGACGCCTGGGGCGGCGACCGGGCAGCCGGCAGCACAGGCCCCGGGGAGCTGTCCGTCGAGCTATCGGCCGACACGGCGTGCGGGGCTGTTCGGCCGGCTCAATCCGAGCATCTGGATCGGGCAGGCATTCTGATGGCCCCACGTCGTCGCACCATCGTCCTGGGCGTCGCAGGCGTGCTGCTCACGCTGCTCGTCGCTGTGGTGGGGGGCATCGTGGCGCTCACGCAGACCGACGGGGGGCGGGCGCTCATTCTGCGCACCGTCATGCCGCTCGCGCGCGCGGCCGTGCCCGGCAAGCTCTACGTGGGGCGTGTCGGCGGGAATCTCTTCAGCGACATCACCATCGACTCCGTGGATGTGCGTGCTCCCGACGGGGCCCACTTCCTCAGCACGGGCCCCATCCGAGTCACGTACGACCCGCGCGATCTGCTCGACGCCCGCATCGTGATCAAGTCACTCGAGGTGACTCGGCCCGTGATCACGCTCGTGGACTACGGCAAGGACGACTGGAACTGGCGCCGCGCGTTACAGCGCGATCGCGGCAAGAAGAAAACGCCGAGCACGAGCCGCTTCGGCAAGTACATCGTGATCGACACCACCGCGCTCAACGAGGTGACGTTCGTGATGCGCCTGCCGTGGCAGCTCCCCGATTCACTCAAGGGAGCGAAGCGCGACAGTGCGCTCGCGTTCAATCTGGGCCGACTCGACGGCGAAGTCCGCCGGGAGGATGGCCGGTACGTGCGCATCTACCGCTTCGTGCGCGGGAATCTCAATCTCGGCCGCTCCTGGTTGGCGAATCCCGATTCGGTCGGGATGCACTTTCCGGTACGGCGCCTCGATGTGGTGTGGGTGTATCCCCCCTTCTGGTTCAAGAATCTCACTGGCGACTTCCGCCGCATCGGCGACTCGCTGTGGGTGAAGGACGCGCATTTCGATCTGCCGCGCAGCACCGCACGCGGCGGCGCGAAGATCGTGTGGGGGAGCAATCTCCCGGTGCGGTACGACGTGCGCCTGCGCCTCGACAGTGTGGCGCTCAGTGATCTCGCGTGGATCGACGAAACGGTGCCGCACACCGGGAGCGGCAGCGCGTTCCTCACCATGCGCAATGATGCGCAGAACCTCAACATCATCGATTACGCCATCACCGACATGGACGCGCGGTCGCTCAAGTCGCGACTGCGGGGGAGCATGACATGGGGGGTGGGCGGGTTCGTTACGCGGCTCACCAACGTGAATCTGACGTTGGAGCCGGCGCACACCGACCTGCTGAAGTGGTTCAATGGCGAGCCGTTCCCGTACGACTGGCGCGGGGCCCTTCGCGGGTCGGTGCGCGCGCGCGGTGGCTATGTGACTGACTGGACGCTCGACGAGGCGAAGCTCAGCTTCGCGGACGAGCATGTCCCCGGGGCGATCTCTCGCGGACAGGCGCGCGGGAGGCTCAATATCTTTCAGCCCGCCGAGGCGATCCTGAAGGGCGTCGATGTCGTCATTGGTCAACTCGATTTCCGCACGCCGCGGCACGTGAACCCGATGTTCGCGGAGCTCAACGGCTTTGCCCGCGGCACCATGCGCCTCGATTCGCTGTGGTACGATGCGCGGTTCAGCAAGGCGGATCTCGAATTGGTGGATGGCCCGGGCCAGCCATCGCGATTCACCGGTGATGGGCGCTATACCCTGGTGACGGAAGGCGTGAAGTTCGACGTGGATCTGCAGGCGGTGCCGCTGTCGTATACCACGCTGTCGCGCTCGTATCCGGATATGCCGCTCCGCGGCAGTGCCGTGGGCCGCATTCGGGCCGATGGCATGGCCGACAAGTTCAACCTGCAGACCACACTCTCCGGTGAAGGGGGCGAGTTGAGCTTCACCGGCGTCGCCGACGCGCTTGAGCCGGTCATGGGCGCGGCCGGTGCCTGGCGTGTCCGTGGTGGCAATCTGCAATCGCTATTCGGGACGGCCGCGTTGCCGGCGTCCACGCTCAACATGACGGGGACCGTGGACCTGCTGGGCACGGTGAACGAAAAGGGCACGCTCCGCGACGACAGTTTCACTGGGCCGCTGCGCGCCACGATCGACCAATTCTCGCGCATTGCCGATGCGCGCGTGTTCGGCGGCACGGCGGCTATGCGCTTCGATGCGGGGGTCGTTCACATGGATACCCTCACCATCGAAAGTTCGGCCGCGCGCCTGCTCGCGCGAGGCGGCGTGGGGCTCGATCGTCGCAAGCGCGACAGCCTGCAGTTCAGTCTCCAGGTGGACTCGCTCGGCGGTCTGCGCCCGTGGCTGGCCCCTGCAGACAGCGGCGCGCGCGCCTTCATTCTCCCGACGGACACGCTGCGTGGGAACGTGGAGGTGGCGGGAGTGCTGCGCGGCTCTCTCGACACGCTCGACACGCAGGGGATGGACGTGCAGCTGCGGGCCGACCTGCGTGATCTGGTGGTCGCCAGTTCGCGTTCGATGCGTGCCGCCTTCGACCTCGATGTCCGCGACGTCCTGCGTGGCGCCAACGGCCTGTTCACGGCATCCGCCGACTCCGCATACGTGGCCGGCATCGATGTGGCCGCCGCATCGGCGCGCAGTACGTTGCGCGGAGGCCTCGCTGAGCGCTTCACGTTCGCGCTGCGCACGCCCTCCGAATCGCGGGTCGCGATCAGTGGAGGGGTGACGCGCAATGGCGACTCCACCGCTGTGCGTCTGGATACGCTCACGATTCGCGTGGACAGCGCCGCCGTACGCGCCCGCGGCTTCAACCTCGCGGCTCCCGCCACCCTACGTCTGCTGCGCGATGGCGAAGGATGGCTGGACTCGCTGGTGCTCGTGCACACGGACACGGGGCGGGTCGCGTTGAGCGGTATGCTCGGCCGCACCGGCGTGGTGGGTGGTGCCTTCATGGCCGCCCGCGTGCCACTTGGCGATGTGGGACGTCTGCTGCGACGGTCGGGACTCGAGAAGGGCACGGTTTCGTCGCAGCTGGCCGTGGCCGGCACGCGCGAGCAGCCGCGCATCAGCGGCACGATTCGCGTACAGGACGCGGTGGCTGGGTCGCTGCGGCTCGGAGATCTCGTCGCCAACGCGAGCTATGATTCGCTGCGGCTGTCACTCGACGGCGCGTTGCGGGTGAACGGCACGCCCGCCATTCAGGCCACGGCCTCGCTCCCGCTCGATCTGGCGTTGGCGACGCGAGCCACACGCACCATCGATGAACCGCTCTCCGGGCGCATCACAGCGCGCAAGACCGATCTCTCGATGCTGGAATCGCTCTTCCCCGATGTCACCACGGCGGCCGGTACGCTCGAAAGTGATGTGTCACTCACGGGAACGTGGGCGCGTCCGCGTCTTCGCGGTCAGCTGCGCATGGACAGTGCCGCGTTGTCCCTGGCGAATCTCGGCATCCGCCTGGAGCGTGCCACCGCCGACATCGGACTCACGGGCGATAGCATCCTCATTCGCCGTTTTAGTGCGGTGAGCGGGGCTCCCACGGACACCCTCGGTGTCTCGGGATTCATCGACATCGCGGAGATCGCCAAGCCGTCGTTCAACCTCCGACTCGCGGCGAACAACTTCCTGGCGGTCGACAAGGCGCGCACCGCGACGCTGACGATCAGTACGCCTACGCCCATTGCGCTCACGGGATCGAGTGATGCGGCGCGTTTGCGTGGCGCAGTGCGCGTGGATCGGGGGCGGGTGTACATCAGCCAGCTCACGCAGCGGCGGGCGCTCGACCTGAGCGATAATCTCGACCTGGTGGACACCGCGCGCGTGGCGATGAATGCGCTACTGCCGAGCGCACCCAGCGCCCTCGTGCGGAATCTTCAACTTGATAACGTGCGCATCGGGATCGGTGATGATGTGTGGCTGCGCTCACCGGAAGCCAATCTCAAGATGGGCGGACAACTGCGGGTGACGCGGTCGGTGATGCGCGATGGCCGCGGGGCGCAGCTGGCGCTGGCCGATTCGCTCACGGTGGAGCGCGGGACCTATCAGCTCAACCTCGGCCTCGCCCGCCCCAGCTTCGAGGTGGAGCGCGGTCTGGTGCGCTTCTTCGGTGACCCCGACCTCGCCCCGTCGCTCGACATTGCCGCGCTGCACACCATTCGCGAGACACGGGCGAACTCGAATCAGCAGTTCGTGCGGATCCGCGTGAACATCGGTGGGACGGTGGATCAGCCCACGCTCGCCCTCACGAGCGCGGACAACCCGCCGTTGCCCGAGAGCGACATGCTGAGCTATCTGGTCACCGGCGAGCCGGCGTACACGGTGCTGGGCAGTACGTATGCCGAACAGGGGGCCACGCTCGCCTTGCGACTCGCCGGATCGTACCTGTCCAGCCGACTCGCCGGCGGGCGCTTCGACGTGGTGCAGGTGGAGCCCACGGCCCTCAATCCGGGCGACGCCGCGAACCTGCGGCAGAACGGTCTCGGCATCCTGGCCTCCACCCGTGTGGGTGTGGGTGGCCAGGTCGCCCGAAATACCTTCCTCACGTTCAGCACGGGGCTCTGCGGTCTGGCGCCCCAGAGCGGCGGGGGGAGTGGTGACGCCCTCTCGCTGTTCGCCCAGGGGCTCGGCGTGAAAGTGGAGCGGCGCTTCGAGGGCGGGCTGTCGGTGTCGGCCGGCGTGGAGCCCGGGTCGAGCGCCCAAGCCTGCGGACGGGCCGGAATCAGCCGAACGTTCCAGCAGACGCCCCCCCAGGTGGGTGTCGACTTCTTCCGCTTCTGGACGTTCTAGCGCTGCCGACGTCGGCGTTCGGACCGGTCGGGTGTCTACCGCAGGAGACCGGGATGCCCGACGCCGGTTCCCGGAACCCGCCGTGGTCCCAGCCCGCCGACGCCCACGTGTACGTTTCGGGATCAGCGCTGGTTCGTCTTACCGGTACCCCATGATCCGCACCTCCACACCGTCCTCCCTCACAGCGATCCCCTCGCTTCATACCATGCTCGACGCGATCGATCGCGCCGAGACCGATGGTGCGCGGGTGCAGGTGGCAGCGGAACTGCTGTACGAGCTGGGGTTCGACCGGGTCGTGATCACGCTGCGCGACGCCTCGCTGAACCCGATCGTTGTGGCAAGTGCCGGTACACCCGATGTCTCGTCGCTGACCGGGTTGGGGCTCAAGCCGCTGCCGGGGGCAGTGTGGCGCCGCCGTCTGTCGCATCTGGAGCGTTTCCGCGTCGGTGACCTGTATCTGCTCGACGGGAGCGATACGTGGGTCGCGCGCGAATTCTTCGGCAGTGATCCGTCGCCGCTGGGTGATCGCCAGACGTGGCTGGCCACCGACCTGCTCGTGGCGGTCATGCGTGGTCCCAAGCAGGATGTCGTGGGCACCGTGAAGCTGGCTGGGGCACGGGACGGTCTTCGCCCTTCGGAACAGCGTCTGCGCGACATTTCGGCGGTCATCCGTCATCTCACCGCGCGTGTCGCCTACGCGGCACTCGAAGCCCTGGCGCTGCAGCGACACGAACGCCTCACGTTGCTACAGGAAGCGGGTGCCTCGCTCACGCGGTCGCTCGACGAACAGGAAATCCTGCGCGAGCTCGCGCGTCAGGTGCAGCGTGCCTTGCGATGCGATGGCGTGGCCGTGCTGATGCCGGACCTGCAGAGCGACGTGCTCAACACCGGCTTGCGACTCATGCGTGGCATCGAGCGGCCGCGTGGCCCGGTGCGTCTCGGCGAGGGGCTCGTGGCCGAGGTGGCCCGCACCGGTCGTCCGGTTCGCGTGGGTGATCGCGAAGCGGATCGGGCGCGCGAGAAAGCCGGGTTGTCGGCACCGTTGTCGATGTACGACATCGTAGGGGAATCGGGGGCGGCCACGAGCGTGGTGGCCGTACCCATTCGAGTGGGCATTCGGCTGCTCGGCGTGCTCGCCGTGCATTCGACCACCCCCGACATGTACTCGGCCGAAGACGAGGAGATGCTGGCCACCATGGCATCGCAGGCGGCGACGGCCATTGCCAACGCCCGTCGCTATGCCGAGAGCGAACGCGAACGCCGGACCACCGAAGCGCTCGCCGATGTGGCGCGCGCCGTCGGTGAGTCGCTCCGGTTGGGCGAGGTGCTGCGTCTCATTCTTCGGCATTCCGTTTCGCTGCTCAACGTGGAAGGCGCCTGCATCGCGCTGCGCACCGGTGACTACCTGCACATCGTGGCCGCCATCGGCAGCGCGGATGTCCTGAGTGGGGTGCACCTGCCGGTCAATGCCAGCCTCATTGGGCAGTCGGTACAATCGAACGAACTCATTCTGGTGAACGAGTTCGGTGCGGAGAATGCGATCAATCGCTCGGTGCAGCACCTCATGCGCATTCAGCGCACGGTGATCGCTCCGCTCGTCACGGGGCGCGGCACCATCGGCGCCATCGGAATCCTCAATCGCGAGAAGCCGTTCGACGCCGAAGACGCGAAGGTGATGCAGCGGCTCGCCGACCAGGTGTCCGTCGCCATCGTGAACGCGCGGTTGTTCGAGGAGATCGAGAAGGCCACGCACGAGTGGAAAGTGGCCTTCGACAGCACGGCGAGCGGGATCGTGGTGCTCGAAGAATCACTCACGGTGAGCCGCTGCAATTCCCGGGCGGCAGAGCTGTGCGGGTTCAGCATCTCCGGCCTGCTCGGCCGCCGCTTCCGCGACGCGCTCGTCGGACGGGCCGATTCGGAAGAGGGGCGCTATCTCGACGCCTTCATCGCCCGAGCGCTCGGCGAAGGCGTGCCCGTGCGCCAGACGGTGCGCGATATGGCTACGGGGCGGCTGTTTTCCCTGCTGGCGGCGTCTCATCCCGATGGTGGCTGCGTGATCACGTTTGATGACGTGACCGAGACCGAGCGACTGGCCGAACAGCATCGCAAGGTGCTGGATACCGTGTCCGACGCGATCATCATCACGGGGCTCGACGGCCGGATCAACTTCGCCAACCCGGCGGCCCACCAGCTCTTTGCGCGCTCCAATCTGGTGGGGGCGCTGGCCATGGACCTGGTGAGCGACGGCTGTACGAGCGACGTGCAGGCGGAAATGGCTACGACCCAGCAGGGACACACGCGCCGCTTCGATTGCGAAGTACGGACGGCCCACGGGTCGACGCGCGTGGTGCAGGTGAGCAGCGCGCCGCTCTATGAACTCCGGGAAGTCACCGGCACGGTCTCCTGTCTGCGCGACGTGACCGAGCAGCGGGACGATGCCCATGCCCGTCAGCGCAGTGAGGAGTTGTATCATCGCCTCGTGGAGAATGCGACTGACGCGATCTTCACGGTCGACATGGCGGGGTGCTTCACCTCGGTGAATCAGGCGTTCCTCGACGAAGCCGGCGTTGCACGTGAGCAGGTGCTCGGGCAGCACTTCCTGTCATTCGTTGACCCGGTCGATCGGCTCTTCGGCGAGCGGGAAATGCAGGCCACGCTGCTCGGCAAACGCCGCAAGCTCCAATTGCGGTGCCTCGGCGCGACCGGTTCGCGTATCACCATGGTGACGACAGCGCCGTTCATGGACGGCGAGACGGTGGTGGGCGCGCTGGCGATCGTTCGCGACATCACCACCGACGAGATCACGCGAGAGGCCACGCTGCAGCAGGCGCAGCTCACGGCTGTAGGACAGTCTCTCGTCCGTGTAGCCAACGAACTCAACAACCCGCTCGCCAGCCTGCTGGCCGTGGCCGAGTTGCAGGTGTCGTCGTCCACGCTGGGCGAGGACGACCGCCGCGCGGTGGCGCAGATCGTCGATGATGCACGGCGCGCCTCGCAGATCGTGGCGCAGTTGCTCGACAGCACCGGGGAAGCCCCGCAGCCGGGGGGCACACGCGCGCCGGTCGATGTGAATACCGTGCTTCGGAGAGCGCTCGATCATCACGGGTACGCGCTGCGCGCACTCGGTGTGACGGTTGCCCTCGAGCTCGATGCGTCGCTGCCCCCCGTGAGCGGTGATGCCTTGCAGTTGCAGCAGGTGGTGTCCAACCTGATCGCGAACGCCGAGCAGGCGCTCCGCGGTCATGATGGTCGACGCCATCTGCAGCTGGCGTCGATGCGCCGGGGTGAGCAGGTATGCATCACCGTGTCGGACAGCGGTCCGGGGATCATGGCGCATCATCTCGATCGCATCATGGAGCCCATGTTCACCACGCGCGGCGCGTATGGGCATCGTGGGCTCGGACTCACGATCACGCACACCATCGTGCGGGATCACGCGGGGACCCTCGAGGCGTATTCGGTGGCCGGGGAGGGTGCGCGCTTCCGTGTCCTGCTGCCGGCGCTCGTGGCTGGTGCCTCGGGCGACGTGTCGACGGCATCGGCGACCGGCGAGCCTGCCGGGGGGCCGGCATCGCCCGCGCTCACGATGTCCGCGGCGATGCATGACGATACCGACGCCGATGTGGTACCGGTCGCGGCCGGCGGTGCGATCCTGCTCATCGAGGATGAAGTCACCCTGCGCACGGCGATCAGTCGATTCCTGCGCGCGAGTGGCTATACCGTGGACGTGGCCGAGAACGGGAGCGCCGCGCTCGATCTGCTCTCATTCACGCGGTACGATCTCATCCTGCTCGATCTGCGCATGAAGGGCATCACGGGTGAGGATGTCTACGAGAGCATGATGGCGACCCACCCCGACCAGGCGGAGCGCGTGGTGTTCATGACCGGCGATCTGCACAACGCGCCGGCCGCGCGCTTCATTCGTCTGACGGGTCGCCAAGTCCTGGCCAAGCCGTTCACGCTGGCGGAATTGGCGACGAGAGTGGCGCAGCTCGTGGTGGGGTAACAGCCCGGGTAACGGCGGAAAAAAGCGTGAGACTTCGTCATGGGTCATGTCTGACGACGTCATGGTTACTGCGAAGCCAAAACTGCGGGTTACTGCGGATCATCGCGCAGTAACCCGCAGTTTTTGGTTTCGTCGTCATCATGACGTGGCGACACATGACCCATGACGCAGTAACTCGCCGTTCCTCCCGCGGTTCCTCGCGCCGTCACGCTCGCCGAATCAGGAGACCATGCCCGGCTGCTGCGCCGGCAGCGCGGCCGGCTGCGCTGCGTGCACGTTGAGCGTGCACGTGGCGGTGTGCTTGGAGCCCACGTTGATGATCATGCGGTACTCGCCGGGCACGTCGAGCGGCAGGTCCAGCTGGATGATCACCGGCATGTCGAGCTCGCTGGTGCCCGGGGGGGCGCCTCCGATTTCGAGTTCCGCCGAGGAGTTCCACAGCTCGTTGCCGCGGGGGTTCATCCAGCGCAACACGAGCGGATGTACGCCGACGTCCTGGGCGTTGGCCTTGAGCCGCAGCACGAAGGTGCTGCGCGGATGCAGGGCGGGGAGCTGAGCCACCTGCACGGCATCGAAGATGCCGAGGATGTTGAGCTTCCCTTCCTGGGAGATGTTCGCCGCATCGGCGAAGAGCGCGAAGTTCACATGCATGGAGGCAAGATAACCCGATTGCGCTACCCGCAGGGGGCCATTCGAGCCTACATTGCGTCATGACGTCGCTGTCCTCCACGCGCGCTGATACCGCGGCGCCCAACGGCGCACCGGCTGCTCCGGGATTCGGGTTGACCGATGCCGGCCTGGTGCTCATGGCGATCATCTGGGGCGTCAACTACAGTGTGGTCAAGGCGGGACTGCAGGCGCTGACGCCGCTGTCTTTCACGGCCGTGCGCATGGTGCTTGCGGCGCTCGTCCTCTTCGGCATCGCGCGATTCACGCGGGACGCCTGGCCCAACCGACGGGATACGGGGCGGCTGCTGCTGCTTGGGCTCCTCGGCAACGGGTTCTACCAGCTGCTGTTCATCTCCGGCATGGCGCGAACGCGTGCGGGCGTCGCGGCCCTGATCGTCGCTGCCGGGCCGGCATGGATCGCCATCATGTCCCGCCTGCTTGGGCGGGAACGGGTATCCCGCCTGGGCTGGGCCGGGATCGGTCTGCAACTCGTCGGCGTGCTGTGCGTGGTGGGGAGCACGCAGAAGTTCGAGGGTGGCGAGAGCGGGTTGCTGGGGGCGTTGCTCATTTCCCTCGGCAGCATCGCCTGGGCGCTCTACAGCATTCTGCTGCAGCCGTACACCCAGCGGAGCAACGGACTCCACCTTTCGGCGATCACGCTTGCGAGTGGTGCAGGCATGATGGCGCTGGTGGGTCTCCCCGACATGCTGCGTCTCGATTGGGGGGCCGTACGTATCGGTGGGTGGCTCGCCGTGGTGTACGCCGCCCTGCTGGCCATGGTCGTGGGGTATCTGCTCTTCTACCACGGCGTGCGTGTGCTGGGCCCCACGAAGACGAGCATGTACGGCAACCTGCAGCCGATCGTGGCCATCGCGGTGGCGTGGGTCATGCTGCACGAAACGCCTTCGTCGTGGCAGTTGCTTGGCGCCGGGTTCATCATGGCGGGGTTGCTTGTGTCGCGCACCGCCAAGGTGCGACCGGCCCCGGAAGCATTGGAGGAAGCCGCGTGAAGGTGGTGTTGTTCGATATCGATGGTACGCTGCTGCGTACCGATGGGGCCGGTCGTCGCTCGATGGAGCATGCGCTGTTCACGGTGTTCGGTGCGCACGGCGATCCCGCCTACCGCTACGACGGCAAGACCGATCGACAGATCACGCGCGAGCAGATGCGGTGGGCGGGCATCGACGACGACGTCATTGACGCGCGCATGCTCGATGTCTTCGCTCTCTACGCCGAGCGACTCGAGCAGGAGCTGGCGTCGGGCGTCGAGCAGGCGGTACTGATGGCGGGCATTCCTCCGCTGCTCGACACGCTGGGGGCGCACGAGGAGGTCACGGTAGGGCTGCTCACCGGCAACATCGAGGCGGGGGCGCGCCAGAAGATCCGGGCCGTGAATCTCGCGTGGGAGCAGTTCCTCGTGAATGCCTTCGGCAGTGATCACGAGCATCGTCCCATGTTGCCGGCGGTGGCCCAAAAACGGGCGCAGGCGCTGCTCGGGCGGGACATCCCCGGCGAGCGCATGGTGATCATCGGGGACACGCCGGCGGACATTCATTGCGGGCGTTCACTCAACGTGCGCGCCATCGGCGTGGCCACGGGGCGCTTCAGCGTGCAGGAGCTGGCCGAGCACCAGCCGGCGGCCGTGTTCGACACGCTGGCCGACACCGCGGCGGTGGTGGAGGCGATCCTCGCGTGACACCGCCCGTCGCGGGGCGCGTGACGCACGGGTATCCTGGCGGCGTTCAACACCCATGACCGTCATCGAACAGCGGTTGGCAGTGCGCGCGGTGGGGATCGTGCGCGGGCGTGACGTGGACGCCAACGCCGAGCTGTCGTTCGATCACGATGCCCTCGTCCTCGACTGGGCCAACGCTGCAGCATGGCGTCTCGATTTCGACGGCATTGAGGGCGTCGCGCCCGGTGCGACGTCGCTCACGGTCTATCTGCGTGATCACGACGTGCTCGAGCTCACCGGGAGCGAAGCGCTGCGTCCATTCGCGCTCGCGGTCATGGATCGCGCCTGCCGCATGCCCGAACTCACGCGCGGCCTCAAGTCGTTCGGGGCCCCGCGCTACGGGGCACGAGGCCCGAGCGCGCTGCAGTCGGCGCACGACACGTGGTTCGCGCCGCTGCTCGCCGCCCGCAAAGCCGTGCATGGCGTGAGCGACCCGCAGCGTCAGGCCGCACTCATGGATGGCACCGTGCTATCGGCGGCGCTGACCGAATCCGCCGCGCGCATCGCCGCGACGATAGCGCCCGACAACGCGGCGGAGCAGCGCGCCATGGAAGCCGCCATTGAGGACGAGGCGGCGGACACGTTCGCCGCCCTCGATGCGTTGCAGGCCGCCAGCGAAACCGTGCGCACCGGCGAGATGGACACGCGCTTCGCCGACTGGCGGCGGTGGGTGACGGCGGTGAGCGCGGTGTTCGCGGCGGCGGATGAGGCGTGGGTGGGGATTGGGGAGATGGTGGGGGATTCCTGAAGGGCGTTAACTGCGCACGGCACACTGCGAACTGCGAACTGCGAACTGCGAACTGCGAACTGCACACTGCGAACTGCACACTGCGAACTGCACACTGCGAACTGCACACTGCGAACTGCAGATGGCAGACGGCAGGAACTACAGCACGCAGTTACGGAGGAGTGTGGTAGAACAAAACGGGCGCCACCGCTTCGCGGGGCGCCCGATTTCCTTTGCGGTGGGGACATCGGCGGCGCGCGAAGCGCAGACCGCCGGGTGGTTATACCGAATTCCTCCCGCACTGCGTGCTGTAGTTCCTGCCGTCTGCCGTCTGCTGTTTGTCGCACGCGCAGAACGTCAGCCCCCTAATGCCCGCACCCGCAGTCCGCCCCACACCCGTGCTTGGGTTTGCGCGCCGCCGCGATCGATCGCCACGCCATCCGCCCCACATACGCAGCGGCGCCAGCCACGATCAGCAGTACGACCAGCGTATCCATCGGCATCTCACCCTCCGAGACCGAGCGCGGTACCGCCAGCGTACACGATCCACGCGCCGACGTAGGCCAGGGCCAGCATGTACACGAACTGAATCGTGGCCCACTTCCATCCGAGCGCGCCGCCGCCCGCTTCGCGCACGGTGACGGCCACGGTGCTGATACACATCAGGGCGAACACGTAGAACACCATGAGTCCGATCGCCACGAGCGTCGTGTAGGCACGCTTGCCAGTCACGGCGTTGGTCTCGGTCTGCAGCTTCCGCGTGAGGGCCGCCTCGTTCTCGCTGCCCACGCCGTAGATCGTGCCCATGGTGCTCACGAACACTTCACGGGCGGCGAAGCTGGCGGCGATGCTCACGCCGATCTTCCAGTCATACCCCAGCGGACGCACGATGGGTTCGATGGCATGGCCGATTTGTCCGAGCACCGAATGCTCGAGCTGCTGTTCCTGCTGCACTTCCTCGGGCAGCGCGCTGTCGACGGTGGTGCGCGGGAAGGTGGCCATGGCCCACAGCACGATGCTGAGGGCAAGAATCACCGTGCCCGCTCGGCGCAGGAACAGCTGACACCGCTGCGCCACGCTCACCAGCAGCGACCACGCGCTGGGCAGGCGGTACGGCGGCAGCTCGAGAATCATGGGGCGCACAGGCCCCTTGAGCAGGGTGCGCTTGAACACGGCCGCCACCAGCAGTGCCACGACCGTCCCGAGCAGGTACATGCCCAGCATGGTGGCGCCCTGCAGCGTGAGCCCGGGGATGAGCGATGTGGCGGGCACGAACGCCCCGATGAGCAGCGTGTACACCGGCAGACGCGCCGAACAGCTCATGAGCGGCACCACCATGATCGTGGCGAGGCGGTCTTTCGGGTCTTCGATGGTGCGTGTGGCCATCACTCCCGGCACGGCGCAGGCGTACCCTGAGAGCATGGGGATGAAGCTTTTCCCGTGCAGCCCCACGGTGCGCATGACGCGGTCCATGAGGAACGCCGCACGGGCCATGTACCCGGAGTGTTCGAGCAGCGTGATGAACGCGAACAGGATGGCGATCTGCGGCAGGAACACGAGCACCGATCCCACCCCGCCGATCACGCCATCGACCACGAGCGACTTGAGGTCGCCGTCGGCCATGCGATCGCCCACGGCACCACCCACGGCGCCGATGAGGACCTCGATGCCGTCCATGAGGGGGGCGGCCCACGAGAAGACGGCCTGAAAGACGACGGCCATGAGCACGAGGAAGATGACCGGGCCGAACACACGGTGCAGGACCACGCGATCGATCTGATCGTTGAGGTTCTGCTTGATGTTCCGGGGGCGCGAGACGGTCTTCTCCACCACCTCGGCGATCCACGCGTAGCGCAGTTCGCTCTCGAGACGGTTGGGGGTAAAGCCGCCGTGCTTCAGTGCGGCGATGGCGTCCTGCACTGCCGTCGGCAAGTGCGGCACGGTGGCCAGATGGGCCTCGGTCTTCTGCACACCCAGGAGGCGCAGCGCTTCCATGCCGGCCGCGCTGTCGGTGAGTCCGGCGCTGGTGAGACAGGCGGTGAGCGGAGCGAGCGCATCGCGCACGGTGGGCGGCAGCGTGAACTTGCGCACCGGCGCCGACAGCGTGGTCGCGGTAATGATCGCCTTCTTGAGGGGCTCGAGCCCCTCGCCCCGTTTCGCGACCGTGGGCACGACGGGCACGCCGAGTTCATGAATGAGCTCGGGGACGTCGATCGTGATCCCTTCGTTCTGGGCGACGTCGAACTGGTTGAGCGCAACGACGACGGGCACGCCGAGCTCGATGACCTGGCTGGCGAGGAAGAGATTGCGCTCGAGGTGCACCGCATCGACGACCACGAGCACCACATCGGGCTTCCAGTGATCGGCGTCGCGGTTGAGCAGCACTTCGAGCGCGACCTGTTCGTCGGGCGAGCCGGCTGACAACGAATAGCTGCCGGGCAGATCGAGCACGGTGATGCGCCGGCCGTCGGGGCCCTTGAAGCCGCCCTCGACGCGCTCGACGGTGACGCCGGCGAAATTGCCCACACGCTGGCGCAGCCCGGTGAGGGCGTTGAAGAGCGTGGTCTTGCCGGTGTTGGGGTTGCCGATGATGGCAACCCGGAGGGCGGCGTCGTTGGTGCGCACATCGGTGGAGCGCGACTCGTGACGGGCGTCGTTCACAACCGGGGAATCACCGGTCGGCGCGGGTGGAATAGTCGTCACGGAATCACGGTCGGGTCTCGCGAAATGCGCGCGACACCGGAAAGTGGGTCGCCGGCGCCCTCAGGCGGCGACTAGGCGCGCGCCGCGACGGGCTGCACGGTGATGCCCGCCGTGAGCGCCGAGCCGAGCGCGAGGCGGGTGCCACGGACTTCGACGAGCATGGCATCGCGCGCATCGATGATGTTGACGGCGGTGCCTTCGCAGAGCCCGAGGGCGCGGAGGCGGCAGGCTTCGTCGCCGGAGCACTCGATGTCGACGACGGTGGCGCGGGTTCCGGCGCGACAGGCGCTCAACGCGCACGTGGTGCGCGGGGCGGTGTCAGCGGTCTGGAGAGTAGGGAGGGAAACCGAGCGCACGGGAGTAGATGAGAATGTTTCTCAACAGGTGTAATGGAGTATACACGAACTACGGTATTGCGCGCAATGGGGAATGAGGGAGTCGGGATTGGGGAGAGCCTGCTGCATTCTTTCGCTTCGCGCGCCTCCGCTGAGCTCCCCTACCAGCAGACGGCAGACGGCAGGAGCTACAGCACGCAGTACGGGAGGCATTCGGAAGAACAACACGGCAGCTGCGCTGCGCGCGCTGCCGATAGCCCTACCCCAAAGGAAATCGGGCGCGCCGCAAAGCGGCCGCGCCCGTGTTGTTCTACCACATTCCTCCCCAACTGCGTGCTGTAGTTCCTGCCGTCTGCCGTCTGCTGTTGCACCAGCTCGCCGCAGCACCCAATCAGGTCGCGGCCGGAACAGGCCGCCGCCGAGAAACGATCAGCCCCACCCCGATCGTGAAGATCGTGATGGCAATGATCTGTGCCGTCGTCAGCCCCACTGTCAGCGCGTCGTCCTTGGCGCGGAAGAACTCCACGATGAAGCGCTCGACGCCCGCCACGATGCAGTAGACGCCGAACAGCCACCCTTCCTTGTTGGTGTGCTTCCGGAGATTCCACACCACCAGGAACATGATGAACCCCATCAGCGTCTCGTACAGCTGCGTGGGGTGCACCGCCACCACATCCATGGGGTTCGTGCCCGCGGGAAACGTTACCCCGAACTGGCTGCTCATCACGCTCACCGTGCTCGGCGGCGCGCCCTCGGGGAACTGCGTGGCGAGGAAGCCGTTCCACGGCCGTCCGTAGTCGTCGCCCACCGCCCAGCACCCCGTGCGCCCCACGCTGTACCCGGCGGCGATGGCGATGCCCGCCACATCCGCGATGCGCAGGAAGTTGAGCTTCTTGGCCTTGATGACCGCCCAGCAGAGCGCCACGGCGCCCATGAAGCCGCCCCAGAACACGAAGCCGCCGCGGCTCAGGAACGCCCCCGGGTCGCCGGTGAGCACCACGTAGTAGGTCTTCGCGCCGATCAGCGTGCCCACCAGCGCTGCGAGCACGATGTCGGGGATGGCATCGGCTTCCTTGTCGAAGCCACGCCGCCACAGCTCGCGCTGGCAGATGATCTGTGAGATGGCGAACGCGGCCAGCACTGCCAGCCCGAAGCCGGTGACTTCGAGGGGGCCGAGCTGAAAGTTCGCGGGAAGGTGCTGAATGGGGGAAAGCATGCGGGGAAATTAGCCGCTGTGGGTAGTCGAGTGCGAAACCAGCCCCGGGATCGGGAGCGAGGCCTGCGCCGTGAATGACGGATCGGCCCACTCGCCCCGCATGGCGCGGAAGAGCCCCGCCGCCGCGATCATCGCCGCATTGTCCGTGGCGAGTCGCGGCGAGGGGGCGAACACGTCACCACCGCGCCCGGCGAACCGCTCCCGCATGGCCTGCTGCAGCGCGCCGTTGCACGCCACCCCGCCGCCCAGCACCACCCGGCCGCGTCGATGCGCCTTGGCGGCGCGATAGGTCTTCTCCACCAGCGTGTCGATGACCGCGTCCTGAAAACCGCGCGCGATACTCGCCCGGTCGTGGTCGAGTGTGCCCGCCTTCTCCGAGGCGCGAACCGCGTGCAGCACTGCCGTCTTGAGGCCGCTGAACGAACAGTCGTAGTAGTCCTCGTCAGTCACCACGGCACGACGGCGCAACATGGGGCGCGCGAAGTAATGCGCATGCCCGTGCTCCGGATTCTCGGCCGTGGCCGCCAACTGCTCGATGGGACGCCCGCCGGGATATGGCAGGCCAAGCAGCTTCGCCACCTTGTCGAACGCCTCACCGGCCGCGTCGTCGCGCGTCTGACCGAGCAGCGTGTAGCGCCCCCACGCGGGCACGTCGAGGAGCAGCGTGTGCCCGCCGCTCACGAGCAGCGCCGTGAATGGTGGCGCGGCGTTGGCGTGCTCGAGCAACGTGGCGAAGAGATGCCCCTCGAGATGGTGCACCGGCACCACCGGCACATCGTGCGTGTATGCGAGCGCCTTGGCGTAGCTGGTACCCACGAGCAGTGCGCCAACGAGCCCCGGCGCATACGTCACGGCAATTGCATCGAGCTCACCCACGCGCACGCCTGCATCACGCAGCGCGGCGTCGACCGCCGGCACGATGCCGGTGAGGTGCTGACGACTCGCGATCTCCGGCACCACGCCGCCGAACAGGCGGTGCACGTCCTGCGACAGAATCACGAGCGACTCGAGCGCCATGGCATCGGGCGTGCCGCTCACGACGGCCGCCGACGTTTCGTCGCAGGAGGTCTCGATGCCGAGGACGCGCACGATGGCGGGTGCGCTTATGACTTGGGCTGCGCGAGCAGCTGCTCGAGCAGGCGCTTGTTCCCTTCCGACGCCCAGTCGTCGGCGCCGATCCACTTCTTGCGGATCACGCCGTCGCGATCGAGCACGAACGTTTCCGGCACGCCCGTGGTGCGATAGATGCCCTGAATGGCACCCGCGCCATCGTGAAGAATCTCGAAGGTGAGCCCGTATTCCTTGGCGAAGTCGCGGATCTTCTGCTCTTCGCCGGCGTTGTCCACGCTCACCGCGACCATCTTGAGTCCCTTGGGGCCGAGCTCCTTGAAGAGCTTCTCCATGCTCGGCATCTCGGTACGGCACGGGATGCACCACGTGGCCCAGATGTTCAGCACCACTACCTCGCCGCGGTAGTCGCTGAGCGACTTCATCTTGGCAGGCGCGTCGAGTGTGGCCGCGGCAAACCCCGGCGCATCGCTGCCCACGCCGATGCTGGTGAGTTCGTCCTTGAGGAAGTGTGACGCGGTAAAGCCGCCGCCGGCGAGGACGGCTACGATGCCGAGCACCACCATCCACTGCTGCTTGACGGTCATACGCTTTCCGAGCAGAGGTTGCGCAGCACGGCGATCTCCTGCTGCGGATGCGCTGCGCCGAACACGGCATTACCGGCCACGAACGTATCCGCACCGGCCTTCCAGCACGCGTGAATCGTGTCGCGCGAAATGCCGCCGTCCACTTCGAGTACGGCGCTGCTCTGTGCCTGATCGAGCAGAAAACGCGCGCGTTCGATCTTGTCCACCGAGTACGGGATGAACTTCTGCCCGCCGTAGCCCGGGTTCACACTCATGATGAGCACGAGGTCGAGCAGGTGCACCACCTCTTCGATGGCGCTGAGCGGCGTACCAGGGTTGAGTGCCACCCCGGCCTTCACGCCCAGCTCCTTGATGCGCATGATCTGGCGATCGAGGTGCGGCGCCGCTTCCACGTGAATGGTGAGTACGTCGGCGCCGGCCTTTACATAGTCGTCGAAGTAGTTCTCCGGCTCGAGCACCATGAGGTGCACATCCACCACCTTGGTGGTGCTCTTCTTCACCGCCTCGATGACCTTCACGCCGAACGACAGGTTGGGCACGAAGCGGCCGTCCATGACATCCACGTGAATCCAGTCGGCGCCGCCGGCGTCGCACATGGCGATTTCCTCGCCGAGTTTACGGAAGTCGGCGCTGAGAACGGACGGGGCAATGCGAACGCTCATGGGGCAGGCTTGGCGAAGGAAGGGGACAGCGTATCGGTTACACTCGGTCGGCCATCGCTGAGCACGAGGGTCACGGGGGTGTTGGGTGCCACATTGGAGCCAGCGATGGGGATGCTGGAGAGCACGGTGCCCGCGGGCTTGGGAGACGCCTGAAACTGCACCTCTCCCACCTGCAGGCCGGCATCGAGCAGCGCGTTGCGCGCCGCCCCCTCTTCGAAGTCGGTGAGTGCGGGCACGGCAATGAGTTCCACCTCCGGCGTCGCCACAGAATCAGCGGGCGCCGCGCGCTTCGCACTCTGCGCCGAATCGTCCTTCGCGCCTCCCGTGGAAACCTTTCCACGGGCAATGCTGTCCAGCATCACCGCCAGCGAGTCCACGCCGGTGCCGCGGCCCGGTTCGAGCTTGTTCACCGTCATCACGCCGGCGCCCGCGCCAATCGACGCGCCGGCCACGAGCGCGAGGAGGGCGCGCGTGCTCCAGGTCTTGAGCGTCGTGGTGCTGCGGCGGCGCGTCTTCGCCGTCTTCTTCTCGGTCGCCATCAGGCGGCCCTCCTGAGTCGTGCCGCGTACGAACCATCGAATCCGTGCACGTGCGGCAGCACGCGCAGGACATCCCCGTCGAGCACCTCGGCTGGTACAGTACCAGCCGGTGGCGGTTCCAGAGAGAACTCGGGATGTGCGTCGAGGAATGCACGGACCTGATCGTCGTTCTCTTCGAGTTCGAGCGAGCAGGTGCTGTACACCAGCAAACCGCCGGGCTTCACCAGTGTGGCCGCACTGCGCAAGATCTTCTTCTGCAGGGCGCCCAGCACCGCGAAGTCGCTCACGCGTAGCCGCCAACGCGCATCGGGGTGACGGCGGAAGGTGCCGGTGCCGGTGCAGGGCACATCCACGAGGACGGCATCGACCGGTGCCAGCGCGGGTTGGGTGGCGTCGGCCACGATCACCTGCAGACGTTCGGCGTCGAGACGGCCGAATCCCTGGAGCATGCGATCCACGCGCGCGCTGTTGCGATCGGCCGCGATCACCAGCCCGGCGCGGCGCGCGAGCTCGAGCGACTTGCTCCCAGGCGCCGCGCACAAGTCGGCCACTGTACCACCTTCCGGCACGTGCGCGTACATCGCCACGAGCGTCGCCGCGGGATCCTGCACGTAGAACGCCCCCTGCTTGAACGCCCCGAGTTCGGTGAGCGCCACACTGCCGGAGAGGCGCAGCGAATCAGGCACGAGCGGTACGTCGTGCGTATCCACGCCCGCCGTCTGCAGCATCCCATCGAGCGGCTCGCGCTCCATGCCATAGGGGCGCACCACGATGCTCGCCGGCGCATTGTTCGCGTCGAGCAGCGCGCGCGTGCCATCGAGTCCCCAGCGCTCCGCCCACCGCTGCACGACCCAACTTGGATGCGAGAACTCCTGCGCGAGCGCGTCGAGCGGGTCGACGGGCACCGGTGGCGCAATCGCGTCGCGTTCGCGATCGATGCGCCGCAACACCGCGTTGGCCAGCTTGCTCGCCCCGATACCATGCCGCTGCTTGGTGAGCTGCACCGTCTGCCCGATGGCGGCATACGGCGGCACGCTGTCCATCGACATGAGCTGGTACGCGCCGATCCGCAGCAGGTCGGCCACGTCCACGTCGAGCTTGGCGATGCCGCCGCGCACGCGCTCGGCGAGCACGGCATCGAGCAGGCTGCGCGTGCGCAGCGTCCCCCACACGAGCTCCTGCACCCAGCGCCGGTCGCGCGTGTCGAGTGTCGTGGTACGCCGTTCGAACGCCGCGTCGAGTAACTGCCCGGCGCGCAAGTCGGCGAGCACGTTGGCGGCCGCTGTGCGTGACTCCGTCACGTCGGGGCCCTTCTGGGTGCCTTGATACGGGCGCTTCACGAAGGTCACGCGCCGGTGCTGGACTGCGGCAGGTCGTGGAGTGCGTCGAACACGTCTCCCGCCTGCACACCGCGCCCGCGCGCCCACGCGGCGGCCGTCATGCGCGGCTTGCCACTGGGCTGCACATCGGTGAAGCACACGGCGCCTACGCCACAGCGGACCAGGAGACCATGGTCATCGGCGCTACGCACCGTGCCGGGCGGGCTTGAACGCGTGGGCTCGTCGAGCGCGCCGTCGGTGCCGTCGCCGAACACGCGTGCGCCGAAGCACTTCACATCCAGGCCCTTGAGGTGCGCAAATGACCCAGGGCGCGGGTCGAAGGCCCGCGACACGCGCGACACCACATCCGCCGGCTGCGTGAAATCGAGCCGTGCCATGTGCCGCTCGATCTTCGGCGCATACGTGCTGCGTGCGTGGTCCTGCGGCACGGCGCGCGATGCCCCGGCCTCGATGAGCGTGAGCGCCTGTACGATGGCCAGCGCTCCCATCTCGGCCAGCTGATCGTGCAGTTCGCCGTAGGTGGTCTCGGGACTGATGGGGATGCGCAGCACATGCAGCATGTCGCCGGCATCGAGGGCCGGCACCATCTGCATGATCGTCACGCCCGTTTCGGGCATCCCTTGCAGAATGCTCGCCTGAATGGGCGCGGCGCCGCGCAGCTCTGGCAGCAACGACGCGTGAATGTTGAGCGTGCCGTGCGGCGGCAGGTCGATGACGGCCTTCGGGAGAATGTGCCCGTAGGCCACCACCACCGAGATGTCGGGCGCGAGGTCGCGCATCTGCTGCAGGAACTCGTCGCCGCGCGGCTTGAGCGGCTGCAGCACCGGGATGCCCTCCTCGAGCGCCACCACCTTCACCGGCGACGGGTCGAGCTGCGTGCGTGAGCGCCCGCGCGGCTTGTCGGGCTGCGTGACCACGCCCACCACCTCGTGCCCTTCACCGATGAGGGCGCGCAACGGCGGCACGGCGAAGTCTGGCGTGCCCCAGAAGAGAATTCTCACGGGGCGCCGACTCCCTTATGCGTTGGCGCCGTCCTTCTCCGGCGGCAGATCGCCGACGGGAAGCACGCGCACGTTCTTCGGATACTTGGCCTTCTCGTAGTTCTCCCACTCCTTCATCGCCGACCGCTTCTTGAGCAGGCTCAGGCGATCGGTGAACATCCTGCCGTGCAGGTGATCGATTTCATGCTGCAGGCAACGGCCGAGCAGGTTCGCGGCGTTCTCGATCTCGTACCACGCGCCGTCGATGTCCTGCGCCCGTACCGTGATGCGCGCGAAGCGGTCCACGTCGGCGTAGATCTCGGGAATGGAAAGGCACCCTTCCTCCCCGCGTACGAGCCCGCCTTCCTTGTGCACGATCTCGGGGTTGATCACCACGAGGCGCATGTCGTCCGCGTCCACCACGCACAGCCGTTCGGAGCGCCCCACCTGCGGTGCGGCGAGCCCCACGCCCTTGGCCGCTTCCATGGTGTCGAACATGTCGTCGACCAGGCGGCGGAGTTCGGGCGTGATCTGGGTAACCACCTCGGTCTCCTGACGGAGAATGGGGGAGCCGAGGACGTGGATATCGAGCAGGGACACGGGCGCTGTGCGAGAACGGTGAAAAAGCGACTTACGCCACGGGGGCGCTGCCGCCCACGGCCGCAATGCGACCGCGTTCGACGATGAGCTTGCTTTCGCCCGACTTGATGGTGATGCGATCGGCGAGGGTGGCCGCGCCGTCCTTCCCCTGCGACGCGATGTGCAGCACTTCGCCGACGATGCCGCCGGCGGTGACGATCTCGTCGCCCTTCTTGAGTGTCTTCACACGCTCTTCGTGCTGCTTGCGCTGCTTCTGCTGCGGCCGGATGAGCACGAAGTAAAAGATCGCGAAAATCGCCCCGTACATGAAAATCATCTGCGGGATGGCGGCCGTGGGAGCGGCCTGCAGGAGGGCGAAGCTGGCGAAGACGGGCACGGTCATGACTTGGTTTTGCTCGAGTGATAACGGGCGAGCCACTCACGGCTCCAGCCTTGGAACGTGCCGGCCTGAACGGCGGCCCGCGCATCGCGCATCAAGGCGACGAGGAAATGTACATTGTGCAGGCTCAGGAGGCGGAGGCCGAGAATCTCTTCGGCCACAAACAGGTGCCGCAGATAGGCCTTGGAAAACCGGGTGCACGCCGCACAGCTGCACCCCTCCTCCAGCGGAGACCCATCGAGCCGCCACTGGGCGTTCTTGATGTTCTTGCGGCCGGTCGCGGTGAAAAAGGCGCCGGTCCGCCCCATACGCGTCGGCGCAACACAGTCGAACAGGTCGACCCCGCGGGCGACCCCCTCCACGAGATCCTCCGGGAAGCCCACCCCCATGAGGTAACGCGGCTTGTCGGTGGGGAGCACCTCGTTCACCACGTCGAGCATGGCGTACATATCGGGCTTCGCCTCCCCCACGGACAGCCCGCCGATCCCATACCCCACCCAGTCACCGGTGTTCGTGATGGCCTGCGCCGAATCCCGACGCAGGTCGGCGTGAATGCCCCCCTGCACGATGGGAAACAGCGCCTGGACCGGCGTGGGCGCGAGCGTATCCTCGGCCTGCAACCGATCGAAAGCCACCTGGCACCGCTCGAGCCAGCGGATGCTGCGCTCCATGGCGACCTTCGCGAGATCGTGCGGCGACTGCCCCGGCACCACGTGATCGAACTGCATGATGACGTCGGCGCCAAGATTGCGCTCGATCTGCATCACGCTTTCGGGGGTGAACTGCTGCAGCGACCCGTCCAGATGGCTGCGGAACTCCACCCCCTCTTCCTGGATGGTGCGGAGCCCCTCGAGGGAGAACACCTGAAAGCCCCCGCTATCCGTGAGGATGGGGCCGTGCCACTGCATGAACCGGTGCAGCCCGCCCATG
>NZ_JBIJAW010000359.1:0-3289 GCF_044345575.1 Gemmatimonas sp.
CGGCCTCCAGTTTTTGCGCCTGCCGCAGGCGTTCCTCGGAGGCACGGATTTCCGTCACGTCGGTGAACACCGCCACCGAGGCATACGGACGCACCTCGCCCGCGCGAATCAGCGGGTCGGCCGTCACACTCAACCACGCCGGTTCGTCGTTGCCACGCCGGATGCCCATGAGCTGACGGGGCTGCGACTGCCCCGTGCGTAGCGCCAGCATGGCCGGGTGATCGGTGGGTGGCCATGGCGAGCCGTCTTCCCGCACCGCCTGCCAGTCACGATCGACGGGGACAAGGCCGGACAGCTGATCGGCGCTCAGCGCAAGAATGCGCTCGGCACTCGGGTTGTGCACACGAATGGCGCCGGTCTCGTCGTGCAGCACGACCCCTTCGCGCATACCTGAGATCACGGCACGGAAACGCGTTTCCGATTCACGGAGCTGCCGCTCGGCGCGTACGCGATCGGTGATGTCCTGGATGATGATGTGCAGCAGCCGGCGTTCCGTCGTCTCGGCGACACCGATGAACGCCTCCACCTGACGAAGCTCCCCGGTGGCGATGCGATGATCACTCTGCAGGTGCAACCCGGTCCCGGTGGCGATGCCCGAGGTGAGCTCGCGCCAGTGGTCGATGGCGATGCTCTCGAGATCGGTGAGATACATCTCGCGCATCGTTTCACGCGGCCACCCGTAGAACGCCTCGGCCGCCGGGTTTACGTCCACGATGCGCGCGGTATCGAACTCCGCGAGCAACTGGATCGCCCCGTTGGTTTCGAACAGCTGACGGTGCCGCGCCTCACTGGCCTCGAGGGCGAGGCGTTCGAGCTGCCGCTGGGTGATGTCACGCGAGCTGATGGCGACGGCATCGTGATCGACGGGCACGAGCTGCCGCTGCAACCAGCGGGCGGGTTCCTCGAGGGTGGGGGCGAACTGCGTGGTCTCGAGCGGCTGATTGGTGATCACCACCGTGCAGCACTGCTCCCAGAGTCCCCATTCACGACTGCGCGGAAAGATGTCGAGGAGCGACCGGCCAATGATATCGTCGCGACCGCGCTGGACCATTTCACACGCGCGCGCATTGACATCGATCAGGACGAAATCGACGATGCGACCGTCAGCAGCACGGACGGCGCGGGCGAGCGCGAAGGCATCGAATCCGGCATCGAGCACGCCGCGGAGCCGGGCCTCGGAGGCCGCCAGCGCGATAGCGGTCTGCTCCACCTCGGTGATGTTGCGCGCGAGGCCGACCACGTGCGTGGGACGGCCATCAGCATCGCGGCGCACCGACAGGCGGGTCTCCACGATGAGGCGACCGCTGTTCGCGGCGACCTCTTCGCGGTACGTGATCGGGTCGGGCGACGCGATGGCCTGCGCATAGCGTTGCATGGCGAAGGCCGCCTCCGCCGGCGGAAGCAGCTCATCGGGGCGACGCCCGACGACCTCGTCCTCTCGCAAACCGGTCGCCGCGAGATACGCCGGGTTGACCGCCTCGCAGACATAGCGGTCCGGCCCCTCGATGCGCACGAGGATGAGCATGTCGCGCATCTGCGCCGTGAGCAGGCGGAAATTCTGCAGCGCAGACTCGGCCTCCTCGTGACGCGCTGCGAGGTCGGTGATCTCGTGGGCGCGCAGGACCCACTGCACACGACCGGGCCAGCGAACGAGCGCGCAGTCCCACACCGTCTGCGCGATCGGATCCGATACCCGCTGGGTACTCCGAGGCCCGCCAGCCAACGTGCGCCGGATCCAATCGGACAAGGCCGGCGTAGCCCCGGTCGCGACGGCAAGTTCGCTGCCGATTCGCCCGCTCCACACCGCCAGCAACCTATCGCCCGTGTCATTCGCCGCGACGACACGGCCATCAGTGTCGAGCATCACCAACGCATCCCCCAGCACATCGTGCAGGGCGAACAGGTCGGCGGAGTCAGCGGCGGGGGGCAGTGGCACGATGTAAGCGACGGCAGATGAATGGCTCCCTGAATGTGACAGATCGCGGGGGGTCGCGTCAGGGGGCACGTCGGAAGCGGTGGCGAGCCGGAAGTCACGCCCGGGGCTCCGGAGGCATCCCCCGCGGCCCGGCGCGGGACCCACCCGGTACAGGCCCTTGTGACGCTTTTCGGCGGGCGGGCGTCTTTTCCGGCGAGACCGATGTTTTCCCTACTCACCTACCCCGGACGGATCGTCGCATGGGCGTAATCGCGACGCTGCTCGCGCACGAATCTCGACTCGCACGGCTTCGCAGTGCCGCGCGGGATCGGTATCGATTCGTGCCCTGCGAAGACTGGACCTCGCTCACGCGCGCTTGTGAGCGGGGGCCGATCAACGTGGTCGTCTTCGACCTGTATGTGGATGGCCGCGCCGATTTCGAACGCGTCCGGCAACTGCGTATTCGTGTTCCGCGGGCGGCGCTCGTCGCCTACGTGGACCTGACGCGCGAGCGAGCCAAGGACATGTTCGATGCGGGACGCTGCGGCATCGACGTGCTGGTGGTGGCTGACGAAACGGACACGACCCAGATGCTGGCGACCCTGCTGGATCAGGCCGAGGCGCGCAGTGTATCGAGTCTGCTCAAGCCACACCTCGCCGGCCTGCGCAGTGTGGTGCGTGACGCGGTCATGCTCTCGGTGACCCGGGCGCACGAGCGGCTCACGCCGGACAGCCTGGCCCGCCTCATCGCCGTGTCGCGCCGACTCCTGTCCAAGCGTCTCGAGGGCGCGCAGCTGCCACCGCCGCATCAGCTGCTCACGTGGGGGCGTCTCATCGTCGCCGCGAGCATGCTCGAGGACGGATCGCGCAGCGCGGACGGGGTCGCGAGCGCCCTCGACTTCCCGTCGGGCTCGGCGTTCCGCAACACCTGCCAGCGCTACCTCGGCTGCACGCCGCACCAGATTCGTCTGCGCGGCGGTGCGGGCTGGGTGATTCAGGAATTGCTCGTGAACCGCGAGAAGCGTCGGCAGATCTCGGATCACGAGGATGATATGCAGGACTCGGCGGCAGCCTGAGACGGCGGTGTCTGTGCTGGTGTGCGACTGGCTTGTAGACGGCAGACGGCAGGAACCACAGTCGGCAGGTGGGAGGGAAGCGGTTGAACAATGCGGGAGCCAGCGCTGCGCGCAGCTCCCGATGTCCTCACCGCAAAGGAAATCGGGGGCGCCGCGAAGCGGTCGCCCCCGTTTTGTTGTCCCGAATTCCTCCCGCACTGCGTGCTGTAGTTCCTGCCGTCCGCCGTCTGCTGGTGGTCGCCCACGCGATCTCCCCCTACGTTTCCGGCATGCTCCACTTGGCCCTCACCGGCAACAT
>NZ_JBIJAW010000093.1:0-10879 GCF_044345575.1 Gemmatimonas sp.
AGCTGCGGCTCAGGTCGTAGCTCACGCCCAGACCACCGTCACCGCCAATCAGCACGTGATCGGGGTTCTTCGGGTTCACCCAGATGGCGTGAATGTCGTCGTGAATCACGAGTGCGGCGTCGGTTTCCCAGTTCTTGCCGCCGTCCACGGTCATGTGCAGACCCACACCGCCCATGTACACGCGATCGGGGTTCACCGGGTCCACGCGCAAGTTGGAGAAGTACATGGGGCGCGGGTTCGTCGCGCTCATCTTGCTCCACGTGGCGCCGCCGTCGAGCGAGCGATACACCCCCGTGGCGCCCGACGCACTGCCGGCCGGGGCGTTGGTCATGCCCTCAGGCTGCGGGGCCGCCGCGGCACCTCCGGCGCCGGGGCGCGAGATCGTGGGCGCTTCCACCGTGGCGTACACGATGTTGGCGCTCTGACGGAACACGTCCACCGCGATGCGGCCGAGCGAACCGGTGGGGAAACCGGTGCCGGTGACCTTCGTCCACGTGTCACCGCCGTTGGTGCTCTTGTAGAGCGCGCTGCCGGGGCCACCACCGTTCATGCAGCAGGCCGTGCGACGGCGCTGGTACATGCTCGCGAACATCACGTTCGGATCACTCGGCGACAGCGCGATATCGTTCGCGCCGGTGTCGTCGTCGCCCTTGAGCACCTGCTTCCACGAGAGACCGCCGTCGGTGGTCTTGTAGATGCCGCGATCACCACCGGGGCCGAAGAGCGGGCCCGTGGCCGCCACCAGGACGATGTTCTCGTTGGTGGGGTGAATGACGATGCGGTTGATGTGCTTGCTGTTGGGAAGCCCCACCAGCGCGAAGGTCTTGCCACCGTCGGTGCTCTTGTAGAGCCCACCGCCCCACGACGTACTCTGGCGGTTGTTGCTTTCGCCGGCACCCGCCCACACTACGTCGGGGTTCACTTGCGACACGGCCACATCACCGATGGCGATGAGCCCTTCGTTCTGGAAGAGCGGCGTGAACGTGGTACCGTTGTTCACCGTCTTCCACACACCGCCGTGCGCGGTGCCGACGTAGTAGATGCTCGGGTTGTTCTCGAACACCGCGACGTCGGCGATGCGCCCCGACATGGTGGCGGGGCCGATGCTGCGGAAGTGGAGGGCGTCGAACTCACTCGCGACAAGCGAGGGGGACGCGGAGGTGGGGGAGGCGCTGGGACTCCCTGGGCGGCTGCTGGCGCGTTGGGCGTGCAGCAGCGCAGGGACCGCGAGGGCGGCCAACGCCGTCAGTCGGGTGGCGTGACGGATCATGGGGAAGGCGGGAGAGGGTGGGACGATGAAATCAGCGAACGCGCTCGAAGCGGATGTCGCGCGAACGGGCCACGTTCACGTAGAACCCGATCACCTGACCGATGCGGTCGCGCTCGAGTTGCACCGTGATGGCGCCGCCGTTGAAGGTGTCCTTGGCGGTGGGGGAAAGCGTCATGTCGGCACTGCGACGCTGCCGCGCCACGAGTTTGCCGTTGACCACCACGAACTCCCAGAACGTCTCCAGCTCGTCACTGAAGTAGCGTCCCGACATGGCGGTGAGATCGGCCGCCGACGGCGTCCACGCGGCAGCGGCCGCCGTGGCCGCTTGGCGCGTCGCGCGCTGACGGGCGCCGTTCTGCACGAGGATGGCAGCGGTCACCTTCTTGGCGGCGTCACGCACGAACTCCACCGAGGCCACCACGCCCTGCAGCGCGAAGGAGCTGTCGGAGGTGGGCACCATGCGGATCTTCTGCTGCCCCGTGGCCTGCGTGAACAGCGTGTCACCGCTGCGCGAGAAGGTGAGCACGAACGCCGGCGCGGCGTCGAGCGGGTACTGGCCGGCAAATTCGTCGAATTTCTTTACGTCGTACTTGCTGGCGTCGAACGCCGCCGTGCTGGCAGCCTTCTTGGGAGCCAGTTCGGGGAAGAACACTTCGGCGAGCCGGAACGCGATGCTGCTGTCGAAGGCGCCATCGTTGCTCTGCACCGTGATGCCGGCGTCGAGATCGGGATACAGGGCGAGCATGGACCGGTGCGACACGTCGGCGCCGCCGTGCTGCACACGCTTCTGCCCGTTCTGCGTATCCACGAACAAGCCGAAGCCGTAGCTCGTGCTCTTGCCGTCCTTGAGCGTGAACGGCGTCATCATCTGCGCGATGCTGGCCTTGGTGCCGACTTTGGGGTTAGCGAGATGCTGGGCCCACAGTTGCAGGTCGCCAAGCGTGGTGTAGATGCCACCGGCGCCCATGGAGCCGCCCAGGTCACCGAGGTCGCGCCACACGCCCTTGTCACTGCGCGAGTAGCCAACCGTGGCCCCCTTCACCGGCACGCGCACATCGGCGCGCACCCGCGTGTGCGTCATGCCCACCGGACCGAATACGCGCTTCGCCATGAATTCGTCGAAGGGCATCTTCGACACACGCGAGACGATCATGGCCGCGAGCCCGAAGGCGGTGTTGTTGTAGTTGAACTCCGCGCCCGGCGCGTTCTGCAGCGCGGGCTGACGCTGCACGAGCGGAATGTACTCCTCACGCCCCACGTAGTCGCTTTCGTCGATGCGACGCCCCGTGAGTACCAGCGAGTTGTACAGTTCGCGATAGCCGGTGGTGTGCGTGATGAGATTGCGCACGGTGACCGTCTGCCCGAAGTCCTTGAGCTCGGGGATGTGCTTTCGCACATCGTCGTCGAGCGACAGCTTGCCCTCCTCCACCAGCAGCATCACCGCGAACGCCGTGAACTGCTTGGAGGTGGAGCCGATGTTGGTGGGCGTGCTCACCGTGAACGGAATGTCGTAGCCGAGGTTGGCCATGCCGTACGCCTTGGCGAACACCGTCTTGCCGCCGCGCCACACGGCCACCGCCGCGCCTGGGCCGTCGGGGCGATTCCACGGGGCGAGCAGCTGGTCGGTGTGGCGCTTGGGATCGGCCGCGAATTTCTCGTTCATCAGCAGCGACACACGGAACGCCCCGCCGGTGGAATCCCCGGCCGTGACCTGCAGTTGGTGCGTACCGCTTTCGCGCGTAACGAGGTGCAGCTCCTCGTAGCCGGCGCTGGTGGCGTTCACCGCCCCGATGACGGTGTTCTTGGGGCCCATCAGCCGCACCGCCACGTTGCCGGGCTGCTGATCGACCTTGATGCGCACCACGGACGCCGAGTCGGCGCGCAGGGTGAAACGGGCGGTGTCCTTGGCGGACACGGTACCGGAAACCGGGGTACCGGTGGTGAGGGCGGGCTGGGCGGCCAGCGGGCCGGCGGCGAGGAGACCAGCGAGGAGTGGGTACGGTCGCATAATGGAGGGATGGAGGCCCTCCAACATGCGGCGCCGTGTGTGGCATCGGCAACCACGCTCGCGCCAGCTTGGGCGGCGGAGAATGGGAAGCGGTCGCGCCGAGGGGCGAGTCGGGGGGGTGGTACTACGCGCGATCGAGGACGCGTTGGCGACTACGCGTTGGCGCCCACGCGTTGGAAAAAACGCGTTGGCACGAACGCTGAGGGGCGCGGGCGAACACGCGGGCGACTACGCTCCTACGCGGGCTCCCACGCAGGCAGCCACGCAGGCAACCACGCGGGCAACCACGCAGGCAACCACGCAGGCAAAAACGAAGCGCCCGCCCACGGCCGAAGGCCGAGGCGGGCGCCCGTATTTGCGAGCGTAGTCGCCCGCGTCCCCACGCGTAGGTACCAACGCGTTCTTTCCAACGCGTAGGCGCCAGCGCGTAGTCGCCAACGCGTAGTCGATCGCGCGTAGTTCAACCGCCTAGCGCATCCAGTGGCACGTGTACCCACCCGGATTCTTCTGCAGGTAGTCCTGGTGGTACCCTTCCGCTGTCCACCACGTTGCCTCCGGCGCGATCTCCGTCGTGATCGGCCGGCTCCACAGCCCGCTCGCCTGCATCTCCAGCTTCACGCGCTCGGCGATCTCCTGCTGCTCCGGCGTCGTGTAGAAGATCGCGCTGCGGTACTGCGTGCCGCTGTCGTTCCCCTGCCGGTTGAGCGTCGTGGGGTCGTGCATGCGGAAGAACCAGTCGCGCAGCAGCACATCGTACCCCAGTACCGTGGGGTCGAACACCACCCGCACACTCTCGGCGTGCCCGCTCTTGCTGTCGTGCGTGTCGTGGTACGTGGGATGCTCCAGCCAGCCGCCCGTATACCCCACGTCGGTGTCGAGCACCCCGGGGATGGCGCGGATGAGCTCCTCCATCCCCCAGAAGCACCCGCCGGCGAGAATCGCGACTTCCGTCTGCCGCTCAGTCATGCGGTGCGCCCGTCTCGAAGAGCGGCAAGAACTCCGCGTACCCGGCCTGCTCCAGCTCGGCCACGGGAATGAAACGCAAGCTCGCCGAGTTGATGCAGTAACGCAGGCCACCCTCGGCCCGCGGGCCGTCGGGGAACACATGCCCCAGATGCGAGTCGCCGTGCCGGCTGCGCACTTCCACGCGGCGCATGCCGTACGACCGGTCTTCCACTTCCGTCACGTTCGGCGCCACGGGGCGCGTGAAGCTCGGCCACCCCGTGCCACTGTCGAACTTGTGCACGCTCGCGAACAGCGGTTCGCCGCTCACCACGTCCACGTACAGACCGGCGTCATGATTGTCCCAGTACGCGTTCCGGAACGGCGGTTCGGTCCCGCACTGCTGCGTCACCGCGAACTGTTCAGGAGTCAGCGCACTCTTGAGCTGCTCCGCATCGGGCTTGGTATAGGTCTTGTCGCTCATATGGGTAATAGCGTCGGGGAGCCCTGTGAGTTCCCGGCGTTGAAGGCGCCTCGCCGTTACCGGCAATCAGGATTCGCCGCCGGCCCCACGTACTTCACGAGCTCGATCACGTCGCGTTCCTTGGGGCCTTCCATCGTGTCCGGGCGCGGCTTGAAGCGCGCCGTCACTTCCACCTGCTGCCCGCTGCCGGCGGGAAGCTTGGCCGCCGTGTACGCCTTCTCCACGGTCTTGTAGGCGCCGCTCATGAGCACAGTGTACGTCTGCCCGCTGCCGCACTCACGGAAAGTCGGCGCGTCGGCCATGTAGCTGAAGGTGCCGGTATACGGCGCCGTGTCGCGGAGCGACTCCATGCTGTCGGCCCGCACCAGCGTTACCGGCGCACTGCCGCTCATCGGCTTGCCGGTCGGGTCGAGCAACGTCAGCGTGTCCTCCCCCGTCACGGCGAACTTCAGGGTGCGACCCAGTCCGTCGAGCGTGAGCGTGGCCCCGTCGTGCGTCCAGCGCCCCATGCTCACCACCGGCGCGCCGCCCTTCCCCTCGTACGCCTCGCGCAACCGGAAGGTGGTGTCGGCGAACAGCGCCACCGTGGTCGCGACGCCGGCACAATCGCCGCACGGAAGCGTCCCCGCATAGGAGTTGGGCGCCACCGCCGCCACCGTCACGGTAGGCACGGCGGGCACCGTCACCACACTGTCCGAAGGCGTCCCCGCCGACGCGGGCTTCTCCCCGCCGCACGCGGCCAGCACCGTCAGTAACCCCAACGTCGTGGCGGCCTGCGCCGCCGCCGAGACCCGCTGCCACCGGAACATCGCCTTGTTCGACCGTGCCATGTTGGACCGTGCCCTAAGTTTCGAGAGTGAACACTTCGACGAACACCACCACGCCCATCGTCGGCGACGCACCGGACGTCACGTTCGACAACCGCTTCGTGCGCGAGCTGCCGGGGGATCCTGACCGCTCCAATCGGCGAAGACAAGTGCTGCACGCCGCCTGGAGTACCGTGCTCCCCACACCGGTGTCGGGGCCGCAACTGCTGGCCCATGCGTCCGACGTGGCGGAGCTGGTGGGACTCCCCCCGCAATTCGTCCAGTCGCCCGCCTTTGCCCAAACGTTTGGCGGCAACGCCTTGCTCCCGGGGATGGAACCGTACGCGGCCTGCTATGGCGGCCACCAGTTCGGCAACTGGGCCGGTCAGCTCGGCGACGGGCGCGCCATCACGCTGGGGGAAGCACTCAATGCGCGTGGCGAACGGTGGGAGCTGCAGCTCAAGGGCGCCGGCCCCACGCCCTACTCGCGTACCGCCGACGGACGCGCCGTGCTGCGCTCGAGCATCCGCGAGTTCCTCTGCAGCGAAGCCATGCATCACCTGGGTGTGCCCACCACGCGCGCGCTCAGCCTGGTCACCACCGGTGACGCCGTAGTGCGCGACATGTTCTACAACGGCAACGCGCAGGAAGAACCCGGCGCCATCGTGTGCCGTGTGGCCCCGAGCTTCATCCGCTTCGGCAACTTCGAGATTCTCGCGGCGCGCAATGATCTCGCCCTCCTCGCGCAGCTGGTGGACTTCACCATCGCCCGCGACTTCCCGCATCTCACCCACATCATCAACGACGACGAACGGCGCGCCACCTGGTACGCCGAGGTGTGCGAACGCACCGCGCAACTCATCGTGCACTGGATGCGCGTGGGCTTCGTGCACGGCGTGATGAACACCGACAACATGTCCATCCTCGGCCTCACCATCGACTACGGGCCGTACGGATGGATCGACAACTTCGATCCGCACTGGACCCCCAACACCACCGACGCCCAGGGCCGCCGCTATCGCTTTGGACAGCAGCCCGCCATTGCGCAGTGGAATCTCGTGCGGCTCGCCGACGCCATCGCGCCGCTCTTTGCCGATGAAGCACCGCTACAAGGGGGCATCGACCGCTTCTCCGCCGTGTACATCGCCGAGTACGAGGCGATGAACGCCGCGAAGTTCGGCTTCGTGCAGCGCGGGGAGCGGGAGCAGACGATCATCCGCGAGGCATTCCGCCTCATGTACGACGCGGAGATGGATTACACCAACTTCTTCCGCGCCCTCGGCGAACTCCCCGACGAACTGCCGGCCCAGCCGGCCATGACACTGTTGGGCGACGTGTTCTACGACGACAACAAGCGCGATGCGCAGTCCACCGCGCTCGACGCGTGGCTGCAGCAGTGGCACGCCTGTGTGCGCGAACACGGCCGGCCATTCGCCGAACGACGCGCGGCGATGCACGCGGTGAACCCGTGGTTCGTGCTGCGCAATTATGTGGCGCAGCAGGCCATCGATGCCGCCACCGCCGGCGACCCTTCGGTGGTACGCACGCTGCTGGAAGTGCTACGCGATCCGTACACCGAACAGCCGCAGCATGCGCAGTATGCGTTGCGTCGCCCTGAGTGGGCGAGACACAAGGCCGGCTGCTCTATGCTCAGCTGCAGCTCGTAAACCAATCGTACGGTACACGAGCCACCGCTGAGCAACAGCCGTTACAGCAACAGTTACATCGCCGTCTTGCGCGTCCTGGCCTTTTCCACGGCTTCAATGAATCGGCGCGCATCGGCTTCGGCGAACATCGCGCCATCCTTGTCGTTCCCCTTGCCGCTCGAACTGATGTTGATGTTGTCGCCCTTCACCTTGAAGTGCAGACGACCATTCTCGTAGCGCAGGTCGGTGACCGCGCTCGCCGGCGCGTGCACCGCGATACCCATGGCCGTGTTCACCGCCGCGCTCACGGCGCTCCCCACCACGTTGGCGATGGCGGCGCCCACGCCACCGTCACCACCGGCGGAGCGCATGCTGCTGTCCATCTCCTGCTTCACCTTGGCGCGCACGCTGTCGCTGAGCTGCATCACCACGCTGTCGCGCAGCACGGCCAGCGTGATGGCGCCATCGGTGCTGTTGATGCGCACGTCGGCGTCGGCGAGGTTGAGCGAGTCGTTGGCGCCGGTGGCCACACGCACGCCGTTCTCCTTCGAGTTGGTCTCCACGCTCGACGACGACGGCTCCGCCTTGTCTCCGCTCCCGCAGGCGATCGCCAGCACGGACGCACCCGACCACACCATCACCCGCGCCACTCGCATCATGGTCATGGCTGCTTCTCCAGCGCGTTCTGACGCGACACCACCGTCTGCACGAACGCGATGGCGTCCTCGGTGGAGAATCGGGCGCCCTCGGTCCCGTCGCCCACTTCGAACACCTTCATGCCGAACCCCTTGATGTCGAAGCGCAGACGGTTGTCGGCGAACTTCACGTTCTCGATGTAGGTCACCGGCACGCTGATCTGGCTGTTGGCCATGAAGATGTGCGCCGAGTCGCCCGCCACTTCGATGGCCACCGTGCGATCGAGGCTCAGCATCTGCAGGTCGCCGGGGCCGAGCGAGCGCGTGGCGCGGGCGATCTTCGCTGCCGCTTCGGCCACCTTCTGCTCGGCAACCTTGGTCTGGCCGTCCTGGGCGCACGCCGTCAGCAACAGCGAGGAGAGCACGGACGCGGCGAACTGGCGGGGACGAACGCGGAACATGGCGGCGAGGGGCGAGAGGATTCGAGCGTTGCCGCTACCGTCGGCGGCATGGCATCTTGATAATATGAGACGCCGCACCTTCCTCTTGGCAGGGCTCGGAGCCGCCGGCACGCTGTTCGTGGGCTGGTCACTCACCCCGCCGCGTCAGCGGCTGCGCCCTTCGCACACCCCGGACCCGGGCGGCAGCGCCATCCCGCTCAACGGCTGGCTGGCCGTGGGCGCCGATGGCCGGGTGGTCGTAATGTCACCCAAGGCCGAGATGGGTCAGGGCATCCATACGGCGCTGGCGATGCTCGTTGCCGAGGAGCTCGACTGCGACTGGAGCCAGGTGCAGGTGGTCCACAGCGGCGTCGACACGATCTACAACAACATCGCCGCCATCGTCGACGGATTGCCCTTCCACGAAGATCTCGACGGCAACCCGGGCGTGCGCGCCATGCGCTGGCTCACCGCCAAGACGATGCGCGAGGTCGGGGTCATGATGACCGGCGGCTCGTCGAGCGTGCGCGATGTGTGGGAGACGGCGCGGATTGCCGGCGCCACCGCGCGCACCCAGCTCGTGGCCGCGGCCGCGGCCCGCGCGAACGTGCCAGTGGCGGAGTGTCGCACCGAAGCGGGCATTGTGCACGCCGGCCGCCAACAGTTCGGCTACGGTTCGCTGGTGAACGACGCCGCTGCGCAGCGCGTGGGCGATGTCACCCTGCGCGACCCCAAGGACTTCCGCCTCATCGGACGACCCACCACACGGCTCGATACCGCCGCCACCATCAACGGCACTCCGCGCTACGCGAGCGATGTGCGCCTCGACGGCATGCGCTACGCCGCGGTGGTCATGGCCCCCACCTTCGGCAGCGCTGTGCAGCGGGTAGAGAAGTCCGGCGTGCTCACGCGCGACGGCGTGCGGGCGGTGGTGGAACTCGGTGGCAGCGCGTTCGGCGATGTACCGGGCGTGGCGGTGATCGCCGACAGCTGGTGGCAGGCGAAGCAGGCGCTCGCGTCGCTCACCATCGAGTGGACCCCCAGCCCGCATGCGTCCCTGAGCAGCGATGGCATCATGCAGCAGCTGCGTACGGCGGCCGGCGGCGACGAGGGTCTCCCCTTCCGCAGCTACGGTGATGCACAGGAGGTGCTGAGCAAGAGCGCACGCACCCTCGACGCCACCTACGAGGCGCCGTATCTCGCGCACGCCACCATGGAGCCCATGAACACCACGGTGCGGGTGAACGCGGACCGCGCCGAGGTGTGGACGAGTACGCAGGTGGCCGGTGCGGCGCGCACCGCCGTGGCGACGACGCTGGGCCTCAGCGAGGAGCAGGTCACGCTGCATCAGTACGCCCTCGGCGGGGGCTTCGGGCGCCGGCTCGAGGTGGACTACGTGGCACAGGCCGCCGAGATCGCGAAGGCCATGCCGGGCGTCGCCGTACAGACCATCTGGAGCCGAGAAGACGATCTGCAGCACGACTTCTATCGGCCGGCGGCGGTGACGCGACTGCGCGCCTCGCTCGATGCGCAGGGGCCCGTCACCAGCCTCGTCACCGAATCAGCCGGGCAGTCTCCGTTCAAGGCGCTCAGCAAGCGCCTGTCGATTGTCTTCGCCGAGTATGCGCCGGACAAGACCACGGCCGAAGGGCTGTTCGATCAGCCGTATGAGTTTCCCGCCCTGCGCTCGGCGCACACCGACGTGGAGCTGCCGGTGCCCGTGGGGTCGTGGCGATCGGTGGGCCACTCGCATCAGGCGTTCTTCCTCGAGTCGTTCCTCGACGAACTCGCGCACGACGCGAAGGTGAATCCCCTGCCGTATCGGCTGCAGTTGCTCGCGAAGCATCCGCGGGCGCGCGCCGTGCTGGAGGCGGCGGCCAAGGAGAGCGCGTGGAGCACACCACTGCCGGCAACGGCCGACGGGCGTCCGCAGGCACGCGGGCTCGCGTTCCACTCGAGCTTCAGCTCGCTGGCCGCCGCCGTGGCCGACGTCTCGCTCGGCACCGACAATCGCGTGCGCGTGCATCGCGTGATCGTGGCGATCGACTGCGGGTTGGCGGTGAATCCCAGCGGGATACGGCAGCAGGTGGAAGGCTCGGTGGTGTATGCCCTGTCGGCGGCGTTGCACGGTGACGTGCGCATCGAGGGCGGACGCGCGCGCGTGAACAACTTCAACGACTATCGGCCCTTGCGGCTCTCGGAGTGCCCCGACATTACCACCATCATTGTGCCCAGCACGCAGATGCCGTCGGGGGTGGGCGAACCGGTAGTCCCCGTGATCGCGCCGGCAGTGGGGAATGCGCTGTTCGCGCTCACCGGCACACGCGTGCGGTCACTGCCGTTCGGAATGATGAGCGAGGCCCGATCATGAGCGAGCAAAGCAGTCCGCCACTGATGCTCACCATCAACGGTGAGGCGGTACCGGTAAGCGTGGCGCCCGACACGCCGTTGCTGTGGGCGCTGCGACACGACGTGGGCGCGACGGGTACCCGCTTCGGCTGCGGCATGGCGTTGTGCGGCGCGTGCACGGTGCATGTGGATGGTGAACCTGTGCGCTCGTGCTCCACGCCCGTGAGCACCGTGGTGGGAAAATCCATCACCACCATCGAGGGACTCACCGGCCCGGTGGCCGATGCGCTGCGAACCGC
>NZ_JBIJAW010000361.1:0-3278 GCF_044345575.1 Gemmatimonas sp.
GACACGCCCATGAGCGTGAGGCCATTGCGAAACACGCCCACGATGAGCGCGCCCACGAGCGATCCCACGATCACGCCGCGGCCACCGAAGAGACTCGTGCCGCCAAGGACCACCGCCGTCACCGTGTCGAGATTCTCCGTTTGTCCGGCCTGCGGGTCACCCACGCCGGTGCGCGCCACCGCCAGCAGTGACGCCACGCCATACAAGGCGCCCGCCATTGTGTACACCACCAGCAGCACCCGCTCGGTATCGATACCGGAGAGACGCGCCGCTTCCCGGTTGTTGCCCACGGCATACAGATGCCGGCCGCCGGCGGTTTCGCGCAACAGCCACCACGCGATGGCGTACAGCAGCAGCATCACCACTGTACCGTAGGCGATTCGCGTCCCGAACACCGGCACCGTGGTGCCCAGCGTGGTGAAGAGCGCGGGCAAATCGGTGACCGTCTGCGAGCTCGACGTGATTTGCGTGAGCGCGAAGGCGATGTTCATCGTGCCCAGCGTGACGATGAACGGCGGCAGCTTCACCCGTGTCACCAGCATGCCGTTCAAGAAGCCGGCGAACGTGGTGGCGCCAATCCCCGCGGCGATGGCGACGGGAGCGGACATCCCGGCTTTTCCGGCGAGCAGCGTCATGGTGACGCCGCCGAGCGCCATGAGCATGCCGCACGACAGATCGATCCCCGCCGTGAGAATGACCAGCGTCTGGCCGATGGCCAGCACGCCCACCACCATCACCTGCTGGGTGATGAGCGAGAAGTTGCCAAGCGTAAGGAAACGCGGCGACTGCACGGCGAAAAAGAGGCACGCAACGAACAGGGCGACGACGGGGCCGAGCGCCGCCAGCCGCCGCAGTGTCACTTCGTGCCCCAGCAGCGCGCTTCGCCTTCCGCCGGGGTGAGGCTCTCCACGCCAGGCAGCTTCTCACCAGCCACAAGCGTCACGCCCGTATCGGTGAAGCCACTCGGCTTCTTGCCACTGCGCAGGAACTCCACGCCGGCCTGCACGCCCAGTTCGGCCATGCGTAGGGGATACTGCTGGGCGGTCGCAGCAAAGTGGCCGGCGGCGACATCGTCGACCCCGCGGCAGCCGCCATCCACCGTCACGATGAACACATCTTTGTCGCGCCCCGCCTTCACGAGCGCATTGTACGCCCCGGCGGCGCTGGGCTCGTTGATGGCGTACACCACGTTCGTCGACGGCGCCGACTGCAGGCAGTTCTCCATGACCGTCTGGGCCTTGGCTTGATCGCCGATGCTGTCCCCCGAGCACACCACCTCGGCGGGCGCGGCGTTCTCGTTGCTCTCGCGCGGGTTGGTCGTGAGCCCGAGCCCCTTGAGGAATCCATTGTGTCGCTGCGCGCCGGTGGGATGCCCCGGCAGCAGGTCGATGGTCACGATCTTGGGTGCCGTGGCCCCAAGGCGCGCGCGCGCGTAGGCGCCGATGACTTCGCCGGCCCGGTAGTTGTCGCTGCCGAAGAAACCATCGGTGGCATCGATGGGATCCGTTGGGCTGTCCAGAGCAATCACGAGAATGCCGTCGTTTCGCAGCTTCGTGATCGTGGGCACGATCGCCTTGGCGTCGCTCGGCGAAATGAGAATGACACGGGCGCCGGCCGCCACCTGATTCTCGATCGCCGCCACCTGACCAGCGTTGTCGCCGTCCGAACGACCGGCGCCCACCAGCAGCGTCACGGCATTGGCAGTGGCCGCCTGCTGCGCGCCTTCCTTCATCTTCACGAAGAAGGGGTTCGTTTCGGTCTTCGTGATCAGACCGATCACGGCGGTATCACCGGCGGCGCGTGAACAGGCCGAGAAGGCAAGCAGCGCGACGGCGCCAACGGCGAGCGTCGCGAAGCGGGTGCGCGGACGCGCGTGTTCAGGGAGCGAACGTGACATGCGTGGGGTGGGGCGTTCGGATGAACGGAGAGCCGGATGCCGGCGCCAGATCCGCGGAAATCAGCAGAGCGGACCCGCGTCGGGCAAGCGGCTGCGGGGGGTGGACTGCCTACGCGACGCGTATTCGATCGCCGTTGCCGTCAACCGTTGCGGACTGCGGCTCTGGACCGCAGGCTTGGGCATGCGCGACCTCACCACGGGTTCGATCCCACGTCACCTCATCCGCCTCGCCATGCCCATGGCGTTCGGGATGATCTTCCAGACGATGTACTATCTGGTCGATCTGTGGTTCGTCACGCGGCTCGGTGATGCCGCAGTGGCCGGCGTGAGTTCGGCCGGCAATGTGCAGTTCATCGTCATGTCGCTCACGCAGATATTGGGCGTCGGCACCATGCCGCTCATCGCGAACGCCGTGGGGCGTAAGGATCGCGACGATGCGAACCTCGTGTTCAACCAGAGCGTGGTGTGGGCGTTCGTGTGCGCCATCATTACGCTCGTCGGCGGATTCGCCCTCGCGGGCCCGTACATGCGCGCTGTTGGCGCCGATGCCGCCACGCAGGCCGCCGGTCTGTCCTATCTCCGGTGGTATCTGCCGGGGCTCGGCCTGCAATTTGCGCTCGTTTCGATGGGGTCGGCGTTGCGCGGCACCGGTATCGTGAAGCCCACGATGCTCGTGCAGATCGTGACCGTCGTGATGAACATCATTCTCGCGCCGATTCTCATTGCCGGCTGGGGCACGGGGCGTCCGCTCGGTGCCGCCGGTGCGGGACTGGCGAGTTCCATTGCCATCGCGGTGGCGGTGATCATGATGCTCGCCTACTTCGTCCGCCTGGAGCACTACGTGAGCTTCCGGCGCGAGCTGCTCACGGCGCGATGGGATGTGCTGGCGCGCATGCTCAAGCTGGGCGTGCCGCCCGGTGCCGAGTTCGCGCTGATGTTTCTTTTCACGGCCGTGATCTACTACGTGATTCGTGACTTCGGCCCCGCCGCGCAGGCGGGCTACGGTATCGGTTCGCGCGTTATGCAGAGCATCTTTCTGCCGGCCATGGCCATCGCCTTCTCGGCGGCGCCGCTCGCCGGCCAGAACATGGGCGCAGGCAAGAGCGAACGCGTGCGCGAGACCTTCCGCTGGGCGGCGATCATGGGCAGCGCCCTGATGGCCGTGCTTACGCTGCTCTGTCAGATCCGCCCGGAACTGTTCGTGCGGGGGTTCACCGAGGAGGCCGAAGTCCTTGCGGTCTCGGCCGAGTTCCTGCGCACGATTTCGTGGAACTTCGTCGCCTCGGGGTTGATCTTCACCTGCAGCGGGATGTTCCAGGCGCTTGGCAATACGCTGCCGTCACTCATCAGCAGTGCCTCGCGGCTCGTCACGTTCGCCGTG
>NZ_JBIJAW010000360.1:0-3278 GCF_044345575.1 Gemmatimonas sp.
CGCGGCGGTGGCCACCTCCAGCAACACCTCGAGGCGCAGCTGGCCGTGCGGAATGTCCGTCGCGGCGGGGAGTCCCTGCGCCGACACGGCGGCCAGCGCGGCGCCGAACGAATCAAAGGCCCGGTCGGACGGGAGCGCCGCACGCACCGCGATCACCCGCGGGGCTCCGAGTTCAGCGCCACCGTCGCGCAGGGCGATGGCGTCGGCCACCCAGAGTTGCGCGGCATCGCGCAGGTAGGGCGCGGCGCGCGACACATCCAGCGCATCGTTGGCGAGCACGGGAAAATCCACATCGCGCACCGCATCCATGGGGATCTGCACGAGCAGACGCACCCGGTCTGCGACCGGCGCGACGTACGCCCGCACACCCACGTGGCGTGGAATCTCGTGAGCCAGCACAGCGCGTGCGGGGAGCATGGATGCCACCCACATCGCGATCACCGACAGAAAGCGACCGATGCGCAACGATTCTCTGGACAGGGGAGTTACGGCGGGTACCTTCAGCACGTCGGCCATGACCGGCCCGACGCAGGCGTCACCGTCTCCCTCCCACGGTGCGCGGCTGCACGAAGGCTTCCAGAAATTACCACCGGTGCGCGGGTTGTACACCGTCCCGCCACGATCCCCTGCCCCCTTCGGAGTACGCGATGCCGAAGTTCCGCCCCGCGACACGTTGGACCGTGCTCGCCGTTTCCCTCGCCGCCCTCGGTGCCGCTCAGGCATCGCTGCAGGCCGACGACCGTCAGACGGTGCAGGCCCCGAAATTCGAGGTCGATCCGCTCTGGCCCAAGCCGCTTCCCAACCACTGGATCCTCGGGTCGGTGATCGGCGTGGGTGTGGACAGCCGCGACCACGTGTTCATCATTCACCGCGGTGATTCCACGCTCAACCAGCGCACGGAAGCCGGCGCCAACGCCACCCCGCCCATCGGGGAGTGCTGCCGTTCGGCCCCGCCCATTCTCGAGTTCGACCCCGCCGGTAACCTCGTGAAGGCGTGGGGCGGCGCCGGTTCGGGCTACGACTGGCCCTCGTCGAACCACGGCGTGGCCATCGATGACAAGGACAACGTGTGGATCGGCGGCAATGGCGCCACGGATTCGCACATCCTCAAGTTCAGCCACGACGGCAAGTTCCTCGCCCAGTATGGCACACCCAAGCAGGCGGCGAACAGCAACGACACCTCGCACTTCGGACGCGTGGCCAAGATCACGTTCGACGCCAAGGCCGGCGAGGCCTACGTGGCCGACGGGTACGGCAACAAGCGTATCGCGGTGATCGACGCGAGCAGCGGCCGCATCAAGCGCTACTGGGGGGCCTACGGCAACAAGCCCGATGACGCCCGCATGCCTCCGTACGACCCCTCGGCGCCGTTGGCCCAGCAGTTCCGGAACCCGGTGCACTGTGCCGAACCCACGAGCGACGGGCTCGTGTATGTCTGTGACCGTCCGAACGACCGTATCCAGGTGTTCCAGAAGGACGGCAAGTTCGTGAAGGAAGTGCGCGTGGCCAAGGAAACCCGCGGCGACGGTTCGGTGTGGGACATCGCGTTCTCGCGTGACCCGCAGCAGAAGTACCTCTACCTCGCCGACGGCAAGAACGAGCGCGTGTACGTGATGGACCGCCAGTCGCTCGAGATTCTCACCTGGTTCGGTGACGGCGGCCGTCAGCCCGGGCAGTTCTTCGCCGTGCACAGCATTGCCACCGATTCGAAGGGCAACGTGTACACCACGGAAACCTACGAAGGCAAGCGCGTGCAGAAGTTCCGCTACAAGGGCATCGGCGCCGTCCCGCGCGGCAGCCAGGGCGTGGTGTGGCCGACGGGGAAGTAGTTTCAGCGAACACTGAGAGCTGAAGACCGAAGACTGAAAACTCCCCCGGGAATCTCGCGATCCCGGGGGAGTTTTCAGCTTTCAGTCTTCGGTCTTCAGTCGATCGAATTCCTCTGGAAACGATTACTGCGGAATCACACCCTGGCACTCGATCTCCACCTTGGCGCCGGGCACGACGAGCGCGGCGATCACGACGGTGGAGCGGGCCGGCGGGTTGCTGGGGAAGAACTTGGTATACGCGCCGTTCATCCCCTGGAAGTCCTTCACGTCGGTGAGGAACACCGTGCACTTGGTGGCTGCCGCCGCGAGCGTGGTGCCGGCGGCCTTGAACACCTTCTCGGTGCTTTCGAGCGCCCGCGTGGTCTGACCGGCGATGGTCGTATCGGTGGGGCTCGTACCGAGCTGCCCCGACGCCCACAGCAGGTTACCCACCCGAATCCCCGGGCTCAGCGTGGCCGAAATACGCTGCCCCTCGCCCACCACCGTCTGACGTCCCGCCGCCTGTGCCTGCGCCGACGATGCCGACGAAAGCGCGAGAACGGAGAAGAGGGCGGCCATGGGCGCGAAAGCCGTGGAACGACGCGTCGAATGCATTACGTTTCCTCCAGAAGCAGTGGGTTTCAGTGACACTCAGGGAGACGGCCCAATATGCCGATGTTCGACTTCGTCTGCACCTCCTGCCAGCATCCCTTCGAGACGCTGGTCCGTGGCTCGGCGCAGCCGGCTTGCCCCGAATGCGGGAGCACCGCGCTCGAAAAGCAGCTGTCGCTCCCGGCTCTCAAGACCTCAGGCACGCACGCCAAGGCGATGGATGCCGCCAAGCGCCGGGACAAGGCGCAAGGTGCCGAGCGGATGCATGCCCAGCGACAGTACGAGTTGAGCCACGACGACTGACCGCGCGGCTGACTCCAGCCCCTGTGGAAACGAAAAGCCCGCGCTGGTATGGCGCGGGCTTCGTCGTTCACGGGCTCAGCAGCTCTTGCACTTGTTGCTGTTCTTCGCGCCGAGCTTCACCAGCAGATCCACGGTTTCGAGGAAGGGGGGAATGCGCTGCACCGGCCCGTTCGCCATGTCCGCCGTCGTCTGGCCTCGGCGGCTCATGGCCTTCACATCGGTCCCCTTGCTCATCAGGTACTGAATGAGCTCGTTGTCCCCACGCGCCGCCGCGTGGTGCAACGGATTGTAGCCGTTGTGATCACGCGCATTGGGATCGGCCTTGATCTCCTCGAGCAGGTACTTCACCGCCGGGATCCACGCGTCGGGCGCGTGGCGATGCGAGTTGGCGGCGAACCCTTCGCCGTAGCCCACGCCCGATGCGGCGTGGATGGGATAGACACCGGGGCCGCCATCCGGGATGGGCGGCAACCCTGAGGGATCCGCTCCCCCCGCCCCGCCCTCCTCGGGCGCTTCGTCACCGGGCAGACGCCCCACCGGCTTGATGGTGGGAAT
>NZ_JBIJAW010000362.1:0-3267 GCF_044345575.1 Gemmatimonas sp.
GCGACGCAATGGCGGTACGGCGGGCAATTCGCATCATGGGCACGAGAAAATCAGGGTGAGGTGCAACGAGAGCGTCCGAGGAACGGCCATACGATCTCAGCTGGCGTGCAACATGGCCTTGGCGGCCATTTCGCCACCACGGGCCGCGCCTTCGAGTGAACTCGAATGCAGCGTTTCGCTGGCCCGCCAGAGCCCCGGGATACCACACGCGATGCTGGGGCGATGTTCCCGCCAGCCGGGGGCCTGTTCGAACTGCGAAAAGGGCACGCGCCACAGCGCCACGCGCTCAAGCGCGCTCTGATCTTCGCGCACGTTGCCCATGCGCGCGAGTTCACGACGCGCGGCGGCATCCAGCGTGGCGTCATCGAAATCGGCCGGCGCACCCACTGCAGTGGCCGCGATGAGCGTACGGCCGTCCGTCGCATATTCAGGCGCGACATCGGTGAGCGTCACGGCGTGCGAAATCACCGCGTCACTGTTGGCATTGAGCCAGAGCGCCTTACCGGGAATGGGCGTGGTGCGGGCGGTGTAGTACAGGGTGGTGCACCCGCGTGCGCCGACAGGTTCCGGAAGCGTGAGCCCCACGGACGCTGCAAGCACCGCGGCGGCGGGTGCATCAGTCGCGAGGACCACCTGATCGGCCTCGAGCACGGTGTCATCGCTGAGCCGCACGCCGCTCACGCGCCCGTCGGACACCACGAGTGCCTGCACTGCGCACGACGTGCGCACCGTCCCCGGCGTGAGCCGCGCCGCCATCTGCTGCGTGAGCGCGCCGATGCCACCAGCGGGGACCACGGTGTCGCCGTCGGCGAGCATCTTGAACGTGAAGAGCAGAATGCTCGCGCTGGTGGCGAGCGTGCGATCGAGCAGGATGCCGCCGTAGAACGGCGCAAAGAAACCATCGATCACTGGCGTGCCGAAGCCGCGCGCACGCAGGAACTCGCGTGTGCTGATGCCGGCGAAACGCGCGCCGAAGCAGTCGTCGAGGGAGAGCTGCTGCGCGAAGCGTCGCAGCGCCAGCAATCGCAGCTTGTCGCCCACGCCGATGGCACGCGCGAAGATCGTGTCGAGCAGCAACCCGGGGTCGGCGAGCGCGTCACCGATGAGCGACACCTGCCCCTCGCGTGCAATGCGCGCCGCCGGCAGAAATTTGCGCAGCGCGAGCCGATCGAAATCGAGATACCGGCGCAGCGTAGGATACGCCGTGAACAGCACCTGAAAGCCGTGATCGATGACCAACCCATCCTGCACGGTGGTGCGCACGCGGCCGCCCACCGCGGACGCCGCGTCGAGCACGAGCACGGCACGACCGGCGGCCTGCAGTTCGATAGCCGCCACGAGACCGGCCACGCCGGCCCCGATGATGACGGTGGGATTCGCGTTGGGAGCGCTCATGGCCTCAACACTAACGCAGGTGAGGCGGGGGAAAAACTCGGCGATGCAGACATTGGCGCCTACCAGCAGACGGCAGACGGCAGGAACGACAGCACGCAGTGAGGGAGGAATGCGGTAGAACAAAACGGGCGCCACCGCTTCGCGGGGCGCCCGATTTCCTTTGCGGTAGGGATATCGGGGCCGCGCGCAGCGCGGGACCGTGTCGTTCTACCGCATTCCTCCGTCACTGCGTGCTGTAGTTCCTGCCGTCTGCCGTCTGCTTTTCGGCGCGGTCAGCAGTTCCGCCGTCAGCCGTTCCGCCGTCAGCCGTTCCGCCGCCAGCCGTTCCGCCGCCAGCAGTTCCGCCCCTAAAACCGCACCCCGAACGTCAGCGGCACATACCGCGTGCTCACCCCCTCGCCGAACACGCTCACGAGCTTCGCCTCAGCGAAGGTGGAGAAGCCCGACAGGTGGAACGCGAGCCCGCCGCCCAGTTGCACGCCGAGATTCGTGTCGGAGGGGCGCTGCTGGAGCGCGCCCGGCAGCGTCAACGTGTTGAAGCTGTACACCCCGACGCCACCGAGGACATACGGATGCACGATCGATGTGGATTGGGCGGGGAAGTCATACACGATGTTCCCTACCACGGCGATCGTTCGGGTCTTCGAATCGAACTCCTTGAGGTCCCAGTCGTCGTAGGCCACGTCGCCACGCAGGCGGACCGTCTGGAGCGACGCGGGCTTGAAGTACACGTGCCCGGCCAGCGAGTACCCCAGGTTCCGCGCCTCGCCGAACTCCCCGACGGGGAGGGACAGACCGCCACTCACGCCGAAGGTCACCGGCTTGGCGGGCGTCTGGGCCGACAGCGCCGCGGGGGCGGCGAGCGCCGCAAGCATTACACCAATCGTCAGGGCACGCGTCATGGACATCTCCGGGTCAGTGAGGTCGTACATCCGGGCATCCGCGCGTGCGAGTGCCCGGCCTATGCCGTTCCAGCGTGCACGGTGGACCCGATCACTCCGGTGAGGGCTTGACGGCCACCACGAAGTACTCGGTCTCGCCAAAGCACGACGTTGGTACCCCGACATGCTGCTGATAGGTCACCGTCACCCGCTTACCGCTGAGGTCGGAGATCGCCCGGGCGATGGAATCGCTGCGCACCGTGAAGGAGAAACTGTCGGAGCGGAAGCCCTTGGCGATGTCGGTGTAGAGGGTGCCTTCCCACGTTTTGCACAGCCACCCTTTCCGGGAGATCTTCTGCACGTACCCGGCACGCGACCCTTCGGAGTAACTCCAGGAGAGCGCCGCCGCGGTCCAGATCCCGAAGCCGATCGCGGGCAGACCCACCAGGGCCAGCACCGTCACCGCCAGCCAGTGGCGGCGGACGAACGACTTGCGGACGAGGACGGGGGCCGGGGCACCGGCCGTGGGGTCGGCACTCTCGAAGGCCGAGTCGTGTTCGTCTGGGGTTGGATCAGCCATGATCGGAACTTGGGGAGACCTAGCGGGGCGCGCTAGCTTTCCGGGTTGGATTCCGGCTCGTCCGTCCGGTCACCTTCTTTTTCGCAGGGTACGTATCGTGTCGTCTTCCACTGCAGGGTTCGGTTCGCGTCGTCCCACCGTCACGGTGAAAGTGCGTGGCGTGCCCGTGGGCTCGTCGGCACCCGTGGTGGTGCAGTCCATGACCAACACCGACACGGCCGACGCCGAGTCCACGGCCAATCAGGTCGCGGAGCTGTTCGAGGCCGGCTCGCAGAAGGTGCGCATCACGGTCAACAACGACGAAGCCGCCCAGGCGGTCCCCGAAATCCGGCAGCGCCTGGAGGACCGCGGGCTCGATGTGCCGCTCATCGGCGACTTCCACTACAACGGGCACCTGCTGCTCACGAAGTA
>NZ_JBIJAW010000363.1:0-3253 GCF_044345575.1 Gemmatimonas sp.
GAGCGTCCGTAAGTCGTTCTACAGCAACACCTTACAAAGCGCTTCGCCAGTTGCTTGCGGACACCCGCCTTGGGTATATTTGGAGGTTGTGTTTCCGGGCCAGCTTTTCGCCCTCCAAACCCTCCCGCAGCAACCCGCAATGTCCAACAGCAGCGCAGAGTCCGAGAAGGAATACGGCGCAGGCAGTATCACCGTACTCAAGGGACTCGAAGCAGTCCGCAAGCGCCCCGGCATGTACATCGGCTCGACGTCGGCGCGCGGTCTGCACCACCTCGTCTACGAAGTGGTCGACAACTCCATCGACGAAGCGATGGCGGGGCACGCGTCGCGCGTGCATGTCACCATTCACGAGGACAACTCCATCACCGTCGAAGACGACGGCCGCGGCATTCCCGTGGACGTCCATCCGGTGGAGAAAATGCCGGGCGTGGAAATCGCGCTCACGGTGCTGCACGCCGGCGGCAAGTTCGAGAAGGATGCGTACGCCGTATCCGGCGGTCTGCACGGTGTGGGTGTGTCCGTGGTGAACGCGCTGTCGGACAACCTCAAGGTGTGGGTGAAGCGCGAGGGGAAGGAGCACTACATGGACTTCGAGCGTGGTACCACCACGACGAAGCTCAAGGTGCTGCGCTCGGTACCGGCGAAGGAGACGGGCACCAAGGTGTGGTTCAAGCCCGATGCGACGATCTTCCAGGAGACGACCCGCTACGAGTGGACGACGCTCGCGAGCCGTCTGCGTGAGCTCTCGTACCTGAACAAGGGCATTCAGATCACCCTGCGTGACGAGCGCCCCGACGAGTTCAAGGACGGGCAGCCCAAGGAAGAACTGTTCTGGGCCACGGGCGGCCTCAAGGACATGGTGACGTTCCTCAATGGCAGCAAGAAGCCGTTGCATCAGGATGTCGTGTATCTCGACACCATGCGCGACGGCATCGCCATCGAAGTGGCGCTGCAGTACAACGACAGCTACTCCGACACCACGTTCTCCTTCGTCAACAACATCAACACGCACGAAGGCGGTACGCACCTCACGGGCTTCAAGAGCGCGCTCACCTCGGTGATCAACAAGTACATCGAGCGCTCGAGCAATCTCAACAAGAAGGACAAGGAGATCCGTCTCTCCGGCGACGACGTGCGCGAAGGCATCACGGCCGTTCTGTCGGTCAAGGTGCGCGAACCACAGTTCGAGGGGCAGACGAAGACCAAGCTGGGCAACTCCGAGGCCGAAGGCGCGGTGCGCAGCGTGGTGAACGAACTGCTCACGCAGTATCTGGACGAACACCCCAAGACGGCCAACGCGATCATCGACAAGGCCATCTCGGCGGCCCGTGCGCGCGAAGCGGCCCGCAAGGCACGCGATCTGACGCGCAAGAAGTCGGCGCTTGATGTGGCGGCGTTGCCCGGCAAGCTCGCCGATTGCTCCCTGTCCGATCCCGCGCTCTGCGAGATGTATCTCGTCGAGGGTGACTCGGCCGGCGGCTCGGCCAAGCAGGGGCGTAAGCGTGACTTCCAGGCCATCCTGCCGCTGCGCGGCAAGATCATCAACGTGGAGAAGGCGCGTTTCGACAAGGTGCTCTCCAACGAGGAAATCCGCACGATCATCACGGCGATCGGTACCGGCATCAAGGAAGAGTTCGACATCACCAAGTGCCGCTACCACAAGATCATCATCATGACCGACGCCGACGTGGACGGCGCGCACATCCGCACGCTGCTGCTCACGTTCTTCTTCCGGCAGATGCCGGAGCTCATCGACGCCGGCTTCATGTACATCGCGCAGCCGCCCCTCTACCGGGTGGCGAAGGGCAAGGAAGAGTACTACGCGTACTCGGAGAAGGAGCGCGATGGATACGCCGAGCGGCTCGGCGGGCCGGAAGGCCGCGGCAACATCATGATCCAGCGCTACAAGGGTCTCGGTGAGATGAATCCGGAGCAGCTCTGGAAGACCACCATGGATCCCGAGACGCGTACGATGCTGCGCGTGACGATGGAAGACGCGGTGCTCGCCGACCAGACCTTCCAGACGCTCATGGGTGACGAAGTGGAGCCGCGCCGCCTGTTCATCGAGACCAACGCCCGGTTCGTGAGCAATCTCGACATCTGACTTGGTCCCGTTTGTTGCAAAAGGCCCGCACTGTTGTGCGGGCCTTTTGCGTTTGTGCACTCAGCGGGCGAACGGTGAGGCGAGCCTCGCGTCCGTCAGGAACGTGCGATCAGTGAAGGTCTTCAGGAACGCTACCAGCGCATCGCGCTCCTCGCGCGTCAGATTCAGGCGAAGCGGCGGTGCGTTGGGGCCCGGGCCGGCGCGTAGGCGCGGATCGAGCCCGGGGTTGTTCTGCACCCCGCGGTCGTAGAAGTCCACCACCTGCTCCAGCGTCGCAAAACGTCCGTCGTGCATGTAGGGGGCACGCACCTCCACGTTCCGCAGCGACGGGGCCTTGAAGCGGCCATTACCGGCCCCCGCATCGGTCACCGTGGCGTCGAGCCCCGTGTTGTGCGTCACATCGCTGATATGCGCCGTGGTCCCGTGGCACCGTGCGCATCCGGCGCGCCCGGTGTAGAGCTGCTGTCCGAGCAGTTCCTGGGCCGTGAAGGTGCCCGGGAAATTGGGGACACCGTTGGGGCCGAACGCGCGATCGATCTTCGCATCGACACTCACGAGTGCCCGTACGAACTGCGCGAGTGCGCGCGACACGCGGTCGCTCGTGATCTCCCGCGAACCGAAGGCTGCCTCGAAGAGCGCGGGGTAGTAGGTCGTCAGCGACAGCTTTGTCTGCAGGTCGTCCAGCGTGAGCCCCATCTCCGTGGCGTCCTGAATGGGCTGCAGCACCTGGTCCTCGAGGCTCGCAGCGCGCTCGTCCCAGAAGAAGCGCCCCCCGGTGTAGAATCGCGCGTTGGTGAGTCCCATGCTGTGCCGTGCAGTAAGCGCGCCCGCGAACCCGCGGCTCAGCCGCGCCGTGTCGCTGAAGGCGAACTGCTGCTGGTGACACGAGGCGCACGACACGCGATCGTTGCGCGACAGCCGCCGATCGTAGAACAGGACGCGTCCAAGCGTGGCGCCGGCGTCGGTGATCGCGTTGGTGGCGGGCGTGTTGTCGGCCGCGATGGCGCTGCCTGCGCCACCACCGGCGTTCTGCGAGAAATGCCGCGGCAGCGGCACGCGGCCATCGCTATAGCCGAGCAGCGACACGGGAAGTGTGGGCGGCACGAGATCGTTGCCGAACACCACGATTCGGAATTGCTGTGTTGCCGT
>NZ_JBIJAW010000364.1:0-3250 GCF_044345575.1 Gemmatimonas sp.
ACCACCGGTCATCGCAAGGCCATCGCGCCACGACTCCACACGCGACAGCACGATGGCCACGATGCTGCCCACGAGCAGGGCATCCACCACGAGCCGCGCGACGTCCTTCCACTCGCTCGGCAGTGCGGCGGGATCGGCGTTGCGGCGAATCGCCTGCAGCGGCGACACGCGGCGCAGCGCCAGCAACGGACGCAGCGCGAACACCAGTGACACCCACACGCCCGTCGCGAGACCCAGCAGCAGCGGAATGGGTTCGAGGGCGATGGTGACATCCACCGGGAGAAAGTCGCCCATCACGCGCGGCAGCAGGAACTGCACGGCGATGCCGAGCGCAGCACCGGCGGTGGCGCCCACGAGCCCCATTGTTGCGGCCTGCACCACGTACAGCGCGAGCACCTGGCGGCTGGTGGCGCCAAGGCAACGCAACACAGCCACGGTGTCGATCTTCGACGACACGAACGCGTTCACGCCGCTCGCCACGCCGATACCGCCCAAGAGCAACGCGATGAGACCGATGATGCTGAGGAAGTCGGCGAGCCGTGCGACGGCCTGCGTGAACTCGCGTTCGGTATCGACCACAGTGCGCACGCGGACGCGCACGCGCGGCGCCAGAGCTGCAGCGCGCGCGCTGCTGTCGCTCGCGCTGCGCGCGCTGCTGTCCGGCTGTTCCTCGCCCTCACCGCCCGGCGCGTTGCGCTCGCGTTCGCCGCGGGCTTCGAGCGCTTCGAGGCGCGTCGCTTCGGCCGGGTCGATGCGCCTCCGCAGCGAGCGCGCCACCTGCGCGGCCGGCTTGGGCGCCTCGAGCGCAGCGGGCAGCTTGAGTACCAGCTCGTACTCGGCGCGGCTGCCGAACGACAGTAGCCCCATTTGCGGCAGCCACCGGTCGGACACGTACACGCGCGGGCCGATGACCGCGGTGATGCCGGCGTCGCCGGGCACGTTACCGAGGGTGCCGCCGATGGTGAACTGCTGCTGTCCCAGCTTGAGGTGGTCGCCCACCTTGGCGTCGAGGGCGATGAGCAGCGAAGCGTCGACGAACACCACGGAGTCGTCGTGCACACGCGACCAGCCGTTGGCCGGCACCGTTTCGATGGCGCCGTAGAACGGATAGCCCGGCGAGACCGCGCGCACCTGCACGAGCCGTGTGCCGCCCGAGGGCTCGGCCAGCGCCATGGAGGCAAAGGTCGTGACGCGCGACGAGGGCACGCCGGCCGTGCGCAGCGAGTCGGCCAGCGAATCCACCACGGCCGGGAACTGCGCCCGTGCCGACAGCGCGAGGTCGCCACCGAGCAGTGTGCGCGACTGCTCGCGGATGGAGCGGGTGACGTTCCCGGCGAAGGAGTCGATGGCCACGAGTGCCGCCACGCCGAAGGCGATGGACGACATGTAGAGCGCCAGGCGGCGCCGGGCCGATCGGCTTTCGCGCCAGGCGAGACGGAGCAGGGCCTGCGTGGTCATGCCGTCTCGAGAGCGGGGGCGCCGGCCGCCGGCGTGGGGTGGTCGTGGCGGATGTCTTCCACGATCACGCCGTCGCGCAGGCGGATGGTGCGCTGCGTGCGAGCGGCCAGCGCGGCATCGTGCGTGACGAGTACAATGGTGCAGCCGCGTTCGCGGTTGAGTTCCTGCAACAGCTGCACGATGCGCTCGCCGGTGGCGCCGTCGAGATTTCCCGTCGGTTCGTCGGCGAAGAGGATCTTCGGTTCGTTCACGAACGCGCGGGCGAGCGCCACGCGCTGCTGTTCCCCGCCGGAGAGCTGCTGGGGAAAGTGATGGGTGCGGTCGCCGAGTCCCACGCGGGCGAGCAGGTCGGCGGCCCGGGCGGCGGCTTCGCGCACGCTCACGCGACCGGCCAGTTCGAGCGGCACCTGCACGTTTTCGAGCGCCGTGAGGGTGGGGATCAATTGAAAGCTCTGGAAGACGAACCCAACTTTCTCTCCGCGGAGGCGGGCGCGGGCATCTTCGTCGAGGCTGCCGAAGTCGGCGCCATCGAGGGACACCGTGCCGCGCGACGGGGTATCCAGTCCGGCGAGCAAGCCGAGCAGGGTCGTCTTGCCGCTGCCGGATGGGCCGACGATGGAAACAAAGGCGCCGGCCGGCACGTCGAAGGACACATCGCGCAGCACGGTCAGGTTTTGCGTGCCACTCAGATATTCCTTGGTCAACCCACGGGCAACGAGCATGCGAGAGCAGGGATTAGTGCAGACGAGAGGGCAGGGCATCGCGCGGTGGCGCGCCATCGCGATGGCGATGGGGCTGGCCGGCGTGAGCCTGCTGGGAGCGTGCGAGTCCGGTAACGCGGGCGGTACCGGCGGTGCTGCCGGAACCAACGGCGCGAGCCGCGTGGCGGATTCAGGATCCGCGGAGAATACACCGGCGGGTGCGAATCGGGCCGCGGCTGGCGCCGCCTCGGTGCCTCGGGTGGTTCTGCTGGGGACGAGCCTGACCGCCGGGCTGGGGTTGCCCCCGGAGCAGGCCTATCCCGCCCTGCTGCAGGACAAGGCCGATTCGCTCGGGTTGGCGGTGCGGATCGTGAATGCCGGGCTCAGCGGCGAGACCTCGGCCGGCGCACTGCGTCGGGCCGGGTGGGTGCTCGACCAGCCGGCGGCGCTGGTGGTGCTGGAGGTGGGCGCCAACGACGGGCTGCGCGGCGTAGACCCGGACACCACCTATGCGAACCTCGTGAAGCTGGTGCAGACGGTGCAAGCGCAGCAGCCGGAGGCCAAGGTGGCGCTGGTGCAGATGGAAGCGCCCACAAATCTGGGGCAGGCGTACACGCGCCGGTTTCACGAGGCGTACGGGCGGGCGGCCAAGGAGACCGGCGTGCCGCTGTGGCCGTTCCTGCTGGAGGGAGTGGCCGGGGTGGCGAAGCTCAACCAGGGCGACGGGATTCACCCCAACGCGGTGGGCGCGCAGATCGTGGCCGCCACAATGTGGAAGTCGATGCAGCCGGCGGTGACCGAGCTGGCCCCGCGGTAGCTTTGCCGGCCGTGTTCGAGGAGGGAACGCGTCCACACGGAGCTCACAAAGGCTGGTGAGGACACGGAGAACGACCAAAAACTTTGGCCTTTTCTCTGTGTCCTCACCTTCCTCGGCGATCTCCGTGTTCGCGCGTCCGCCTGCCACTCCGGCCGTCCTTGAGGATGGAACGCGTCCACACGGAGCTCACAAAGGCTGGTGAGGACACGGAGAACGACCAAAAACTTTGGCCTTTTCTCTGTGTCCTCACCTTCCTCGGCGATCTCCGTGTTCG
>NZ_JBIJAW010000365.1:0-3242 GCF_044345575.1 Gemmatimonas sp.
GTGGCCAGATCACGCGCCTTGTTGCAGATCCACGGGCCGTTCACGGCCGGGTTCTCGTGCGGCGTGACCCGTTCGATGCGGGAATTGAGCTGCGGATCGAGCGCCTTGAGTGCCCACTCCGGCTTGCGATGCCAAATGTCGATACTGCACCCGCGCGAGCACCCCGGACACACGCTCGGCGTGGCCTTCGTGTACCACACACGGGCGTGATCGAGGTTCTCCCGTGAGAGCAGCGCACCCACCGGGCAGATGTCGATCACGTTGTCGGAATACGCGTCGTCATTGAAGTTTGCGTCTTCCGCCGGACGGATGAGCGAGTGATCACCGCGGTACACGGCCGCCAGCGCATGAGACTCCGACACTTCATGCGTGAAGCGCACGCAGCGCGTGCACATGATGCACCGCTCGTTGTCGAGCATGATGCGATCGGATAGCGGGAAGAACTTGGTGGCGTGGTTCTTCCGGTCGATCGACATCGACGCTTTGCCGTTGTGCTCGTAATGATAGTCCTGCAGGATGCACTCGCCGGCCTTGTTGCAGATACCGCAGTCGACCGGGTGATTGAGCGTGATGAACTGCATCGTCTCGCGACGCAGCTTCTTCACCGTGTCGCTCTCGGTGAGCACGCGCATCCCCTCGGTGACCGGCATGTTGCAGCCGATGTCGAACCAGGGATCGCCCTTGTCCTGCTCCACCTCGACCATGCAGATGCGACAATTGCCCGGCACCGACAGGTCGTGGTGCCAGCAGAAATGCGGGATGTCCATGCCCGCCCGCTGTGCCGCCTGAATCACCGATTCGCCCTTGTACGCCGTGCACGGCACGCCGTTGATCGAGAAGGCGATGGTCTTGCTGGTATCGACGGGTTCGTTATTACCGCGCTTGCGATCGGCTTGGCTCATACGGCCGCTCCCGCCATGCCGCGCAACGGCGTGGGCACCGCGCCGGCAAACGGATCTTCCACCGCGAGCTGCCCATCCATCATGGAGCGACCGTTCTTGATGAAGTACTCGAACTCCTCGCGATAGTGATCGAGGATGGCCGTGCAGGCGTACCCGGCCGAGTCACCGAGACTGCAGATGGTGGTGCCGTCGTTCGCATTGGAGATGTGATACAGGCGATCGATATCGTCCGGGCGTCCCTCGCCACGCACGATGCGATCGAGCACACGCTCCATCCATCCCATGCCCTCACGGCAGGGCGTGCACTGCCCACACGACTCGTGGTGATAGAAACGCTGAATCACGCGCGCGAGCCGCACCATGCAGGTGCCCTCGGCGATCGCGATCATGCCACCGGATCCCAACTGCGACCCGGCCGCCACCGCGGCGTTGTGATCGAGCGTCACGCCCTTGATCTGGTCGGCGTCGAGAATCTTGGTGGAGACGCCACCGGGGATGATGCACTTGAGCCCGCGGCCGCCCTGAATGCCACCGCAGTCCTCGTAGATGAACTTCTCCCACGAGTAGCCGTACTCGACCTCGTACACGCCGGGGCGATTCACGTGGCCCGAGATGGAGATCATCTGCGTGCCCGGGCTCTTGGGCGTACCGGTCTTGCGGAACTCTTCGGCGCCCAAGCTCAGGATGACCGGCACGTTGGCCAGCGTCTCCACGTTGTTTACGACCGTGGGCTTCTGATACAGCCCCTTCACCGTGAGGCGCGGCGGGCGATTGCGCGGCCACCCCTTCTTGCCCTCGAGCGACGCCAGCATCGCCGACGCCTCGCCACACACGTACGAGCCTGCGCCGCGATACACCACCACGTCGAGGGAGTAGTCGCTGCCGAGGATGTTCTTGCCCAGCAGGCCAGCCGCGTAGGCTTCGTCCACGGCGCCCTGAATGCGGTGGAACGGCAGGTCGAACTCACCGCGGATGTAGATGAACGCGTGGCGCCCACCGATCGCGTACGAGGCGAGAATGAGTCCCTCGACCGCCATGTGCGGCACCTGCTCGAGCAGCCAACGATCCTTGAACGTGCCGGGCTCCCCTTCGTCGGCATTCATGCACACATAGTGCGGTTCGCCGTCATCTGGACGAATCACGCCCCACTTGCGTCCAGCCGGGAAGGCGGCGCCGCCATGCCCCAGCAGGCCGGCGGTGCTCACTTCCTTGATCACGTCGGCGGGTGCCACGCCGCCCTTGAGCACCTTGGCGAGCGCCTGGTAGCCCCCACGCGCCTGATAGTCGGCGAGCGTGTGCGAGGTGGGCGTCACCTCGTGATTCATGAAGAACTTGCGGCCCGACAGCACGGGCTCCGTCACGGGCGCGGTCACTTGGCCAGTTCCTCCAGCAACGCGTCCACCTTGGCCGGTGTGAGATTCTCGTGGTACGTCTCGTTCACGATCATCATGGGCGCCGTACCGCACGAGGCGAGACACTCGGCCGTCGAGATCGTGAACTTGCCGTCGGGGGTGGTTTCTCCCGGCTGAATACCGAGACGGCCGCACAGATATTTGATGAGCCCATCGGCGCCGTGCAGTGAGCACGACACGTTGTGGCACACCTGCAGGTGATACCGGCCGAGGGGCTCCCGCGTAAACATCGTGTAGAAGCCGAGGACTTCGTCCACCTGCGTGCGCGGCACGCCCAGGTAGGTCACGAGTTCGTCGATATCGCTGTCCGCGATGTAGCCGCGCTCTTCCTGAATGCGACGCAGGCACGGAATGGTCAGCGAGCCTTCGAAGCCCGCGGGATAGCGCTCCTTCCAGCGCTCGAACTCGGGAATGAGATGCTGAATGTTCTGCATGGGAGCGTTCATCGATCGCACTCGCCACCGATCATGTTCACCGACCCGAAGGTGGTGACGATATCGGCGAGCTGATAGCCGTTGAGCATCGTGTGCACCCCGCCCATGTGCACGAAGCTGGGCGAGCGCACGTGCACCTTGTAAGGCTGTCCAGCGCCGTTGCTGACGACGTAGAAGCCGAGTTCACCGTTGGCGCCTTCGTGCGCCACGTAGATGTCGCCCGCGGGGACCACGGGTCCTTCCATCACGAGCTTGAAGTGGTTGATGAGCGACTCGATCTCGGTGTACACGAGTTCCTTCTCGGGGAACACGCACCGACGGTCGTCCACCATGATCGGACCCTCGGGAATCATGTCGACGAGCTGGCGAATCATGTACACCGATTCGTCCATCTCCCGCATGCGCACATAGTACCGATCGTAGTTGTCGCCCTTGATCCCCACGGGCACGTCGAAATCGAGCTCCCCGTAGGCGAGGTACGGCGTGTCCTTGCG
>NZ_JBIJAW010000366.1:0-3240 GCF_044345575.1 Gemmatimonas sp.
CGCCGCTGCTGGTCACCGTGAGGTGGCGCACCCCCGCCGCCACGCATGCCGCAATGACGTTGCGGGTGCCGTTCACATCGATGTCGAAGTCGCGCGCGCGATCGCGCGTGGGCTCCAGCACCGCCGCGAGATGCACCACCGCGTCGATGCGCTCGTCGCGCAGCAGCACCGCGAGGGCCGGGTCGCGGATGTCCATGGTGCGCACGGGCACGGCGCCACCCGGTCGCGGGCGCAGGTCCACTCCCGTAACCGTCACCCCCGGCCGCGCGGCCAGCTCCGCCCCGAGTAGCGCGCCCACATAGCCAGCCGCGCCGGTGATGCAGACACGCAGGGGGGCGGCTGGCGCCGCCGATGCCTGGGGATCCATCGCTATGCGCCAGCGGGTGACACGGCCGCCAGCGGCCGTCGCGCCCACCACTGCGCCACAGCCAATCCCGACACCAGATGCCACACGCCCCAGAAGGCGGTTACCAGCATCATCCCCCCCGCCTGCGGGAAAAAGGTGAACAGCACGGCCAGCCCCAGCCCCGTGTTGTGGATGGAGACCTCGATGGTGAGCGCGCGCCGGTCGGCCTCGGGCAGCCGCGCCGCCGTGGCCGCGAGATAGCCGGTGGCCATGGCCAACAGATTCTGCCCCACCACCAGCCAGAAGAACTGCCCGAAGCGCGCCATGAACAGGTCGGTGTTCTTGGCGAACGCCAGCGCCACGAACGCCAGGAACACCAGCGTGGCGACCGTGCGCAGCGGCCGCTCCACCCGCTCCACCACACGCGGGAAGCGACGCCCGGTGACCATCCCCAGCAGCAGCGGTACCACCAGCACGAACAGCACCAGCGAGAGGATCCCTCCCGCGGGGATGTCGATGGCGCGCAGCACGGGGCGCGTGACGGGGTTGAGCCACCCGTACAGCGCGAAGTTGAGCGGCATCACCACCGGGGCCGCCACACTGGATACCGCCGTGAGCCCCACGGCCAGCGGCACGTTCCCGCGCGCCATCCAGGTGAGCACGTTGGAGAACGACCCGCCCGGACACGCGGCCACCAGGATCATCCCCAGCGCCAGCGGCGCCTCCAGCCGCAGCGCCCACGCCATGAGGCAGGTGAGCGCCGGCACGGCCACGTACTGCGCGGCCAGCCCCACAGCGGCCGCGCGCGGCGCGCGCCACGCGGCGCGGAATGCCTCGGGGGTGAGCGTGAGCGATACCCCGAACATCAGGCAAGCCAGGATCACGTTCAGCGCCGCCAGCCCCCCGGGGGCCAGTTCCAGCGGTAGCGCGTCGTTCATCGCGCCCCCGTGCCGGGCGGCAGGTCGGCGCGCAGTCGGTCGATCTCCCGCTGTACCGTGCGCAGATAGCTCTCCTTGTGCACGTAGTACGCCATCCGGTCGAGCGGCAGGTAGCGGTAGCCGCCCCGTACCCCGGGGCTGTCCACGTGCCGTTTGCGCGCCTGCAGCGAACGGGCGCTGGCCGTACCGGCCGCCAACTGCCGGATATACAGCGCCACCAGCTCCGCCTGTCGGTTGCGCCCCTCCCATCCCAGCCCGGCCGCTTCCAGCATACCCATGAGGAACAGCGTGTCGTGCTCCGGATGCATGGTGTTGAGAAACAGCCGCGGCGCCGGGCCCGCTGACCAGTTGAGCCACCGCGCGTCGATGAACGGAAACGTCGGCTGGTACCCGGTGGCCAGGAGCAGCACATCGTATTCGGCGCTGGCTCCGTCGGCAAAGGTCACCGTCTGCCCCTCGATCGCGCGCAGCGCGCCGCGCGGCGTGATGTCGCCCTGCCCCAGATGATGCAGCACCAGGGAATTGATCACCGGGTGCGCCTCGTACATGCGATAGTCGGGGTCGGGGAGCCCGTAATCCGATGGCTTCCCCATGACGACGCGCACCAGCAGCGCGTCCAGCCGCTGTTTGAGCGCGCGCGGCAGACGGATGGCGCCTCCCAGCGTGTCGGTGGGGCGCCCCATGATGAACTTGGGGAGGAAGTAGTAGCCACGCCGCACCGACAGATCCACGCGCGCGGCACGGTGCACCGCGTCCACCGCGATGTCGGCGCCGCTGTTGCCGCACCCGACCACCAGCACGCGCTGCCCTTCGAACACGTCGGGCGTGCGGTATTCCGCCGAATGCATCACGCGCCCTGTGAAAGTGCCCGGGAGGCGCGGCATGTGCGGGTGGTGCAGGACCCCCGACGCGATCAGCACGCCGTCGTGCACGGTGGTGGTGCGTGGCGTGTCGTTGTGGGGCCCATCGCCGGACACGAATGCGTCACGCCCGGGTTCGGGTACGGTGGTCACCGCCCACCGGCCATCGGGGAGCGGGGCCACCTGTTCCACCCGCGTGCCCCACGCGTAGTGCGGCGTGAGATCGAAGTGCGCGGCGTAGTCGCGGAAGTACTGCCGCAGCTCGGTGTGGTGCGGATAGGCCGGTCCCCGAGGCATGGGGAACTCGGCGAACTCGGTCATGTGCCGCGAACTGATGAGGTGCGCCGACTGGTACAGCGTACTGTGGGGGTTGTCGATATCCCACAACCCGCCGGGCCCCGTGTGGCGGTCGTAGCCGCGATAGGGGATTCCCAGCTTCTGCAGGTTGCGGGCGCACGCCAGCCCCATGGGGCCGGCTCCGATCACGGCGTACATGGCTGAAAGCTACCCCGCGAACGTGCAGAGCGGCGCTCGTCGTGGCCGTCGGGCCGTCCGACTTGTCTCAGGGTTACTGAGCCGCTTGATGACTCAGCTGACGGCATAGATGCTCCGCTTTGCCATGCGTACCGCTGGCTTCTGCAGCGGGCGCTCGAATCAGATGCGCGCACAGCGCGCTACCCCGACAGGCATTCAGCTAGCGCGTCGATCCAACAGGCCAAGTCGGTCGCGGTTCGGGGCGGTGCGATGAACAGTGGCTGAGTCGCTTCAAGTCCCGCCACGTTCACCATGCGTTTCTCGTTCAACACCCACTGACCGCGTTCGCTCAGACGGGCATGGGCTTCCTCCAGGACGGCCTTCGCCGCATGCCCGGTGGCACCGACCGCGTTCCCGCGAGCAGCATGCATCCGTGCATACTCGAGGCTAAAGTCGCGCGCGAACCGCCACCGCGGCGGAGCGCCGTCGACGAGCGCCGGAGGCATCTCGGCGACCGCGGGGAGCTCACCCGCGAGCACGCGACCGGAGGCGAGTTCCGCCATGAGCACGTACGTGGGGAGACCCGCGAGATAGCCGAGCAGCGCGTCGAGTTCGTACGAGC
>NZ_JBIJAW010000008.1:0-34670 GCF_044345575.1 Gemmatimonas sp.
GTTTTGCCCGTCAGATCGAGAGTCTGTGCTCCGGCCGGGATCGCCGTGCGCGCTGCCGGTCCCATGGCCGCGATGCGTCCGTCACGCACGACCAGCGTCTGATTCTCGCGCGGTGCGGCGCCCGTGCCGTCGATGACGCGTACGTTCGTGAGCGCGAGGACACTCGTGTCGAAGCGCACGTAGCTCCGCGTCGCGGGGCCGAGGGGTGCGCGTTGGGCCTGCGCGGCGGTGGAGAGCGCGATGGTGGCGGTGACGGCGAGAGCGAGGTAGCCGAGACGGAATGTTTTCATGGCTCGTGTTCAGGTAAGCCGAAAGCTGAGAGCCGAAAGCTGAAAGCTTTCGGCTCTCAGTGAGGACTACTCCACCCCAATCTGCTTTCTCACTGCCGCATTCGGCCCCTCGAACTTCGGCAGGGCGACGTTGCCGATATAGCCGAGGTCTTTCCATCCCTGCGGCGTGGTGTAGAACGCCGTGGCGGCCTGGTCGCGAATGGTGTCAAAGAACTGCGCGGCGAACACATGCTCGGGCTTGGCCTTGGGCACGTAACAGATGTCGTCGCAGATCTGTGTGCGCTGCGCATTCGAGGCGAGGTGAAAACGCTTGCCGAAACGCGTGTGGCTCTCGCGGTCGAGCCACACCAGGCCACCGCGCACGCGCACCAGTGACGTGTCACCGCCGGGCCGGCTGGCCCACTCGTTGATGTAGTGATGCGCGCCCACCGTACTGGCCGCCGGGCTCTTGTCGTCAGCGGGGATGATCATGTCGCATAGCGCGGCGAGCGTGACCAGTTCGCGCTGCGACAGCTTCATGGGCCAGTCGGCCTTGGCGACCTGCAGCACCGGATCGCTGGGGGTGCCGCGCGGTCCCTTGCGCTTCACCGGACGCTGCTGGTCATCGAGCATCGGAAGCATTTCGCGGGGCGCGGGCGCCGGTCCGCCCTCGGCGGTGGCCGGCAGCATCGGCACAACCGCGGCGGCAGCGATCGCCTTCAGCGCGTCGCGACGCCCCACACCAGTGGCGGGCTTGTTCGTCTCGTCGCTCATCAGAGGCTCCCCTTCTTCAGTTCGTCGACCAGATAGTCACAGCTGCGCCACGCGAGCGCGAGAATGGACAGCGTGGGGTTCTTGTCGGCGTTGGACACGAAGGTCGCGCCATCAGTTACGAACAGGTTCTTCACTTCCCACGCCTGACCGAACTCGTTGAGCACCGACTTCTTGGGGTCGCTGCCCATGCGCACGGTGCCCACTTCGTGGATGATGGAGCCGCCGGTAGCGATGGCCTTGCTGCCATCGGTCTGGATGGTGCCCTGCACCTTGCCGCCCATCTGGTCCACGATCTGGGCGAACGTCTTCACCATGTGCGCCGCCTGATTGGTCTCGTGCTGCGACCACTTCCAGTGGAAACGCAGCACGGGAATGCCCCACTGGTCCACCTGCACCGGATCGAGCTCGCAGTAGGAATCCTCGTTGGGGATCATCTCACCGCGGCCGTCGAAGTACATGAACGTGCCGTAGTAGCGTCGCGCCTCTTCCTTGAACTTCTTGCCGTACGCGCCGCCGGTGAACGACTCGAGCCCCCCGAAGATACCGGGGCCCGGCATGCCGCGTCCGCCGCCGAACTCGATATGGTAGCCACGGGCGAAGTCCATCTTGCCCGCCTTCTGGTCACCGTACAGCCACCACGGCATGTACATGTGGATGCCGGCGGTGCCGTCTTCGTTGATGGGTGGGAGCCCTTCGAGACGCGGGATCTGCGCCGAAATGCCGGCGCCCACCGTGTCCATGAGGTACTTGCCCACCACGCCGCTGCCGTTGGCAATGCCGTTGGGGAACAGCGCGCTCTTGCTGTTGAGCATGATGCGCGACGTTTCGCAGGCGCTCGCCGCGAGCACCACCACTTTGGCCGTCACGTGGTGGTCTTCGCGCGTGAGCTTGTCGATGTAGTGCACGCCACTCGCGCGTCCCTGCTTGTCCACCGTCACCTCGCGCACCATCGCATCGGTGATGAGCGTGACGTTACCAGTCGCCATGGCCGGCGGGATGAGCACCGTGGTGCTCTGGAAGTTGGCCTTGATGCTGCAGCCGCGCCCGCAGTCGGTGGCGTAGAAGCAGGCCATGCGCGAATCCATGCTCTGCTTGAGCACGCGCTGCGCGAGCCGGTTGCCCGGATGGAGCTTCTGCGGCAGCCGCGACGAGTCCTGACGCTTCGTGAGCACCGCGCGATGCGCCGGAATGACCGGAATCTTGAGATGATCGCACGCCTGCTTGGTGAGCAGTTCGTACGTGCGCGCCGCCGGCGGCGGCTGCAGCACGCCCGGCGACGAGCGCGGCGTGTTCTCGAGGTCGTCGTCGCCACCGTACACGCCGATGAGCATCTCGGTCTTGTCGTAGTACGGCGCGAGCGTCTCGTAGGTCATGGGCCAATCTTCGCCGAGCCCGTCGCGACTCTTCGGCTTGAAGTCGTATTCACCCATGCGGAGCGAGATGCGCCCCCAGTGATTCGTGCGACCGCCCAGCATGCGTGCACGCCACCAGCTGAACTGCGAGCCGGGCGCCGTGGTAAACGGCTCACCGGGCACGCGCCAGCCACCGTCTACGGTAGCGTCGTAGAAGCCGAACGGCTTGTCCGCCCCGCCGGCACCGCGCAGCGGCGCATCCTTGGGCGTCTGGAACATCGGGGTTTCGGTAACGGGGTCGTAGTCACGCCCCGCTTCCAGCAATAACACCTTCAGGCCATTCACCGACAGCTGATACGCGGCCATGCCGCCACCGGCCCCGGACCCCACCACGATCACGTCGTACTGGGGCGCCACCTTCGAACGCAAAGTCACGCGGAGATTCCTCGGAGGGTGGTCAGAGCTTCTTCAACGCGGCCGCACTGGCCGTAATGGAAGCAATGGGATCCGTGGGGGTGTCATGTTCGATGAACCAGTGCTGCAGCCCCTGCTTGCGGCCGGTCGCGAGAATGGTCTTGAAGTCGATCGTACCCGCCCCCACGTCCATCATCTTGCGTTCCGGCGCCGGGCCGGCGTCCTTGACGTGCACGGCCACGATGCGGTTGGGCCAGCGCTTCATGAGGGCGAGCGGATCCTGCCCCGCCTTCACGGTCCAGTAGATATCCATCTCGAGCTTCACCGCGTTCGCATCAGTGTTCGTGGTGATGATATCGTAGCCCGTAGTGCCCTCTACCGGCGCGAACTCGAAGTCGTGGTTGTGATACGCGAACTGCAGCCCCGCAGCCTTGGCCTTCGCGGCACCCTTGTTGAGGCGGTCGGCCAGCTTCATCCAGTTGGCCTTGCTACCGCGGTATTCGTTGCCCACATACGGCACGACCACCAGCTTGTGCCCCATGCCGTTGGCCCGATCGAAGATGGGCCCCCACTCGTCATCGGTCTTGGGGAGCGCTTCGTGGCTCGACGGTGCGGTGAGGCTGTGCTTCTTGAGCAGCGCACTCCACCACGCGACGTCCTTCCCGAACGGATTGAAGAACTCGAGTTCGGTGATGCCGGCCTTCGCGATAGCGGCAATGGTCCCCTCGATGTCCTTCGCCAGCGCGCTGCGCACGGTATAGAGCTGCAATCCCATGCGGTCGATGCGCGGCAGCGCTACCGATGCGGTCGAGCCCTGCGCGATATGCGGCAGCAGGGTCCCACCGGCCACGCCGGCAGCGAGGAGCCGCAGCACATCGCGGCGTGACTGCGTGGTGGTCTCTTTCATGTCAGGCTTCTCCCGAAGCGAGGTGCGTCAGGGCATCGCCCGTGACGCGGTAAACGGTCCATTCATCCTGAGCACGCGCACCCAGCTTCTCGTAAAACCCAATGGCGTCGACGTTCCAATCGAGCACCGACCATTCGAGCCGTCCGCAGTCACGCTGCACCGCGAGCTGTGCCAGATGCACCAGCAGCGCCTTGCCGATGCCGTGCCCCCGATGCTCGGGCCGCACGAACAGATCTTCCAGATAGATCCCCGGCTTCGCCAGAAACGTGGAGAAGTTGTGAAAGAACAGCGCAAAACCGGCCACCTGCCCGCCCCACTCGGCAAGCACCACTTCGGCGAACGGGCGGGCGCCGAACAGCGAGGCGTGCAGCAGCGCGTCGGTCGCGTGGCACTCGTGGCGGAGCTTCTCGTATTCGGCGAGCCCCTCGATGAGTTCGCGGATGACGGGCACGTCCGCTGGGGTCGCAGGACGAAGCACGGGACGGGCTGACGGGTCGGTAGGCATCGGCGTCAATGTAACGCCGCGCTCACGGCCCGGCCCTGCCAAGGGGCGGGTGGTCAGGCTGCGCCCCAGCTGTCTCCGAGCAGCAGCCGGACGGGCTGCAAGTCCCCGTCGAGCGCCGCCGCCACCACCGCCCGCGCCGCGAGCGCACCGATCACGTTGCCGGTGCCGGAGTAGCCGCCCAGCGCCCAGACGTGCTCGCGCACCTGCGCGATGACCGGCAGGCCGGTGCTCGTATAGCCGGCACTGGCGGCCCAGCGATGCGTAATGGGCGCTTGCACCCCGAGGTGTTCACGCAGGAACCGTTCGAGATGCTGCTGTACCACATCGCCTGGCGCCCACTCGTGCGTCCATTCGCCGTCGCCGCCCTTGTCGCGAAACCCGCCGATGGCGATGCTGCCGTTCGGCAACTGCTGCCAGTACTCGTATCCATCGCGGTAGTACATCGGGCACGGCACCGTGATCTCGCTTGTCGGGGCCGTGGCGAGCATCTGCAACCGCGCCGTGCGCACCTGCCCCGCGAGCTCGGGCACCAGCGCTTCCAAGCGGCCGTCGACGGCCACGAAGACGCGCCCCGCATGCACCGCGCCCTGCGGCGTCACCACGCGCGTCCCGTGAATCTCGATAACCGGGGTACGCGCGAACAGCGTAGCCCCCTCGTTGCGCGCGGTCGTTGCGAGGGCGCGGCAGCGCGTGAGCGGATCGAACGCGCCGTCGGTGGGGAGATAGATGCCGCTGCCGTCGGCGCCCTCGTACCACTCGCACGGCCAGCCGTCGGCACGCAACGCGTCGTACTGCACACGGCAATCGTCCAACTCCGCCTCCGTGGCCGCAATACGCTTGCTCCCCACAAAGCGCACTGTACCCGGCGCCTCCATCGCGATGCGCTGCATCTCGGCGATGGTGGCCCCGTAAATCGCCTTCGCGCGATCGTGACCGTGACGACGAATGGCGTCGTGATAGAAGTCGTAGGTGCCGGCCAGCAGAAAGCCACCGTTGCGCCCCGCCGCCCCCGCTCCCACATCGTGCGCGTCGAGCCCGATCACGCGTTCGCCGCGCTGCAGCAGTTCGTTGATAAGCGTGAGCCCGGAACCACCGAGGCCGATCACGCAGGCGTCGGCGCTCAGGTCGCCGCTCAACGCGGGGAGTGGGGTCCAGCGCCCGTCATCCCAGACCGGACGGTTCTGTGATTCCGCCATCACTCTCGGACCTTGCCGACCGGTTCGACAGGAGCCGCGGCCGGCGCCATGCGGTACACACCGGTGCGCTCGCCGAGCAATCCCACCGCCGCGTCGATAAGCGGATCGCGCGCGCTGTCATACCGGGTGGGTTCCCACGCGATGGCGATATGCGGCGCCACCCCGCGCCACTCGATGGGCTGTTTGTCGGGACCGTACTCGAACCAGCGCGGAACCGTGAACTGCCAGCCGTTGCCGAGCGCGTACGTGGCGGGGTTCCCGGACGCGCCACCGGTGGTGTCACCGATCACCGTGACCTGGGGCAGCGTGCGCATGGCCGCCACGAACGTTTCCGTGGCACTGAAGCCGCCGCGCCCGCTGATCACCACTACGGGCCGCGTGAACTGCCAGCCGCCGCGCGGCGCGATGGTGCGGGCCAGCGGCATCTCCACGTCGGGGACATCGGTGTTGATGCGCACGTACGAGCCCACGATCGACCGCCGCGTGAAGCGCCCCGCGAAGGCGAGCGCCACGGCATCACTGCCGCCGGCGTTGGTGCGCACGTCGATGATGAGCCCCTGCGCATCCCGCGCGCGCTGCAGCATGTCCTCGAGCAGCACCTCATTCACCGGCGGTTTCCACGTCCCGATGTTCAGGTACGCGTAGCCACCCACAGAGCCATCACCCACCTGCGGAGCGCGGGCGACGTAGTTGGCATCGTGCATTGCCTGTGTCCACCGGCGGCTGTCGAAATTCGCCAGCGTGCCGGGCTTGTACGACGGGACCACCTGTCCACGTGGATCGACCAGCCAGATGTGCAAGTCGCGCAGCGGCGCGAGCATGGCCAGCAGCACCGCCACGAGTTCGTTCTGCGAACGGGCCCGCTCGGCGCGGGGGCGATACTTCGCGCGCTGCGCACGCCAGTCCAGGTGCTTGTAGGCGAATGAGGGGTACACGGCCTCAAACTTCGCCCACAGGGTATCGAACTGCGCGACATACGTCGCCGTGGGCGCACTGCCGGCGTGCGCCGACGTCTGCACGAACGGATACGACGCTCCGTGCGGAACCGCCCCCTGGTGGGAGGGGGTCGGCGGGCGCACGCAGGAGGTCGCCAACGGCGCCACGACTACACAGGCCGTGACCGCCGCAGCCAGGGAGTGCCCTGCGCGATGCATGGTAGTAGCATGGGGCGCGGACCGGCCCCGGTCCAGAGCTATTGCCGGATCCGTCCCAAGAATCGGTTGCCCCGCGCGGGCGCTCCCCCGCAGGCGCTACCCCGCCAGTACCGCCGCGACCTGCCGGGCGAGGACCGCCAACGCGGGGGAGTGCTGTAACGCGTCCGCGTAGAGCCGCTGGAAGGCGTCGCCTTCCGGGTCGGGCTTGAGAAGGGCGCGCGCCTGTTCGAGGAGCGCCTGCGCCTCGTCCCGGCCGAGCCGGGCCTTCTTGTCGGACATCCGCTCGTCGATGAGCAGGACCATCTGGGTCATGGGGCGCAGCCAGTCGAACCACGGGTCGTTGATGACGAGCTGCAGGAACTCCATGTTGTTCGGAATGCGCCCGCGGGCCTTCTCGAAGCGCACGCGCTCCGCCTCGAGCAGCGTCCGGTGCACCTTGAGGAGCAGCGTACGGGACACCTCCAGCCGCTGCAGCAGCGCCGGCGGCGCGGGCGGGAGCTCCGCGGGCGGTGAACCCGGCGACTCGTGGGCGCGGTCGGACGGGCCGTGCTCCGGCACAAGGGGCTGATCGAACATGCGTGCGGCCTCCGGTGGATCGACAAGACAGGGCGTGGTACCGGGTGTAACGTATCGCCGTGGCCAAGGGTGACCCGCCACGTTGCCGGCAAGCGTTTTCCCCCGCCGCTGCGTTCTGTTGCGGGGCGCGCGCCGGTGGCCGATGCCGCAGACCGACGCCCCTGCTTTGTCCTCCCTTCGTATCGAGGCCGTAGACCGTGCCGAAGCCCCCCTCCGACTCATTGCGCGCGCTCGCTCTCAGCGGCCTGCTCGCACTCCCGTTCGCCGTGCCGCAATCGCTCGCGGCGCAGAATCAGGCCGGCCCGGCGCCCGGCGCGACTGGCGGCAAGAGCGAATTGCTCGCCGACGAAGGGTACGTGACGCCCCCTGAGGCGATCACGAAGCTCGTTACCGCGCCGCGCGACCGGAACGTCAGCTTCACCAACCCCAGCCCGGGCAGTCGGCAGTATTTCATACGCCCGCTCAGCGACGGACTCCCCCAGCTCAAGTACGTGGGCAAGGCGCACCACAATCTCGGCGGGTTCCAGGTGGACCAACTGGGCAACCGCGAGCGCGCGCTCACCATGCGCAGCAACGTGGGCTTCGAGGTCACCGAGTGGAGCACGGGCAAGAAGGTCACGGTGAGTGCACCCACCGGTGCCCGTGTCGCCGCGCCAACGTGGTCGCCCGACGGCAAGGAGATCGCGTTCTTCGCGCTCTACGACGATGCCACACAGCTGTGGGTCGCCGATGCCGCCACGGGCAAGACGCGCGCAGTGTCCCCGCGCACGGTGCTCGCGACGGGCGTCACGGCGCCGGAGTGGACGGCGGACGGCCAGTCACTCCTCACGGTACTCGTGCCCGATGGGCGTGGCCCCGAGCCCAAGGAGCCAGCGCTCGCCAGCGGGCCCATGGTGCGCATGAACGAAGGCGGCAAGCTCAAGACCCGCACCTATGCCGACCTCGTGATGACGCCGTACGAGAAGGAGCTCGTGGCGTATCACATGAACGGCCAGCTGGCGCTCGTGAACACGAAGACGCGCGCCGTGAAGAAGATCGGTGCCCCCGGATACATCCGCGGTATCGATGCGTCACCGGACGGGCAGCATTTCAAGGTCACGTACGTGGAGAAGCCGTTCTCGTACGTGCTGCAGGTGAATGAATTCGGCACGCGCGACGTGGTGCTCGATGCCTCGGGCGCGGTGCTGCGTGAAGTGGCCAAGCGCCCGATGCGGACCGGTGACGATCCGGCCGACGGCCCGGCGCGTGCGCGGACCGCGGTGGACACGAGCAAGCGCGACATCAAGTGGCATCCGTACGCGAGCGGCCTGCTGTATCTGCAGGTGGCGCCGGCTCCGGCGCGTCGTAACGGCGCCGCGGGTAACGCGCCCGCCGCGCGTCCCGACAGCGCCGCCGCGCCGCGCCGCAACGATCGCGTGATGCATTGGAAGGCCCCGTTCGATTCGACCAGCGCCACCGCGCTGTACGAGACGAGCAATCGCATCACCGCGACCCGCTTCAACGATGCCGGCACGATTCTCTTCGTGACCGAGCAGGGCACGGGTGGCACGTTCGAGCAGGCGGTATTCCTCACCGAGAACAACACCAAGTACACCGTCGTCACGCCGCGCCGCGGCGCCGATACGACCCAGGTGCGTGGCGGCTTCGGCGGTCGTCAGGCCGACGGCCTGGTGACACGCCCCGGCAAGAAGGGGGCACCGGTGGTCATGGTGTCCACCGACGGTAAGTTCGTGTTCCGCATGGGCACGGCCGCCGACACGGCCAAGGTGCAGAACACGTGGGTGGAGAAGATCGAAATCAAGACCGGCAGCATCGTGCGTCTGTACGAAAGCGACGCGAGCCTCGTGGAGACGATCTCCGCTCCGCTCGACGACGACTTCTCGAAGGCCGTGATCCAGCGTGAGAGCGCCACGATGGTGCCGCAGTCGTACGTGCTCACGCTGGCCACCAAGGAGGCGAAGCAGCTCACCAGCAACGTCGACATCATGCCCGAGCTGTCGGCTGCCGTGAAGAAGACGGTGATTGCACGACGTGCCGACGGCTTCCAGTTCAACGTGAAGGTCACGCTGCCCGCCGGCTACAAGGAAGGCACGCGCCTCCCCGCGATGTTCTGGTTCTACCCGTACGAATACGAGAATCAGGCCGGCTACGATCGCGCCGCCGCACAGAACGCCGCCCGTGACCGTCGCTATCCCACGTACGGCCCGCGTTCGCTCGCCTTCCTTGTGACGCAGGGCTACGCCGTGGTCGAACCGGACGCGCCCATCTTCGCCAGCGAAGGGCAGCTGCCGAACGACAACTACGTCGTGGACCTGCGCAACAACCTCTCCGCCATCATCGACGCGCTCGACACGCTCGCCATCGTCGATCGCCACCGACTCGGCCTGGGCGGTCATAGCTACGGCGCCTTCAGCACCGTGAACGCGATGGTGCACACGCCGTTCTTCAAGGCCGGCATCGCCGGCGATGGTGCCTACAACCGCACCCTCACGCCGAACGGATTCCAGAGCGAGCGCCGTGACCTGTGGCAGGGTCGCCAGACGTATCTCGAGATGTCGCCGTTCCTGTATGCCGACCAGCTCAACGGCGCCCTCCTCATGTACCACAGCACCGAAGACCAGAACGTGGGCACCGACCCGATCAACTCGGTGCGCATGTACCACGCCCTCATGGGACTCGGCAAGACGACCTCGCTGTACATGTACCCGTACGAAGACCACGGCCCCATCGCCCGCGAAACGGTGCTCGATCAGTGGGGCCGTTGGGTGGCGTGGCTCGACAAGTACGTGAAGAACGCCAACGCGCCCAAGAAGCCGGCGGCGATGTAACCGGCGTGCGGCAGCAAAAAGCCGGGAGCTGCGATCACCGCGGCTCCCGGCTTTTTCACAAAGTGGACTTACGGAACGATCACCTTCGGCTTGGCCGGCTTGGTGCCGTTGAGTCGCGGACGCGGTCCGTTCGCTACCTCAATGGAAATATCCTTGATGTAATTGGCGATGCGCGCGTAGTGCGGGTAATCGATCCATTCCGGCTCGTCGGTGCGCTGGTGGTAGTCACCATGCAGCCCCGTGAAGAAGAACGCGATGGGGATACCCTGTTGCGCGTAGCGGAAGTGATCACTGCGGCCGTAGATGTTGTTGTAGCCGGCCCACGCGATCGGCTCGTCGAGCTTGTAGTCGAGCGCGAGCGGCTTCGTCTGCTTCCGGTTTACGGCGGCCACGGTTTCGCCCAGATCCTTCGAGTCGAACATCGATCCGATCACCGCCACGTAATCGTCGCTACCGCCGGGGAGGTCCTCCGTGCGACCGCGACCGATCATGTCGATATTGAGCTGGGCCACGATGGAGTCGATCGGCACCGTGGGATTGCGCGTGAAGTGCGCCGCGCCCAAGAGGCCGGCTTCTTCGCCGGTGTGCCACACGAAGATCATCGAGCGCTTCGGCTTCACCGGCATCGCCATGATGGCTTCGGCGATCTCGAGCACCCCCATGGAACCGGAGCCATCGTCGTCGGCGCCGTTGTTGATGGAATCAAGTCGCGGCTTGGGATACAGCGCGCGGATGCTGTCCATGTTCACGCGGATCTGCGCGATCTGTTCCGGCCCGAGCGGCTTCATCTCGTTGGCGAGCAGCAGTCGATTCCGGGCGATGTTGAACGCCTTGAGCGAATCCTTATCCATGGGCGTGGTGACCCCCACGTGATCGTTGTGCGCACCAATGGCGACATACTGCGCCTTGAGCTTGGGGTCGCTGCCCGGAATGATGCCGATCACGTTGCGCGCCCAGTCGGTGGGCAATTCCACGAAGTCCAGAGACGCCGTCACGGTGCCGCCACGGGCGCCCGGCGCGAGGGCCTCCAACGGCTGCCCCTTGAACAACCGTGACGCGCCGTCGCGGGTGAGCCGGAACTGCGCCTGCGGTTGCAGCGCGGCGAGATCCCGCTTGAGCTGCGCCACGGAGTCAGTAGCGGTGGCTGGTGCCGCCGCCGGACGCGCCGATGCGCTGGCCTGCTGCGCCACCGTGGGGTCGTTGATCGCCGCCCGCTGCGCCGGCGTGAGGTTGTCGAGATCGACGATGGCCACGGCTGCCGCATCGGCAAACCGCGAAGGCGGCGGTGTGAAGCCGGGACGTACGGCGAAGCCCTGCCCCTGCCCACCACGCCCGCCGGGCTGCGGCAGCAGCACCACGAACTTGCCCACCGCCGCGCTGGCGGGGATCTGCAAGGTGGTGTCGCCCTGCGTACCACCGAACACCACTTCGGCATCGCCCACCGCGCGAGGCGCCCTCGCCGTAGGCACCGCCACGATGTCGGTGTTCCACGTGATGGGATTGCCGTCGACGGTGACCCGTGAGTGTTCGGTGAATTTGCGGAGATGGAACGGCAGATTCTGGAAGTAGGTGCCGTTCACCCCGCCCGGCACCAGCCCGAGCCGCTTGAGTTCAGCCGCGATGAAGTCGGTGCCCTTCTTGTTGGCGGCGCGCCCCACCTGGCGGCCCAGCATGGAGTCATCGGCGAACTGGTACAGCCGGATCTGCAAATCCCGCGCGGTGATCTGCGCCGACGTGGGCGCGGGCTTGAGCTTTTCGGGATTGCCGAAGCGATTGACCTTGGGCGCGTTTTGCCCAGCAAGGGCCGGCGCGAGCAACGGCATGGCGAGTGCGCCAACCAGCGCACGGGATCGATAGACGGACCGCATAGGAATCTCCTGGGAGTGACAAGAGCGGGCCATAAAAGTTACGCGGAAAGGGCGCCATGGGCATATTGCCGGTGGCTCCTTCCCACCGTCGAGAACGTACATGCTGCCTCTGGCCCTTCTGCTGCTCTCCGGAGCGGCCGTCATGCACTCCCAGCCGCAACCGGCGCCCCCCACCCCCTATCAGGTGATGGTGGCGGAACATGCCCGCCTGACCGATGCGGTGACCATCGAACGTGCCGTGGCGTCCGGCGACACGGTGCTCCAGCGCTTGGCGGCCCGGGCGCTCGGGCGCACCGACGACGCACGCTGGTCATCGCTCCTCGACCGTCTGTTGGACAGCCCGGCGGCATCGGTGCGACGCGAGGCCGTGCGCGCCGCCGCGCAGATGCGGAGTGCGAACATGGTGCGACATCCGCGCCACGTTCCGTTCACCAAGGAGTCCTCGCCGCTGGTACGCGCCGAACTCTACGAAACATTCGGCCGCGGTGGCTCCGACGCGACGCTGGTTGACTCGCTGATGCTCGCGGGCCTTGGCGATCCCTCGGTCGAGGTGCAGCGTGGTGCTGCGCGCGGACTGGAATCGCGGTGGCGGCGCAGTGCGCGGACCGAGAGGCCTTCGGCCAGCGCCTTGGCGGCGGTCTCTTCCGCGGTGGTGCGATCATCGGACGCGTCGGTGCGCCACTCGCTGCTGCTGGCGCTCAATACCGTGGGCCATCGCGACAGTGCGGCCGTATCGGCGGCTCTTGCGGATGCCGATCCGGAAGTGCGGCGCGTGGCCGTGATGCTGGGACGCACGTGGCGCACCGATACGTCGGGGCTGGTGCGGTGGCAGGCGTTGCGCGTGGCGGGCACGTGCGAGCGCGCGGTGCAACATCTAGGCGATCGCAGCGAACATGTGCGTCTGCTTGCCGTGGACTTGCTGGGCACACTCAAGTGCGACCCGGCCCCGCTCTACCCGCTGACCCGTGAGACGGCAGCGTGGCGAACACGCGCACATGCCGTGTTTGCGCTCACCTACGCGGACAGCACGCGTGCCGGCCCCTCCGTACAAGCGCTGGCGCGTAGCCCAGTCTGGCAGGCGCGCGCCTGGGCGGCACGTGCGGCGCAGCGTCTCGCCGACTCCACGTTGCTGCGACAGCTCACCCGTGACGCCAACCCCAATGTGCGGGTCGAGGCCGTCACCACACGAGACGAGGCCGTCGCGGCACTCAGCGCCGATCACGCGGGGCTGCTGCTGCACGCGGCAACGATTCTGAAGAAGGTGGGAACGGCAGCAACGCGCACGGAACTCGATGCCGCGGTCCGCAGCTTCGAACGCATCAGCCGCACGAGACCGCTTCGTTGGCGCGACGCGCGCGAGGTGCTGCTGCCGTTCATCATCGACGCGGACAAGGTGCACATGGCGTACGGTGGCGCGTGGCTCACGCAGTGGGTGCGCGATGGCGATCCGGTGATTCAACGCATCGCCATCGAGGCGGTCCCGGCGTTCCGTAAGATGGGAGCGCCGCAGACGTCCCTGTTCGTGCCACCGCTTCAGCCGCCACCATTTCCCACGGAGGCGCAGCTGCGCGACCTCGAGGGAGCAACGGCGGTGATCACCATCCGAGGGCGTGGGCGTATCGAACTGGCCCTGCTCCCCGATGTGGCACCGGCCGCCGTGCACACCTTCAGCACGCTTGCCACTGCGGGCCGGTACAACGGCACCACTTGGCACCGCATCGTCCCCAATTTCGTCGTACAGGGCGGAAGCCCGGGAGCCGACGAGTACGACCCAACGACGCCCTACTTCATGCGAGACGAGGTGGGCGCGCGTAACGTGCGCGGCACCTTCGGCATTTCCACTCGCGGCCGCGATACCGGCGACGGACAGCTCTACATCAATCTCGTGAACAACCAGCGCCTCGACCACGACTACACCGTGTTCGCGACGACGGTGCGCGGGCTGGACGTGCTCGATGCCATTCAGGAAGGCGATGTGATCGAGTCGGTCACCATTCGTCGCGCCACGCGCGGTGCAGCACGATGAGGCGCCGCGCTTTCCCGCTTGTGCTGGCCGCCTCGCTGCTCTGTGCAACGGAGGCACAGACCCAGACGCCAGGGCGTGCGTCCGCGCCAACGACCGATAGCATCATCAGGGGCGCACGTCGCCCCGCCGCAGCGCTCGACGGCACGCTGGCGTTTCAGCGCGATGGCGCGCTGTATCTGCAGCGCGCAGGCGGGGTCGCCGAGCCGGTAAGCGGAGGCAGCGCGTACCAGCGCGATGCTACGTGGCACGGCAACACGTTGTATTGGGCGAGCGATGCTGAGGGCCAGTACGACATTTTCGCGCGCGATAGGGCGGTAACGGGCGGAGGGTGGGCGGGTGAAGCAAGGCGTGTCACTACGAGTACGCTGCACGACGTAGCCCCCGCCGCAGCCGCCGGCACGACGCTCTTCCAGCGTGGACTGGGCGGAGAGTCGCGCATCTTCGTCCGCGAAGGGGACCGCGCCGAGCGCCGGCTCACGTCGAAGGAACAGACGGAGAAGCGCCCGCGCATCTCGACGGACGGCAAGGTCATCGCCTACATCGTGCACACGGAAACGACGCGCAGTGTGGTGGCCAACGACCGCGTGGTGTTCACCGATGCGGGTATCGAGGACATTGCGCTCGCACCACTGGGTGATCGTATCGCGGTGTCCACGCGTAATGGCGTGATGATCGTCCCCACGAGCGGCCCCGCGTATACCAATCTCCTTTCGCGTACCCACGGTGACGTGGATTGGTCGCCCGATGGCGCCCTCGTGTCTATCGCTGAGTTCCGCGAGGTCAGCGTGGGATACAACGGCGATCCCGACCGCGGCGTAGATCGCGCCGCCCACGAACGCGGCGTACTGTCGGCCAGTGGTGAGGCGCCAAGTCTGCTGCGACTTCCCGCGCCGCTCGCGCCCGATGCCGGGCGCATCACAGTGGCTGGCCCGGTCAACGCAGATCGCGCGCAGGCGAATGCGGCCGCGTTCGACCGCGTGTGGGACCGAAGCACCCGACTGTACTTCGGCGCGGCGGCATCGGCGTCGGCGCGCGCCGCGTGGCAGGCCGCGCGCGATCGCTTCCGTCCACAGGCGGTTGCGGCCGTATCGGACAGTGCGCGCGACGCGGTAATTCACGCCCTGCTGCAGGCGCGCCCGCCGCTGCGTCGTGAAGCGTCGGGCAAGGCCGCGGTGTCGAGCGCGCATCCCGTGGCCACGGAGGCGGGACTCGAGATGTTCCGCCGTGGGGGCAACGTGATCGACGCGGCGGTGGCCACGAGCTTCGCCCTTGGGGTGGTGGAACCCGATGCGAGCGGAATCGGCGGCTACGGCGAGATGGTGATCGCGCTGGCGGGGAAATCGCCCACGCTCATCGAGTTCATGAGCCGCGTGCCTGAAGAAGGTGGCCTGTCGAACACCAAGCTGCTGGTGAATGGCCGCTATCCCAGTGATGGACCGGTACTGGTGAACGTTCCCGGTACGGTGGCGGGCATGTATCACGCATGGCAGCGCTACGGCAGCCGGAAGCTCGCGTGGGCTGACCTGCTGGCACCGGCCATTCGTGCGGCACGCAACGGTTACGAGGTGAGCGACGGGCTCGCGACTACCCTCGCGACTGAACGCGAACACTTCGCGAAGTACGAAGGAAGCCGAGCGCTGTTCTTCCGAGATGGCAAGCCGCTGCAGCGGGGGGATACCCTGCGCAATCCCGATCTGGCGTGGGTGCTGGAGCAGATCGCGGCCAAGGGAGCAGATGGCTTCTACAAGGGTGACGTGGCCGCGAGATACGCTGACGATCTGCGCGCCAAGGGCAACGCGATGAAGCGCAGTGACCTCGAACGGTACTTCGCCAACGAACGCGAGCCGGTGTGCGGCACGTATCGCACGTACCGTCTCTGCTCGAGTGCGCCACCGGTGAGCGGCGGCGCCGATCTCGTGGCCCGCCTCAACCTGCTCGAGCGGTTCCCGACGCCACAGCGCTACACCGACGATGCGGCCACCTTGCACGCCATGCTGTCGGCCTGGTTCCTCACGCCGTCGTCGCGCACTCGGATTGCCGATCCAGCGATGTGGCCCGTGGATGTGGCCAGCATGGTGCATAAGGACACGGCCAAGGTTCGCTGGCAGTGCTACAACGCCGACCGTGCGCTCACACCGGCGAGCGTGCGCGGCGATACGCTGGCGTGTCTCAAGCCGGTCAAGCCGGCGGGGGTCCCGGGCGATGACGGTGCCGCGGCCCATGACATGACGGATGCGCAGTCAGTCTCTGCGGAGCGCGAGAGCCCGTGCGGCGATGATCATGCGCACGAGATGGCCGTGTGCCACGCGGCCGGCACGACAGCCTTCACCGTGGCCGATGCCAACGGCAACGCGGTAGCGGTCACGCAGACGCTCGGCACGTGGGGCGGCAACTTCTACGTGACCCCGGGGCTGGGCTTTCTGAGCAACGATAAGCTCACGAGCTACGGGACCGATCCCACGCAGTACGGCTCGCGCCTGCCGTTCGCGCGCCATGGCAGCACACTCGCCCCCACGATTGCCTTCAGCGGCAACCGTCCCGTGTTCGCGGTGGGCGCGGCAGGGAACGCGTGGATCACGAGTGCCGTGTACCAGGGACTCGTCGGCGCGCTCGACTTCAAGCTGGGGCCGCAAGCCGCTCTCGAGCAGCCGCGCTTCCTGCCGGGAGGCGGGTTCAATCCTACGGCCAGCGGCGCCCCGGCTCCGTACAGCATCCAGCTCGAGGACGGATTCGCGCCGCATGTCGTGCAGCAACTGCGTACCCTCGGCTACGACCTCACCTTCGTGTCGGCGCGCGGTGAATTGCGTGAGGGATACGGCGCAGCGATTCGCATCGATCGCGGGAGTGTCACGGCGGGCGCGGATCCGCGTCGGGCCGGGGCGGCTGGGGCCGTAAAGTGACTCGCCACTCGCCACCCGAACTCAAGACGCGAAACTGATCAGTTCCGGGTTCTGAGTTCGGGTTTCGGGTACTGAGTCGCGCAGCCTACGGCTGAACCGGCGGCTTCTCGCGGTTCCACACGAACCGCTTGAGGAATACGCCCATGCGATCGAAGGTGTCGATCCAGTTGGTGTGCAGCATGCTTTCGTGCAGATCGTCGGGGACCACCATCAGCTCGTGGTACACCTTGCGGGCGCGCAGCAGTTGTACGAGCCCCACGGTCTGCGCGAAGTCCACGTTGCGGTCGTCGTCACCGTGCACGAGAAACACGGGGCTCTTCCACTGATCGATGGCCCCGATTGCGGCGGACTTGAACGCGGAACTCGTGGTATCGAGGGAATAGTCGTAATGGTGCACACCGGCCATGTCGACACCGGCCACGAAGATATCGCTGTTGCGAGCGAGCGCCTGTGAGGCGAGCAGCCCTCCGTACGAGAGCCCCCAGATGCCCACGCGGCCGGCATCCACATCGGCGCGCTGCTGCAGATACTTGGCGCCGGCCACCACGTCGAGGTACTCGCTGTTTCCCTTGTCACGAGCACCGGGGGCGTTCTTGAAGCTCTTCCCGTACCCGATGCCGCGCCGGTAGTTGACCGACAGCACCACATACCCCTGATCGGCGAGCCACTGGTTCACGGCGTACGACCAGTGGTAGAACTGCATGTAGTGATACGCCGGCAGCATCTGCCGCGACGGGCCGCCGTGCACGAAGACGATGGCGGGGCGCTTCTCGCCGGGCTTGAGGTCACGCGGGAGGAAGAGCTGGTTGCTCACCGCCATCCCGTCACTCGCGCGCGTCTTGACGATCTCCGGCATCACGTGCGACGCCGTGGGGAAGTCGCGACCGAGTGTCGGATAGATGATGCGCGGTGCTCCGCCATTCGCCGGCACGAGCGCCACGGACGCAGGAGTGCGGGCACCGAAGTAGAGCACCGCGACATGCGACCCGCTGGCAAGCGGACGCGGATGCGTCTCCACGCCGTCACCCGTCGACAGGCGCTCGGGTGTGCCCCCACCACTCGAAACACGCCAGATGTGCCGGCGCTCGATATCGGTGGCGTTGGTGGTCCAATACATGGTGCGGCCACCGTCGCGCGACCACGCCACGCTGCCCGCGTCTTCGATGAGACCATCGGTCGTAGTGAGCCGCACGGGCGCCCCGCCGCTCGACGGTACCGAATACCAGCGTTCCCACTCGTCGCCCGGCACGTTCACGGGGAAGGCGATGTTGCTGCCAGCCCACGTCATGCCGTTGAGCGACGTGAACACGCTGTCGCCCACACTGTTGTGCCACACCTCGCGCGCCGGGATCTGCGCCGCCACGAGGGGCGACGTGATGTTCTTCGCACCACCCACATCGGCGACCATGAGCGCCAGGCGATACCCACCGGGCAGCGACGACGTGAAGAAGCCGGGTGAGCGCGCGAGGTTGCTCTGCCCGTCGGTCACGGCCACCGAACCCGGCGCACCGAACGCATTGCCGCAGCCCATCGCGGGATTCGCGCTCCCCGGCGGTGTGCGACGCTGCAGCCCGAACGGCGTACCCGGTGTGCGGGAGAAGGCGAGGAAGCGTCCATCGGGTGACCACGTCGGCGCGCCATCGCAGTCCACACTCGGCGCCACGTACTGCACAGTACGGGTGGCGACATCGTACACCGTCACGAAGCTGTGATGCTCGCGTTCGCTCACGAAGGCGATACGCTTGCCATCGGGCGACCAGCGCGGGGCCCCGTTGCGCCCCCACAGCCTGATGAGCGGCGATCCACCGCTGTCGGCCACGCTCGGCGCACCGCTGCGCATCACGCGCGCACGGTGGATCTGCCCGTCACGCGTGAACAGCACCCACTGCCCGTCGGGGCTCAGCTCCGGCGCCGCACCGGTGGCCACACGCCACGCCGGTCCGCCACTGGCGCGCACCGCCCAGATCGCGCGATCCCCGCCGGCCGGGCTGTGATTGGGATTCGCGATCCATCCCCACCGGTTGGGCGCCGAGCCGCGCACGAAGACGATGACCTGCCCGTTGTCGGAGATCTCGACATCGGTGAGATCGACGCCGTCGTCGGTCAGGAAGTTCGTGAGCCGGCGCGCCGTGAAGTCGGGTGCGGCCGCCGTGTACACATTGCGCATGCCACGGTCGTACACGACGAAGGCCAGCCGATCGGTTTTCTTCGCCGAGACCAGTTCGAGAGGCGACCCAGGCGACATCCACGGGGCGATACTGGGCACGACCGGCACTTGGGCACCGCCGATCACGGGCAGTGACGCGAGCAGCGCCGCTCCAACAGCGACGCTTGTGGCCGACAACGACCGTAGGCGGGTGGTCATGTGAGCTCTCGATAGGTGGGAGTCAGGAGCGCGGGCGGGTGCGTTGCAGGCGAACGAGAACGATCTGGCGCGACAACTGGTACCGTGGCAACACCTGCAGACGTACGCGCAAGGTCACCTCACCCGTTGTCGTCGCCTCGAGTGCGGCGTGCGTGACCCCTTCCCTCGCCGTGGGGTCGGGCGCTGGCGGAGCCTCGTCGAACGAAATGCGCACCGTGCCGGTGGCGACCCCGGCGTCGGCCGTAATCACATCCCCCGCATCCACGGCGATCTTCACCGTGTGATCCGCACGGGCGAGTATCGGCAGGGCGAGCGTTACATCGTGGCAGGCCATGGTCAGTCGCGCCGGATGCACGGGAAAAACCCGCACATCGGTTACCGCCCGTGCATCGGCGAGTGCACGTTCCACCGGCGCCACCGGCCACGCCGTGTCGGGTGGCGTGTCGAACCGCAGCGCCATCAGCACCGAGTCAAGCGCAAAGACCGATGGCTGAAGTGCCGCCTCGACGAGCGAATCCGGTGCGCCCACCGGAATGGGACGCGCCGGGTCTGCGATAACCGGCCACTGCATGCTTACCCGTTGCGCCCCGTTACGCGTGATGCCCTCGAAGACATAGCGCGCGGCCGTACCCGGCACGACGAAACGCACCCCCTGCACATCTCCGTCGAGGATCATGCGTTGGGCGAGACGTGGCGCATTCGAGTCAACCGGCCATCCCCACGCCAAGGACACCGGTTCACGCGTGCCCGTGGCAATGACGCCGCACAACCGTGACACGGCATCGTCGCGGGTGTTTGGCTGGATGAGCAACCTCGTGGTGGAATCACCCGCCACAACGCCGCGCACGACGTCGGCGCTCTGGCGCACGAGTTCGAGCGCAAAGGGCGCGTCCGCGAAGCGAAGAACGGCAGACGATGTGGTCTCGGCAGCAACGGCTGCGGACGACGGTGCGTCATCCCTCGCATCGCGAGCGCTGCCGCAGGCCATCAATGGCACGGTAAGGCCGACCACGACTGAACGAACAAGACCGCGAATCATGCGGTAAAGAATAGCATTCCGGCGGGCACGAAACGACACGTGGCCAGGAGGAAGCGGTGCTTCCCCCTGGCCACGTTCTGCTACGGTGTTCAGACGATCAGGGCGTGTTGCTGTTCGCCGCGCCCGTACCGCCGAACGTGTAGAACGCCTGCCCCTTCACGCCGAGCTCCTTGGCCGGCACCGGCATCTCGCGCGGGGTTCCCGCGAGCAAGCCGTTCGGCACGCGACGGCGCTGGTAGTACGACACCGGGCCGAGACCCAGCAGTTCGACTTCCTGCTCGTAGATGAGCTTCTGGATAAGCGACGCCGCGCCTTCACCGGCCGTGGCCGCCGACAGGCCACCACGATCCACACGGGTCTTGTTGATCAGCCCAGCCGCCGTGGCCAGGTTGCCGCCCGATCGACGCAGTTCCGCCTCGGCCCAGAGCAGATCGTTCTGGTGCCGCGTGATGATCGGCGCCGACCCGAAGCCGCCATAGATGCCGTTCGGCGACTGCTCACCCGACTTGTCGTACCGGATGTGCCCGATGTTCGACTGGTGGTACATGCCGCGATCGGGACGGAAGATCTCCTCACGCGAGTACACGAAGTCGGTTCCGGCCCTCGCCGTCTTCGGATTGGTACCGAAGTAGCCGGCAAAGTCCTCATCATCCGGGCCGAAAGACCCGTCGCCCAGCCGCTTGTCCGGCGAGTTCGGCCGCGAGTTACCGCCCGAAGGGTACGGATGACGCTGCGTGGCCGGGTCGAGCAGGGCACCCACGCGGGTGCTCACACGTCCGCCGTCGAAGGCGTTGAACCAGTACAGGATCTCGTGGCACCACGTGTTGCAGCCGTCGCCGGTGAAGTTGAAGTCGAAGGCCGTGCCAGACGACACACCCTGCGACGCCAGCTGCGACACCTTGCCCCAATCGACCTGATCGTTCTCGGCCGCGGTGCGCGGATAGTAGGCCAACGTCATCGCCGCCATGGTGCGGGCGATCTGGGCGATCTGCACGTTCGAGTAGCTGGTGCCGTTGGTCCAGCCGCTCGGCGTGGTGAACGTGTTGGCCGCCGCGAGGGTGGCCGCACGCTCGAGCGACGTCACCGCCGCATCACGCACTTCCTTGCGCGTCTTGTACTCGAGCGCGGCGAGATCGCTGTTCTCGTCGATCACATAGCCCTTGTCGTAATTCAGGGCGATGCCCATGAGTCCCGCGCCCTGCATGAGCTGCGCGATGGTCTCCGCACGCTTGGTGTTGGCGGCGTTGCTGATGACGAGGTTGTTCTTGCGGATGGCCTTGAGCACGTCGTTCGCCGAGGAGACGGTGGAATAGTACCCCTCCCAGTAGCCGATCATCGTGGTGCGGCCAGCCGACGCCAGATCGTTCTGGTAGGCGCGCGTGTTACGCGTGCCGTCCGTATCGATCGAGCTATAGAAGTTCATGTTGTAGTTGTTCCACGAGGCCGAGTAGGTCTGCGACATCGTGACGAGCGGGCCGCCACCTTCCATACCGTCCCACGTGTTGAACCACGTGCGCAGGGTGCCACCGGCCACCGCTTCGATGGCGGCCGGGTCGGCAAGGGCGCGATTGGCGTCCGGCGCGTTCGGGTTCTCCACGTCGAGCGAGTTGCACCCGGCGAGGAGCATGGCGCCCATCGCCACGCCAACGGCGTGGCGGAACGAGAAGGCAAACTTCGGATTGAGGGGGCTCACAGGCCGAGCTCCAGCATGAACGTGAACGTCTTGAAGATCGGATACGTGAAGTAGTCCACGCGGTAGGCGAACGGATTGGCGCCGCCACCCGAGACGTCCGGATCGTATCCGCTGTACTTGGTGCTCGTGAACAGGTTACGACCGACCAGACCGAAGCGGGCGGAGCGATCGGTGCCCATGCCGAGGCGGCGCGTGAGCGCCTTGGGCACTTCGTAGTTCACGGCGAGTTCGCGCAGGCGCACGTAGCTGCCGTCTTCGACGAAGTAGGTGTTGGCGTCGAAGTTGTTGTAGAACGTGGCGTAGTACGTGGTGGGCTTCTTCTCCACTTCCGGCTTGCCGCGCTGGTCGAACGCGGGGTCACGCTGGTCGAAGAACGGCCACTGGCGGGTGTAGTTGTAGATGTCGCCACCCTGCACCCAGTTCACCACCGCCGTCACCGAGAACTTCTTCCAGTTGAGCTGGGTGTTGAAGTTCAGGTTGAAGTCGGGGTTCACGTTGGCGATCTGACGCAGCGAGTTGCCATCGGCATCGAGGAACTTGATGGGCTTCTCGTTGATCGTGCGCCAGGCGCTCTTGGCCACGTAGTAGCCTTCTTCGTTCACGACATAGTCCGCGGCGGTACCGCTGAGACGGCGCGACGCGATCATCGACGCGAGCTGATCAGCCGACTGCACCCACGAGCTGCCGTACACGATACCGAACGGCTGGCCCGGCGCGAGGCGGAAGATCGTGGTGTTGGCCACGGGGCCGACGAGGAACGGCGGCACGGCGAGGCTGCGCACCGTCTGGCGCGTACGGTCACCGGCGATGTTCATGCTCCAGAGGAAGTCCTTCTTGGAGGCGAGCACCGCGCTGAGCAGGACTTCGTGCGTCTTGCCCTCGAGCGAGCCGGCGTTGATCCACTGGTTGCGGAAGCCCGTCGCCGACGACACCGGCACGTTGAGAATCTGGTCGTCGGTGATCTTGCTCGAGTAGCTGTACGAAATCTGGAAGTTCTTCTTGAAGGTGAGGTCGAAACCGCCTTCGATTTCGCGCGAGAACGCCGGACGGAGGTTCGGGTTACCGAGCGTGATCTTCACCGGGCTGCCGCCCTGGATCTGGAACTGTTCGTACTGCGCATCGAACACCGGGCGGAGACCCGCCTCACCGTACGACGCGCGCAGCTTGAATTCGTCCACCGCGGGGAGCGAGATGTCTTCCGACACACGCCAGGCGCCGGAGAGGCGCTTGAAGAGCTTCGACCGCTGATCCGCACCGAACAGCGAGGACTCGTCACGACGGATGAGACCGTCGATGATGTACTTGTCCTTGATGTCGAAGGTGGTGATGGCGAAGAAGTTCTGGTTGCGGATGGGCTGCGAGAAGGAGCCCGGGATGACCGGGTTCTCGGGGTCGCGCGAGGCGGCCGAGAATTCCGTCACGCGCGGCACCGTGAGGGCCGTGGCGGCCACCGACGTACCGGTGTTCTCCTGATCCTCGTACACCCACGCCAGCTTGGTGGTGTTGGTGAACCACGAGAAGGCCTTCGTGGCCGTCAGGGTGCTACCGAGGTTGTACGCGCGGGTCAGCGACTCGTTGTTCGAGATGGAGCCCTTGCTGACCGTACCGGTCGAGCCGATGTAGCCGAGCGGGACGAACGAGCGGAAGTTGCGCGAGCCGCGGTCGAAATTGGTGTTGGCTTCGGCCGTGAGCCACGTGGTGGGGCGATAGCGCACCTTGAGCAGACCCGTGAAGCGCGACCGATCGTTGGAGTTCTTGATCGTGTTCCAGCGGTAGAGCGGGTTGCTCACGTTGCCCGAGGCGGGCGACTGGCGGATGGCCGCCGTGTAGGGCGTCTTGTCCGGGTTCGTGCCAAGGAGATCGATATTCGGCTCGAGGAAGCGGAGACCGAAGAATGCGTCACCCGAGCTGTCGTCGGCCTGGTCGGCGCGCGACTGGCCATAGAACGCGCCCGTCTGGAAGTCGAGCTTGGGGTGCAGCTCCATGTCCAGGTTGAGGCGGAAGTTCTGGCGGTTGTAGCCGCTCAGCAGGTTCGCGATACCCTGGTCCTTCGAGTTCTCGAACGAGGCGTTGAAGTTCGAGTTGGCGTTGCGCTGACCGATCGAGATGTAGTTGGTCATGAACTGCCCCGACCGGAACACCTCACCGAGCTGGTCGTACGTGACCGGATACGAGTTATCCGAGATACGGTCGGTTTCCTGAATGCGGTTGCCGTTGGCATCGCGCACGAACTGACCGCTCGCATCGACCCGGTAGGGGTGCGAGAAGTTGTTCGGGATCGTCTTGCGCAGGTCGTTCGAGCCGAACTCGTTGCGCACCGTGATCTGCGTCTGGCCAGTGGCCAGCGTGGCGCCGCGCTTCGTGAAGATCTGCACCACGCCGTTGGCGGCGTCGGAGCCGTAGAGCGAGCTCGCCGCGGCGCCCTTGATGACTTCGATACGCTCGATGTCCTGCGCGTTGATGTCGGCGAGGGAGAGGCGGCTGATGGTGCCGTCGACGATGATGAGCGGGTCCTGCGAGCCCGTCAGCGACGTGGGACCACGCAGACGGATGCGCGGGGCCGAGCCCGGCTCACCGTTCACGGCCGTCACGCTCGCGCCCGCCACGCGGCCGCTGAGCGCACCGAGCGGCGAAGACGCCGGCGCTTCCTTGATCTGCGCGTTGTTCACCGCCGCAACGGCGAACGTTGTCTTCTTCTGCGACGTGGCGTCGGACACACCCGTGGTCACGACCGCCTCGAGATTCAGCACGTCCTTGTCGAGTTCGAAGTTCTGTTCGACTCGACCGGCCGTGAGCGTCACCATGTGCTTCACGGGGCGATAGCCGATGGTGCGGGCCAGCAGGGTGACCTGCTTGCCTCCCGCGCGCGACGGATCCACCGTAAAGGTGAATCGGCCCTGCGCATCCGTGACACTACCGACACCGAGTTCGACGATGCCTACCTGGGCACCGCCGAGCGGTGCACCAGCCGACGTCACGCGACCCGTCACGGTAGCGTTCTGCTGTGCCGCCAGAACGCCTCCGGGCATGACCGCGAGGACAGCGGCGGCGATCAACCGACGCATGTGGTGAAACATTCACGCTCCTTTCTGCTGTTGGGACGGATTCGTCGTCCCGGGGTAATGCGACTGGATGACCATTCCAGCCGACTGGACCCATTTTGCCTCTCTGCGCGGCAGATTGCAATTGTTTCACAGCGGTTACTTCCAGTAATCCGAACAGGGTCTCTCCCCTTTCTGCACCATTCGTCCCCATTATGGAACGCTTCATCCTCCCCCTGTTAACGGTGCTCTTTTCCACTGTCGTGAGCGGCGCGCTGCACGCGCAGACCACGGCAGAATTCCGCGGACGGGTGCTCGATGCGACCACCGGGAAGGGGATACCGGACGCGACCGTCGCCGTGACCACAACCGGCGGTAGCGCGCGCACCGATTCTCTCGGACAGTTCCGGGTTCCCAACCTCAAGGTGGGGATTCACCGATTCCTCGTGTCCGCCACGGGCTACTCCCGCGGGAGCCTCTCGCTGGCGTTCGCCGCCCGGGAGGTGATGGAGCGGGATCTGGAGCTGGACCCGGTCAGCGCTCCGCCGCCGGGCTCGCCGACCGCGGTGGAACCGGCGAAAGACACCAGCAAGGCCCAGGCCCTCCCTGGCGTTGCCGTCACGGCTGACCCGGCACTCGGTCGCCGCTTCGCCGATTTCGAGCGCCGCCGTACCACTGGGCGCGGTCAGTACCGCACGCGGGCCGAACTCGAGGCGGGCAACTTCTACACGCTGCAGGACGCGATGCGGTCGATGCGCGGCGTGCGTTTCAACTGTGCCGGGAACATGTGCCGGGCGCAGATGGTGCGAGCGCCGATGGGCTGCTCGCCGGAATACATCGTGGACGAACGTGTGGACAATTCGTTCGGCCCCACGATTCCCGTGCGCGACATCGTGGGGCTCGAGGTCTACACGGGTGTGAGCGACGTGCCCGGCGAATTCGCCGGCCGCAATTCCGGGTGCGGCGTGATTGTCATCTGGACGACGTCGGGACGGGAGCCGCGCCGGAAGTAGCGGCTCCCCGTCACCGGCGCTGCGTCAGGCGGCGTGCGGCGTCACCGGCACCACGTCACCACGTCGCACGAGCGTGAGAATGGAGTACACGGCCACCGGTTCGTCGTGCTGGTTGATGACCTCCACATCCCACTCGACCACACCCTGCGGGATGGTCCCCGCGGGGGTGTCCTTCGCCGTCTTCTGTTTCACGGTGAGGCGCACGTGGATCGTGTCGCCGGGATACACGGGCTTGGTGAAGCGCAGCTTCTCGAGACCGTAGTTGGCCAGTACCGGGCCAAGGTCGGGATCGACGAACAGGCCGGCCGCGGCCGACACCACGAAGTACCCGTGCGCCACACGCCCCTCGAACACGCCGTTGCTGCGGGCATCCTCGTCGTTCATGTGCGCGTAGAAGGTGTCGCCACTGAGCTTCGCGAACGCCTCGACATCCTCGAGGGTGATGGTGCGCGTCTTCGTGATGAGCGTGTCGCCCACCTGCAGCTCGTCGAACGTTTTGCGGAAGGGGTGCACCGTATCTGTCTTCTCCTCGGCCCCCTTGGTCCACTCGCGCGTGATGGCCGTGATCATGCTGGGGCTGCCCTGCAGCGCCACGCGCTGCAGGTAGTGCGTGACACCACGCGCGCCTCCCATCTCCTCGCCACCGCCGGCGCGGCCGGGGCCGCCGTGCACGAGATTCGGCAACGGCGAACCGTGTCCGGTGCTTTCCTTCGCGCTGGTACGATCGAGCACGAGCATGCGGCCGTGGTAGCACGCCGCCCCGAGAATGACCTCCTGCGCCACCTTCGGGTCGTGCGTGATGAGCGAGCCAACCAGTGACCCGCGCCCCATGCGGGCGAGCTGCACGGCTTCGCCGAGATCACGATACGGCATGATGGTGTTCACCGGCCCGAACGCTTCGATGTCGTGCGGCGCGAGCGTGGTGAGCGGGTTGGCACAGTAGAGCAACTCGGGCGCGAAGAACGAGCCCTTGTCCCGATCGGCGCCCACCACATTGAAGTCACCGCCACCGTACACACGCTCGGCGGCCGCGCGAATGGCCTCGGCGCTCGAGGCGACGCTCGTCACCTGGCCGCGCGACGCGAGCGGCCCCATGCGTACCCCTTCGACAGTGGGATCGCCGATGGTGGTGCTGCCGAGCCGCTTGGAGAGTGCCGCAATCACGGCTTCCTCGAGCCCCGCCGGGACGATGGTACGACGGATGGCCGTGCACTTCTGCCCCGCCTTCGACGTCATCTCGCGCGTGACTTCCTTAATGAAGAGATCGAACTCTTCCGTGCCCGGCACTGCGTCGGGTCCGAGGATGGAGCAGTTGAGCGAGTCGGCTTCCATGTTGAAGCGCACGGAATGCGCCGTGATGCTCGGCGACGACTTGAGCTTCTGCCCCGTGGCCGCCGACCCCGTGAACGCCACAATGTCCTGCTCTTCCACATGCTCGAGCAGCGTGCGCGCCTCACCACAGATGAGCTGGAGCGCACCGGCGGGAAGTTCGTGAGTCTCGAGCATCGCCTTGAACACGGCGTGCGTGAGGTGGCTGCCCGTGGTGCTGGGCTTCACGATGCACGGCACGCCAGCCAACAACGCCGACGCCAGCTTCTCCAGCATGCCCCACACCGGGAAGTTGAAGGCGTTGATGTGCACCGCCGCCCCTTCCATGGGCACCAGAATATGGCGACCCACAAACGTGCCATTCTTGGAGAGTGGCTCGGTGGGCCCCTCCACGTGGAAGCGCTCGTTGGTGAACTCGCGGCGCCCACGGCTTGCGTAGGCGAAGAACGTGCCGATGCCACCTTCGATATCGACCCATGAGTCCGCGCGTGTAGCCCCCGTCATCGAGGAGAGCGGATAGAACTCTTCCTTGCGCTCCATGAGCGCGATGGCGATGCGCTTGAGCATCAGCGCGCGCTGGTGGAAGGTGTACGAACGCAACGCGGGGCCACCCACGCGACGCGCGTATTGCAGCATGGCCTTGAAATCGAGGCCATGGCTCGACGTCTCACCGATCTTCTCACCGGTCACCGCATGAATGAGATCGGTCTTCGGGCCAGTGCCCTCGACCCACTCGCCCAGCGCGTAATTCTGCAGCAGAAACATCAACGGGTCTCCGTACGGGTGTCCTTCTGGGTGGCTTTCCAGTTCTTCAGCATGGCCGACTGCACCGGTCGGTTCTGCGGCACCTCGCGCAATGGCTCCACGGGTCGCCACGCGGCACGCATGGCCGCGGGCAACTGCTGATAGAGTGCGGTGCCTTCCGATTTCCACGCGAGCATGTCGTCGCTCACGTCCTTTACGATCTTGGCGGGGTTCCCCACGACCACCTTGCGGTCGGGGATGACCATATCGGTGGGCACGAAGCAGAGCGCCCCCACGATACAGCCGCTTCCAACCACTGCGTTGTCCATGATCACGGCGTTCATGCCGATCAGGCTGTTCGCGCCGATCCGGGCGCCATGCACGATGGCCCCGTGGCCGATGTGCGCCCCGGCCTCGAGCGTGACCACAACGCCGGGGAACATGTGAATCGTGCAGTTCTCCTGCACGTTGCACCCGTCCTCGATGACGATGCCGCCCCAGTCACCGCGAATGGCGGCGCCGGGGCCCACGTACACATCGCGACCGATGATGACGTTGCCGGTCACCGCCGCCTGCGGATGCACGAATGCGGTTTCGTGCACCACGGGAACGAAGTCTTCGAAAGCGTAGATCATCGTGTGGTCAGACGCGCTCGAGCACGAGCGCAAAGCCCTGGCCCACACCGATGCACATGGTGCAGAGCGCATAGCGCGCCCCCGTCTCCCGCAGCTGATACGCCGCCGTGAGGGCGAGTCGCGCGCCGCTCATGCCAAGCGGATGTCCCAGGGCAATCGCGCCGCCGTTGGGATTCACGCGCGCATCGTCGTCGGCCACCCCGAGTTCGCGCAGACAGGCCAGCCCCTGCGCGGCGAAGGCCTCGTTGAGCTCGATCACGTCCATCTGCTCGAGCGTGAGACCGGCGCGCTCCAGCACGAGGCGTGTGGCCGGTACCGGGCCCATGCCCATGATGCGCGGTTCCACCCCCGCCGCGGCACTCGCCACCACCCGCGCGATGGGGCTGAGCCCGAAGCGCGCCACCGCGGCGTCTCCCGCCAGCAGCAGCGCGGCGGCACCGTCGTTGAGGCCACTCGCATTGCCGGCGGTCACACTGCCCTGCCCGTCATGGCGGAAGGCCGGCTTGAGTTTGCCGAGGGTTTCGAGGGTAGTGTCGGGGCGCAGGAACTCGTCCTGCGACACCAGCAGCGCATCCCCTTTTTTCTGCGGAATGCTCACTGGCGCGATTTCCGTCGCGAGGCGTCCGGCGGCGCGCGCAGCGGCCGCCTTCTGCTGCGAGCGCACGGCGAATGCATCCTGATCAGCGCGACTCACGCCGTACTGTGCGGCGACATTCTCCGCCGTTTCGCCCATGCTGTCGGTGCCGTGCAGGCTCTTCATGCGGGCGTTCACGAAGCGCCACCCGAGACTGGTGTCGAACAGCTGCACATCACGCGCGAACGGTGTGGCGCCCTTGCTCATCACATACGGGGCGCGCGTCATGCTCTCCACGCCACCAGCCACGTACAGGTCGCCTTCGCCGGCGCGAATGGCGCGAGCGGCACCGGCTACAGCCGAAAGCCCCGAGGCGCACAGGCGGTTCACCGTTTCGCCGGGCACCGTAACGGGAAGGCCCGCGAGCAATGAGGCCATGCGCGCCACGTTGCGATTGTCCTCGCCCGCCTGATTCGCGCAGCCGAGAATCACGTCGGCGATGGCGGCGGGATCGAACTGCGGCGCATTCGCGCGCACACGCTCGACCAGCGCGGTGATGGCGTGCGCGGCGAGATCATCGGCGCGCACGGGTGAGAGCGACCCGCCGAGGTTGCCGATGGGCGTGCGAGCGCCATCGATGAGATACGCGTGCGAACTCATATGCGTCATCCGAAGTGTTCCCCCAGCACGTGTGGCCGGGTGGTGCGGTACACGGTGCCGCGGAAGTACCCCACGGCGACCTCGTGCTGATTGGTCACGGTCACCTCGCAGAAGGCGAGGCGGTTGGTGGTGCTTTGTTCGACCCCCACGGCGCGCAGCACGTCGCCCGGTCGGCAGGCCACGGGGAAGCTGATGGAGCAATCGACCGCCACGCTCAGCAGGCCGCCGGCGTTGGTGGCAAAGGCGAACGCGCTGTCGGCGAAGGCGAAGAGCATGCCACCATGCAGCGTACCGAACCCGTTCACCATATCATCGCGCACCGTCATTTGGAGTACGGAGCGTCCGGCCGCGGCCTCCAGCACCGAGATGCCCATCCACTGCGAGAAGGCGTCACGGCTCATGAGGTGCGACACAATCGCCTGCGGGGTGGGCGGCGTCGGGGTGCTCATGAATACCGCCGTGCGTCGAGCAGGGAGGCCCCGGCCTGCACCGCGTGCCGCAGGCGCACACTCGGACGGTAGCGATCGTCACCGGTCTCGAACTGCAGCGATTGCAGTCGTGCGAGCACCGTGGGCGCGCCGATCTCGTCACCCCACGCGAGCAGCCCCCGCGGATAGTTCACACCGGTCGTCATCGCGAGTTCCACGTCCGTCGTGGAGCAGATACCCAGGTGCACGGCCTCGACGGCTTCGTTCACCAGCATGGCAAGTACCCGATCGACGATGCGTTGCGCGAGCACGGGATCTTCGGTGGGCGCGGGCTGCGAGGCGCCGTCGGCGTACTCGTAGAACCCACGGCCCGTCTTGCGGCCAAGCCAGCCGGCTTCGAGCAAGCGTTGCTGCCGCAGGCTCGGGCGGTAGCGGGGATCGTGGAACATGCCGTCGAACACGGATCGCGTGACGGCGAAGTTCACATCGTGCCCGATGAAGTCCATCAGCTCGAAGGGCCCCATGCGGAAGCCTCCCACCGTGCGCAGCGCCCAGTCGATGGTGGCGCAATCCGCCACGCCTTCCTCGAGCAGGCGCAGCGATTCGCCGTAGAACGGGCGCGCCACGCGGTTCACGATGAACCCGGGCGTATCCGACGCGAGCACCGTGACTTTCTTCCAGCTGGCGGCGAACGCCGTCGCGCGAGCGGTGACGTCGGCCGAGGTGGTGATGGCGGGGATGATCTCCACCAGCGGCATCACCGGCGCCGGGTTGAAGAAGTGCACCCCCACGACGCGTGATTTTTCGGTGCAGGCCCCGGCGAGCGCCGCGATCGACAACGACGACGTGTTGGAGGCGAGGATCGCGGTGGGCGCGACGATCGGTTCGAGCGTCCGCAGCAGCTGTTGCTTCACGTCGAGCCGTTCGACGATCGCCTCGATCACCATGTCGCACGGCGCGAACGCCGCGAGGGCCTCGGCCGTCACCCCGTCCACGTACGTGATGCGCGCGAGCACGGCGTCGGCCGCGGCCTGTGTGAGTCGCCCCTTTTCCACCTCGCGCGCCATGGCCTTGGCGTGTCCCGCGCGCGCCTTTGCCGTGGCCGCCGGGAGCGCATCGGCAAGCACCACCGGGTGCCCATGCACCGCCGCCACCTGCGCGATGCCGGCCCCCATAGCGCCGGCACCGATCACTCCGATCGTTGCGTGGCTCATCACTTCCCCTGATACACGGGGGCGCGCTTTTCGAGGAAGGCGCGCACCCCTTCGGCGTAATCGGCCGTGCGGCCGGCTTCGTGCATCGCCTGGGCCTCCACATCGAGTTGCGCATCGAGGCCATTCGCAAAGCTGGCGTTGAGCGCACGCTTGGTGAGGCCGAAGCCGCGGGTGGCCTGCGCAGCCAACTGCTCGGCCAGCTTCGTCACCGTGGCGATGAGCTCGGCCGACGGCACCACGTCCCAGATGAGCCCCCACTCCTTCGCCTTGTTCGCCGGCATCTTCTCGGCGAGGAAGAACATGCCCGTGGCGCGCTGCAGCCCGACGAGCCGCGGCACGAAGAATGTGCCGCTGGTATCGGGGATGAGCCCCAGCTTGGCGAAGCTCTCCACGAAGCTGGCACTGTCGGCGGCGATGGTGAGGTCGCAGGCGAACGCGAGATTAGCGCCCGCGCCAGCAGCGATCCCGTTCACCGCACAGAGCACTGGCTTCTCGAGGGTGCGGATGGCGCGGATGATCGGGTTGTAGCTGGTCTTGACGATCTCGCCGATGTCGGGAATGGGCCCGCCGTCGCGCGGCAGGGCTTCGGCCAGATCCTGGCCCGCGCAGAACCCGCGTCCGGCGCCGGTGAGCACCACGGCACGAACGGTGTCGTCGGCGGCCGCATCCGCCAGCGCGCCCTGCAGCGCGCGCGCCATGTCGGCGTTGAAGCTGTTGAGCACGTCGGGGCGGTTGAGCGTGAGGGTGAGCACGCCATTCGCCCGCTCGACCAGCAGGGACGGACCAGAGGAGGGAGAGGGGGAGGACATGTGTGAAAGGTAGCATCGGCGACTGCGCCGTGGCGGTTCTCGTCGGCCTGTCGCCATATGCCCCCTTCGCTGTTTCCGCAGGGGGTTTCCCAGACGTGGATTCGTCTCGCACTTTTGCGGGCTACGTCGCATAGCGGGCGTGTCGTCCCACTCCAGCCTCCGCTTGCTCGGGGCGAGTGCCGTGCTTCCGGAGATCGGCTTTCTTCCGGCTGATTGGCGGACAAACTCCCGCCGCGCCGCGCGTGCTGGCAGATTACCCGTCTATGCCTGCCAAGACTGCCGAGCGTGCGGGGGCCCGTGTGGCCGCCTCGCCCGCCGTAACACCGCGCGCCGGGTTCGACTGGCGCCGTATCGCTTACCACACGCTCGTCTCACGCGCCCTCGATGATGTCGAGGAGCAGACGAACAAGCAGAAGGCGACCGTGCCGCGCGAGCATCTGGTGCTCTACCAGTTCTCAGCACGTGGCCACGACATGGCCCAGAGCATTCTCGGCTCGCTGCTCACCGGTGAACACGACGGCGCGGGCGCGTACTACCGCTCGCGGCCCCTGCTGCTGTCGGTGGGGCTCAGCATCGAGGATGCGCTCGGTAGTCCGCTCGGCCGCGCGGGTGGCTTCAGCGATGGCCGCGACATCGGTGTGGTGTGCAACCTGCCCAACCGCCATGGCGTGACCGTACTGCCCATGTCCGGCGACGTCGGCTCGCAGTACACGCCAGCAGCGGGCTGGGCGCAGAGCATCATGTATCATCGCGACACCCTCGGTGACGCGAGCTATGCGAACTGCCTCAGCGTGGCGCTGGGCGGCGACGGCTCCGTGGCCACCAACGGGTTCTGGGCGTCGCTCACGATGGCGACGACGCTCAAGCTGCCGATGCTCTTCTACATCGAAGACAACGATCTGGGCATCAGCGTGCGCGGCGACATGCAGACGCCCGGCGGCGACATTGCGCGCAACCTCGCGTCGTTCGGCAATCTGTTCGTGCTGAATGGCGACGGCTGCGATCCACACGACGCCTCGGGGAAGCTGGCCGAGGCGGTCGCGCACGTGCGGGGCGGCCATGGGCCGGCATTGGTGCGTCTCACGGTGCCGCGCCTCTCGAGCCATTCGGGGCCGGACAACCAGAAGGGGTATCGCACCGACGCGGAGATCGCCGCCGATCAGGCGCGCGATCCGCTGCCGAAGCTGCGCGACTACCTCGTACCAGCATTCATGAGCGCCGGCGAGTGGGCCGATCTCGAAGGGGAAGTGGCCAGAGACGTGCAGCGCGGCCTCGACGCCGCACGGGCGCGCCCCATGCCCGATGCCAGCACCGTGGCGCAGCATGTGTTTGCCGATGACGACGCGGCGACCGAAGCGATGGGCGGGCTGTCGCGCGCGGAACGTGCCGCGTTGGGTGGCACCGACGTAGCGGACGACAGCGGCGACCTGCTGCGGTTCGCCGAAGCCATTCGCCGCACGCTCCGTCACGAGCTCACCGTAAACCCCAAGGTGGTGGTGTTCGGCGAGGACGTGGGGAAGAAGGGCGGCGTGCATCTCGTCACCGAAGGGCTGCAGAAGCAGTTCGGTGCCGAGCGCGTGTTCGACACGAGTCTCAGCGAGGAAGGCATCATCGGCCGTGCGGTGGCGATGGCGATCAGCGGCCTGGTGCCCGTGGCCGAGATCCAGTTCCGCAAGTATGCCGACCCGGCCGCCGAGCAGTTGAACAACTGCGGCACGATGCGCTGGCGCACGGCCAATCGTTTTGCGGCGCCGATCGTGGTGCGCATGCCCGGTGGGTTCGGCAAGGACGTGGGGGATCCGTGGCACTCGCTGAGCGACGAGGTGCGGTTCGCGCACGCGTACGGGTGGCAGGTGATCATGCCATCGAACGCCGCCGATGCCGTGGGTCTGTTGCGTGCGGCGATGCGCAGCCCCAACCCGAGCATCTTCTTCGAGCACCGCTCGTTGCTGATGACCGGCGACGGCAGTGCGCGCTATCCGGGCGACGACTATGTGCTGCCGCTGGGGCGCGGGCGTGTGGTACGTGAAGGCGATGCGCTCACGCTCGTCACGTGGGGGGCGATGGTGCACCGGTGCGCCGAGGCGGTGGCGTCGCTGGGCGACGAGCATGCGGAGGCGGTGGAGCTCATCGACCTGCGGACGATCTCGCCGTGGGACCGCGAGCTGGTGCTGGCGAGCGTGCGGAAGACCGGTCGCTGCCTCATCGTGCACGAGGACAACATGACGGCGGGATTCGGCGCGGAAATCGCAAGCACGGTGGCGCAGGAGGCCTTCTGGCATCTCGACGCGCCGGTAGAGCGCTTGGCGCCGCGGGACATTCCGGTGCCCTATCATGCGGACCTGCTGGACGCCGTG
>NZ_JBIJAW010000367.1:0-3231 GCF_044345575.1 Gemmatimonas sp.
AGCGCCAGCGCCAGCGCCGGGGTGAACGGGCGGATGTAGTGCATGCGAGAAGCGGGTGAGAGGTGGGGGCAACCGCGAACCTCAAGAATACGTGAGGCACCACGGCGTCGCTGCGCGGCGTGGCCTCAACTCTCCCGCTCATTTCTCGACACTCACTCCGCCAGCTTACCGCGCTCCCTCACCGCTTCCCCAGGGCTGCTGGCGCCGCCGCGCGCCCGCCCGCGCCCGCCAGCACCAGCAGCGTGAGCACGTACGGCAGCGCCAGGAAGAGCTGGTAGGGCACGCCGCTCCACCCCATGCTCTGAAACAGCACCTGCAGCGAATTGGCGGCACCGAAGAGCAGCGCGGCGGCCGCGACCCCGAGCGGGCGCCATCGGCCGAGGACCACGATGGCGATGGCGATGAAGCCGCGGCCGGCACTCATCCCTTCCACGAAGGTGCCGGCCTGGGCCAATACGAGCGTGGCGCCGGCGAGGCCGGCCATGGCGCCGGCAAAGAGCACGGCCAGCAGCTGGTACCAGCGCGGCGCGATCCCTGCGGCGATGGCGGCATCGGGGTACTCGCCAACGGCGCGCAGTGCGAGTCCGCGGTGCGTGCGCTGCATCCACCACGCGAGCAGCGGCGCGAGGAGCATCACGGCGTAGGTGGTGGGAGGCTGGGCGAACAGCGCGGATCCCACCAACGGAATGTCCGCCAACCCCGGGATGCGCCACACGCCCGCCGTGGGGGTATCGAGCGCCACGCCGGCCGCGCCGAAAATCGTGCGATACAGGGTGCCGGTCAGCCCGAGGGCGAACATGGTGATCGCCGTACCGGTGATGATCTGATCGGCGCGCAGCCACACCGTGAACAGGGCGAAGATCGCCGCCACCAGTAAACCGGCGAGCGCGCCCACGGCAAAGCCGCCGCCTACCCCCAACACGCTGGCGGCTACGGTCGCGCCGAGGGCGCCGGCGATGATGGAGCCCTCGAGGCCGATGTTGATCACCCCGGCACGTTCGCTGATGCACTCGCCGAGGGCGGCGAAGGCGAGCGGTGTGGCGGTGCGCACCGTGCTCTCGAGGAAACCGGCGCCGATCGCGAGCGCCCCGGCGTCCTGCAGCAGCGCCAGCATGCTCCCGCTCATGTGGTGGCCTCATCGCGCGTGGTGAGCCGTCCCGACCAGCGATCGGCCGCCACGATGAGCAGAATCAGCAGCGCTTCCACCACACTCACCACCACGCTGGGCACACCGGCATCGCGCTGCATGGCGTTCGCCCCGGCTTCGAGCGCGCCGAAGACCAGCGCCGTGCCCAACACGCCCACCGGATGCAATCGTGCGAGCAGCGCTACGGCGATTGCCGTATAGCCGTAACCCGGCGAAAAGTTTTCGTAGAGCGCGTACGTGATGCCCGTGTATTCCACCGCGCCACCGAGTCCGGCCAGGAGGCCGCTCAGCACGAATGCCCCGAACACCGTGCGGGCGACGGCGACTTCACCAGCGCTGCGCGCCGCATCGGGGTTCATGCCCACGGCGCGGAGGCGGAAGCCGCTCGCGGTTTGCGTGAGCCACCACCACGCGCCAATGGCGACGGCGATGAGGAGCACGACACCCGCATGTAGCCGTGTGCCGTCCAGCAACACCGGCAGATGCAGCGACTCGGCCAGCGACGCCGACTGCGGATTCACCTTGGTGGGTTCCTGCAACGGACCGCGCACGAGCCAGCCGGTGAGATACTGCGCCACGAAATTGAGCATGATGGTGCTGATTACTTCGAGCACCCCGAAGCGCAGCCGCAGCAGTGCCGCCATCGCTGCCCACCCGGCACCGGCACACGCGCCGGCACCGAGCAACATGGGAATCGCCACGAGCGGCGAGGCACCGGCGAGTGGAACCGCCAACGCCGTGGCGGCGGCCGCGCCAACAAGCAGCTGCCCTTCGGCGCCGATGTTCAGAATGCCGGCGCGGAATGCGAGTGACACCGCCAGCCCCGCAAAGCCCAGCGGCACCATGCGTACGATGGTCGCCGACGTGATGGCGTAGTACGACCCGAACGCCCCGCGCACCAGCGCCGCGAGCGCCTGCCCCACATCGTGACCGGTGGCCAGCAGGAGCAGCGCCAGCAAGACGAACGCCGACGAAAGCACCGCGAGCAATTGAGCGACCGCGCGTTTCACGAGGCGCCCCCCAGCATCGCCCGCCCCACATCCTCGCGGTCGCCGTGCACTTCGCGCACGGTACCCGTGTGCATCACGTACACGCGGTCGGCGAGCAGGAGCACTTCGTCGAGATCGCTGCTGTACACCACCACGGCTGTGCCGTTGTCTCGCGCGTCGCGCAGCGCCTGCTGCACGGCTGCCGTGGCCTTGAAGTCGAGCCCACGCGACGGATTCTCCACCACCAGCGCCTGCGGCTGGTCGGCGAGTTCACGTCCCAACACGAACTTCTGCTGGTTACCGCCGGAGAGAGTGCGCGCCACGGCGACGGGGCCCGGTGCCCGCACGTCGAATTGCGTGAGCAGCTTCGCGGTACTCTCGCGGAGCGCTCCCCACGACATGCGGCCACGCCGTTCACCTGCGCCGCGCAACGCGGTGTTCTCGTAGAGCGGCGCATCGAGCAGCAACGCATCGCGATGCCGGTCTTCCGGCACGAACCCCACGCGGCCCGGGCGCTGCACACGACCGTTCGCGGCGTCGTAGCGCCCCGCGAGCAGGCGCAGCAACTCGTGCTGCCCCGACCCCTCCACCGCCGCGATGCCTACGATTTCTCCCGCGCGCACCACGAGCGACGCCTCGCGCACCCGCTCTACTCCGCGCGCATCGCGCCAGGAGACGTGATTGAGCGCGAGCACGATAGGCGAGGCGGTGGCGCCGTGCCCAGCTAGCGATGCGCCGCTCGCGCCGTCCCCGCTCGCGCCGTCCCCGGTGCGCCGTTCAGCTGGCGCCGTCTCGGTTGTGGCGCCCCCGATCATCGCCTCCGCCAACACCGCTTCCGTCGTCTCCCTCGCGCGCGCCGTATACACCGTGCGACCGCGCTGCAGCACGGTCACGTCGTCGGCGACGGCCAGTGCATCGCGCAGCTTGTGCGTGATGAGCACCACCGCGTTGCCGGCATCGGCGAAGCGACGCATCCAGGCGAGCAGCTCTGCCGCCTCGCTCGGCGCCAGGACGGCCGTGGGCTCATCGAGAATGAGCAGCTGCACATCGCGCGCGAGCGCCTTCACGATTTCGCATCGCTGCTGCGCGCCCACG
>NZ_JBIJAW010000094.1:0-10679 GCF_044345575.1 Gemmatimonas sp.
CGCACCTTGGAGATCTGGCGCGTGTCGTTGAGCCCGATGTTCGCCCACGTCTTGCCGCCGTCGGTGGTCTTCCACATGCCGTCGCCGTGGGAGACGTTGCCGCGGATGGCGAACTCGCCGCCGCCCACATACACCACGTCCGGATTGCTCGGCGCCACCGCCACCGCGCCGATCGTCCCGCCGAAATACTTGTCGGTCATGGGCGTCCACGACTCACCGCCATCGGTGGTCTTGAAGACGCCGCTACCGGTGGTGCCCATCCAGTATTCCTTGGGGCGCGCGGCGGAGCCGGCGACGGCCACGGAACGGCCACCACGATACGGCCCGATTTCGCGCCATTTTAGCGCCGCCATTGCGGCAGTATCGAACCCTGCGGCCATCGGCGCCGGTGCGGCAGCGCGAACCACCGGGCGGGCGGCGGCGGGCTTGGCCGCCTGCGCACCGATCGAGGCAAGGGGAGTCATCGCGCCGGCGAGCAGAACGAGGCGCGGGGAGAAACGCATCACAGCGGGACCTCCGAAAGGGATGTGACGGAACCGAGCGGCGACTATCGCGAGCGGTGACGCTGGCCGCAATAGGGAGCTGCACTGGGTACGGGCGGAGGACGGGGAGGGTTGAGGCTTTCGCACTCCCAACCCCTCACCCCCGCCTCCTGTCCCCCGCCGGGCAACGATGCTCTGCGGTGGGCGACTGACCGCACGCCCGTTCAGGGTCGAGGGTCGTGCGTCGAGGGTCGTGTGTGCGTGTTACACCCACCCTGAACCCTGAACCCACGACCCTCCACCCTGAACGGGTGTGCCGTCAGTCGCAGGCAAACACCCTGCGGGATGGCATCCACGGAGCTGGGTACCGCCGCTGAAACCGCCCCCCAACCCCTCCCGCACGCGCTATTGAAGTGATATCACTTCAATACCACCCTTCACCTCCCAACCACCATGCTTCGCGAAATCGATACCAAGCCGGCCAGCGGCATCCTGATCGCCGCCCTGCTCACCCTGGGTGTGCTGGGCGGGTTCTACGGGTTCTACGTCGGCGCCCGCGGCGACGACTTCGGCCTCGCCATTCCCTCCATTCTCGTCTCCATCGTCACCGGGCTTCTGCTCCCCGGCCTCTTCACCGTGGAGCCCAACGAGGGGAAGGCGCTGACGCTGTTCGGCACCTACAAGGGCACCGTGCGCGAGCCGGGCCTCTGGTGGGTGAACCCGTTCATGCAGAAGACCAGTGTGTCGCTCCGCGTACGCAACTTCGAGACGAACAAGCTCAAGGTGAACGACGCCTACTCCAATCCGGTGGAGATCGGTGCCATCGTCGTGTGGCGGGTCACCGATACGGCCGAGGCGCTGTTCGAAGTGAACGACTACGTGCAGTACGTCGCCGTGCAGAGCGAATCGGCGCTGCGCGCCCTCGCCTCGCAGCACCCCTACGACGCGCACGGCAGCAACGAAGTGGCGCTCAGCACGCACCAGGAAGAGGTGAACAGGGGGCTCGCCCTCGCCCTCGTCGACCGTCTCGCCAAGGCCGGCGTGGAGGTGATCGAGGCGCGGATCAGTCACCTGGCCTATTCCCCGGAAATCGCGGCGGCCATGCTGCAGCGCCAGCAGGCGAGCGCCATCGTGGCGGCGCGGCAGACCATCGTGGAGGGCGCCGTGGGGATGGTGGAGCTCGCCCTGGCCTCGCTCAAGGAACGCGACATCGTGGACCTCGACGGCGAACGCAAGGCCGCGATGGTGAGCAACCTGCTCGTGGTGCTCTGCAGCGAACGGTCCACGCAGCCGGTGGTGAACACCGGTTCGCTCTACACCTGATCGCCCGCGTGCCCGTCGTCGCAATGACCGGACGTCCTCATGGCTGAACGCAAGTCGTTCCTGTTGCGCGTCGATCGCGACGTGCTCGATGCCGTGCAGCGCTGGGCCAACGACGACCTGCGCAGTCTCAACGGGCAGATCGAGTTTCTCCTCCGGCGGGCGCTCCGCGATGCGGGGCGCGCGCCGAAGGGCACGACGACCTCCCCCACCACTGACCCCGACGTTTCCCTGGAGCAATCATGATGCAGTGGATGGTGCGGTGTGCTCTCGCCTGCGTCACCGCGCATGCCGCCGTGGCGCACACCGCCGAAGCGCAGTCGACGCCCGTGACATTCCTCTACCTGCGTGGCGCCGATACCCTCGCCACCGAAGTCATCACGCCGGGCGATGGTATCGTGAAGGGCGTGCTGTCCTACCGCGGACAACCCCGCGTCGAGTGGGAGCAAGTGCGCACGCCGCTGCGGCTCACGCTCGAGGCGTATGCCGCGGGAAGTCCGGCGGGTAGCGCCCCGCTGCAGGTGGCGAGCTTCGTGCCGCGTGGCGACTCCATGGCGATCGAGATCGGCGCCCGCGGCGCCATGCGTCCGCAGGTGATTCCGGCGCGGGCGGGCGCGGTGACCCTCATCAACAACTCGCTGCTGCACAGTGCGTTGCTGGCGCAGTTGGCGCGCGAAACCGGACGCGCGACGATGCCGCTCCTGTTGGCCCAAGGCGGTCAGCTGGTCGACGCCACCTTCAGTCGCGCCGGCGATACCACGACCATGACCCTCGCCGGGATGTCGTTGCACATCGTGTGGGCCGATGGGGTGCCGAGTGAAGTCCGCGTGCCGGCGCAGAATCTGCGCGCCGTGCGCAGTGCCGGTTCCGTCCCGCCGGCGATGGCGAAGCCGGTGTCGTACGACGCGCCGGCCGATGCGCCGTACACCGCAGAACAGGTATCCATCGACACGCCGCGCGGGTACACGCTCGCCGGCACGCTGACGCGCCCCACAGGCGTGACCGGCCCGGTGCCCGTACTCGTCACCATCAGTGGCAGCGGCCCGCAGGATCGCGACTCACGCATTCCCATTGTACAGGACTATGCGCCGTTTCGAGACATCGCCGACACGCTTGGCCGTCGTGGCATCGCCGTGTTGCGCTACGATGATCGCGGCGTGGGCCAGAGCGGTGGCGGCGGCGCCCTGCGTGACACGGCCACCAGCGCCGACTTCGCCGACGATGTGTTGAGCGTCGTCAGCTATCTCCGCCTGCGCAACGACATCGACGGCGGTCGCATTGCGCTGGCCGGTCACAGCGAAGGGGGACTCATCGCGCCCATCGTGGCCGTGAAGGACCCACGCATTCGTGCGGTGGTGCTGATGGCCGGCCCGGCGATCTCCGGCCGCAAGGTGCTCGAGTACCAGAACGAAAATGGCATCCGCGCCGCGAAGGTGACCGACGCGCAACGCGATTCGCTACGCCGCACCGTGCCCGCCGCGCTCGACTCGCTGGCGCGCGCCAACCGGTGGATGCGCTACTTCATGATCACCGATCCCCTCGTCACCGCGCGGCAACTGCGGCAGCCCGTGCTCGTGCTGCACGGCGACACCGACATGCAGGTCACGCCCGAACAAGCCGACACCCTCGGCGCCGCGATCCGCCGCGCCGGCAATCGTACCGTGACGGTGCGCCGCTTCCCCGCCACGAACCACCTGTTCCTCACCGACAGCGTGGGCGCGCCGGGCGGATACGCCGCGCTCACCAACACGAAGGTGCGCAAGGACGTACTGGGCACGCTGGCGGACTGGGCGGCGCAAGTCCTCGGCAAGTGACGACCTCGCCAGTCCTCCGGGGAGAAGGGGAGAAAGGGGGGAACTGATAATGGGAGAAAAGGGGAAAGGAAGAAAAGGAGTGTCCGAATCGACGTCGAGCCTTCGTCGTTTCATACTCCATTTGTTTGTCTCCTTTTCTCCCTTTCTCCTTTTCTCCCAATATCAGTTCCCCCTTTTCTCCGCGCTCACCGATTCTCCCCAACGCCGTCGCTTGCGTCACGAGCCACGAACGGGCTTCAATAGAACCATGCACTCCCTGCTTCGCGCCACGTTCGCCCTCTGCGCGCTCCTGCTCTCGCGGCCTCTAGCCCTCCAGGCACAAGTCGCGCCCGACTCCGCGGCCGCGCGTCCCGCGGCGCCGGTCTTCGTGTACGTGCAGTACGGCGACACCATTGCCTTCGAGGCCATCGACACGGACACCGCCATGGTGCGGGGGGTGTATCTCGTCCCGAAACAGGGACGCATCGCGTGGGATCACTTGCTGCGCAGTGGCACGCCATCGGATCTCAGCCTGTCGTTTTTTCCGCCGCTGGAACAGGGCAGTATGGCGTACCGACAGGTCGACTACGTGCCGAAGGGCGATAGCATGATCATCGTCACCCGCGATTTCGATCGGCGCACCTCGGACACCCGCCCGGCACGCGACAGCGCCATCGCCGTCTTCGGTCGCTCCATGACACACATCGCCTATCTCGGTTTCTATGCCGTGCAGGCGCGTCGTCCGGTCCTCCCCCTGTTCCTCACCTCCTCCGCCAAGACCGTGTCGGCAACCGTGCGCGCCATAGGAGAAACGCTCGCCGTCGTGGTGGATGGCTTGCGCGTGGAATCGGACTGGGAAGGCGGGGCGCTCCTCGAAGTGCGCGTCCCCAGCCAGGGGCTGGTGGTGCGGCGCCTGCAATACTGAGCGGTCGACCGAAGCGGGCGTAGCCGGCGGGACCGGCCCACGCCAGCACCGCACCCCGTCCGCGCGTAAACTCAACGCCGCGATGAATGTCCCGTCGCGCCCTCCCTCCTTTCTGCTCTCCTCAGCGAGACACCATCCGCATGCGTCATCGTTCTCTCACGTTGGCCGTCACGACCGGGCTTACCCTCAGCGCGTGCGCCAAGCCCGCCCCCACCCCTGCACCGACACCGGCGCCGGCAGCAGCACCGGCAGCAGCGCCCACGCCGGCCGGCCCACGTCCCGGCGGCGCGCCATTCGGACAGGGCCAGGGACCGGGCGGCGGTGGTCAAGGCGGCCCGGCGGCCGGCGCGCAGACGGATCCGCAGCCGCGGCCGTACGCCACGGTGATCACGCCGCGCGTCGTCACCAAGAGCGGCGTCTTCAAGGTGCACCAGATCGGCTCGCGCCTCTTCTTCGAGATCCCGCGCGCGGAACTGGGCCGGGACTACGTGATCGTGAGCACGCTCGCCGGCACCCCCGACGAAATCGGCATCCGCGGCACGCAGGGCGGCAACAACCTCGTGCGCTTCGAGCGTCGCGACAATCGCATCTTCGTGCGCGAAGCCGCCTACCGCGACATCATCGCCGATACCGCCGCGTCGCAACGGCTTGCGGCTGAACTCATTGGCGTCACCAAGATTCTCGCGGCGCTCAACATCGAAGCCTACGGCCCCGACAGCTCGGCCGTGGTCGAAGTCACGCGCATGTTCACCGGCGGCGTGCCCGAATACACCGCCCTCGGCCGTCGGGCCCAGGTCGATGCGGCACGCTCGTACATCGAACGCTTCTCGGCGTACTCGCGCAATGTGAACGTCACGGCGGTGCAGAGCTTCACACCGCAGGGCGGTGCGCCCGGTGGTGGAGGCGGCTTCCCCGGCGCCGCGGCGTCCACGGCGCCGACGACCGAGAAGTACACGTTCTCGATCGCCAAGCTCCCCGACGTGCCCATGAAGCCGCGTCTGCTCGACGAGCGCGTGGGCTACTTCGGCGTGCAGCAGCGCGATTTCAGCGGCGCCACGCAGCGCGTCGAAACGCGGCGCTTCATCGGCCGCTGGCGTCTCGAGTGCAGCGACAAGAAGGTCGGAAACCTGTGCGTGCCCATCAAGCCCATCACGTACTACCTCGACCCCGCCACGCCGGCGTGGATCAAGCCGTGGATCCGGAAGGGCATCGAAGATTGGCAGGTGGCCTTCGAAGCGGCCGGCTTCTACAAGGGCATCGTGGCCGCCGAGCCTCCGAAGAACGATCCTGACTTCTCGGGTGAAGACGCCACGGTGGCGATGGTGCGCTGGCTCCCCAGCGCCACCGAGAACGCGGTGGGTCCGTCGCTGCGTGACCCGCGCACGGGCGAAATCATCGACGCCGACGTGCAGACGTACCTCAACGTGATGAACCTCAACCGGTCGTGGTACTTCACGCAGGTGGGGCACCTCGACAAGCGCGCGCAGAAGATGCCCTTCCCCGACACGCTCATGGGGCGTCTCGTGGAATACGTCACGGCGCACGAAGTGGGGCATACGCTGGGCTTCCCGCACAACTTCAAGGCCAGCTCCATGTACCCCACGGACTCGGTGCGCAGCCGCGCGTTCGTGAAGAAGATGGGCCACACGCCCACGCTCATGGACTACTCGCGTTTCAACTACGTCGCGCAGCCCGAAGACAACATCGACCTTGACGATCTCATCCCGAAGGTCGGCCCGTACGACAAGTACGCGGTGATGTGGGGCTACACGCCCATCCCCAACGCGAAGACGCCGGACGACGAAAAGCCCACGCTCGAGAAGTGGACGCGCATGCAGGACACCATCCCGTGGTATCGCTTTGCGGGCGATGCCGGGGCGGGCGGTGCCGATCCGGGCGAGCAGTCGGAAGCCGTGGGTGATGCCGATGCGGTGAAGGCCACCACGCTCGGCATGAAGAATCTCAAGCGCACCATGGCGCTGCTCGAGGGCGCCACGGCCTGGAAGGAAGGCACCACGTTCGACGACCTCGAAGAGCTCTATGGTCGCACCGTGGGCCAGTGGGCCACGGAGATGGGGCACGTGGCGCGCGTCCTTGGCGGTCAGTACAAGCAGGAGAAGTACGTCGGGCAGAAGGGCCCCGTGTACCGTCCGGTGGAGCCGGCGCGCCAGAAGGAGGCGCTCCAGTTCCTGCTCGACAACGCGTACACCACGCCCACGTGGCTGCTCAATCAGGATATCCTGCGCAAGCTCGAGCCGAACGGCAGCCTGAATCGTGTGGGCGGCGCACAGGCGCGTTCACTCGCCGCCATCGTGGCCAACGACCGTTTGCAGCGCATGCTGGAAATGGAAGCGATGGCCACGAGCAGGAACGAGGTCTATCCCGTCGCCGACATGCTGGCCGATCTCCGTGCCGGCCTGTGGAAGGAAATCGCCACCGGGGCGCCCATCGATGCCTTCCGTCGCCGTTTGCAGCGCGTGTACCTCGAGGCGATGGCGAGCAAGATCAACCCGCCGGCCGCGCCCGCCGCAGCCGCGTTCCCCGGCCAGGGTGGCCGCGGTGCTGTGGCGCCGGTCGGCACCGCCGACTTCCGTCCCATTCTGAAAGCGGAAATGCGCGCCCTCGACGCGGACCTCGCGAGCGCGATCGCCAAGACGACCGATCGCATGAGCAAGGCGCACCTCGAGGATGCGCGCGATCAGATCCGGAAGATGCTCGACACCCAAGACTGATCGACGGTCCTGATGTCTTGGCCGGGGCAGCGGAGGGATCCGCTGCCCCGGCTGTTTTTTTGCCGTCGCCGCCGCGGCTCGCCGCCTGACCGGTTCCCTGTGGAGTAGTTCCGCCGGCGTCACCCCGCCCCTAGACTCAGGAGTCCCGCGTTCCGAGCGGGCTCTCCTCCCTCCTTTCGTCAGGTCCAATGCGCTTCCGCTCCATGCCGCTTGCGGTGGCTGGACTCGCGATCGCCGCCTGCCAACCGGCCAAGAAGCCGGCCCCGGCGCCGACGCCCGCCAACCGCCCCGCCACGAACGCCGCGCCCGGCGCCGCCGCCAACGGCCTGCCCACCCCGGGCCAGCCCACGCCGGGCCAGCCCGGTCAGCCGCCCGCCGGTGGTCTCCCCAATCTCGCCGGTCTCGCCGGCGCCCTTGGTCAGCAGGGCGAGCCCAACCCGCGCCCGTACGCACAGGTCATCACGCCGCGCGCCAAGAGCAAGAAGGGCGTGTTCGACGTGCACCAGGTGGGATCACGTCTGTTCTTCGAGATCCCGGCCACGCAGCAGGGGAAGGACTTCCTCGTCACCACGGTGCTCGCCGGCACGAGTGACGCGATCAACGGCAGCCTGTACGGCCCCGAGCGCGTGATCCGCTTCGAGCGTCGCGATAACCGCATTCTGGTGCGCGAGGCGAGCTACCTCAACATGGCCAGCGACAGCATGCAGCAGTCGCGCCAGGCCATGAACCTCATCTCGTTCTTCCCGATCATCGCCACGCTCAATGTCGAAGCCTACGGCAAGGACAGCGCGGCGGTCGTGGAAGTGACGCGCATGTTCACCGGTGGCACGCAGGAGTTCACCGCGCGTGGCCGTCGTGCCACGGTCGATGCGAGCCGCTCGTTCATCGACAAGTTCAGCGCCTTCGCGCGCAACGTGAACGTGACCGCGGTGCAGACGTACACGGCGGCGCCGGGCGGCGGCATTCCGGGACTCCCCAACATTCCGGGCCTGACCGGCGGGAGCGGTGCGGCCACCACGGAAGCGTTCACCTTCTCGCTCGTGCGGCTCCCCGACGAGCCGATGATGCCGCGCCTCTATGATCGCCGCGTGGGCTACTTCATTTCGCCCAAGCGCGACTTCGGCTCGCCCGAGCAGCGCGTGGTGTCGCGCGATTACATCAAGCGCTGGCGCCTCGAGTGCTCCGACAAGAAGGAAGGGAACCTCTGCGTTCCCAAGAAGCCCATCACGTACTACGTGGACCCCGCCACGCCGTCGTATCTCAAGCCGTTCATCCGCGCCGGTATCGAGGAGTGGCAGGCGGCGTTCGAAGCGGCCGGTTTCGCGAAGGGCATCGTGGCCGGCGAGGCGCCGGCCAACGATCCGGACTTCTCCGGTGAAGACGCGAGCGTGACGATGGTGCGCTGGCTGCCGTCGCCCACGGCCAACGCGCAGGGCCCGAGCCTCGTCGATCCGCGCACCGGCGAGATCCTCGACGCCGACGTGCAGATGTACCACAACATCCTCGACCTGCAGCGTGAGTGGTACTTCTCGCAGGTGGGGCATCTCGACGCACGCGCGCAGCGCTTCCCCTTCCCCGACTCGCTCATGGGCCGCCTCGTGCAGTTCGTGGTCGCGCACGAAGTGGGCCACACGCTGGGCTTCCGCCACAACTTCAAGGGCAGCTCGATGTACCCCGTCGACTCCATCCGCAGCCGCACGTGGGTGACGAAGATGGGGCACTCGCCCAGCATCATGGACTACGCCCGTTTCAACTACGTGGCGCAGCCGGAAGACAAGCTCCCGCTCGAAACGCTCATCCCGAAGGTGGGCCCGTACGACAAGTACGCGACGATGTGGGGCTACATGCCCATCGCCGGGGCGCGCACGCCCGAAGCCGAGCTGACGAAGCTCGACGAGTGGTCGCGCATGCAGGACACGGTGCCCTGGTACCGCTTCGCCGACGATGCGAGCGCCGGGCAGGCCGATCCGGGTGAGCAGACGGAAGCCGTCGGTGATGCCGACGCCGTCCGCGCCACCACGCTGGGCTTCAAGAACCTCGCCCGTATCATGAAGCTCGTGGAGCCGGCCTCCACGGCGGACAAGACGAAGGACTTCTCGCTCCTCCGCGATACGTACGACGGCGTGATCGGACAGTGGACGCTCGAAGCCAACCACGTGACCAAGATCATCGGTGGCGTGGATCGTCAGGAGAAGCGCGTGAGCCAGAGCGGCCCGGTGTGGACCCCGGTGGCGCGCGCGCGCCAGAAGGAAGCGATGAACTTCCTCAACGCGCAGGTCTTCTCCACGCCCACGTACCTCACGGATCTGGCGATCCTGCGCAAGCTGGAGTCCGACGGCAACATCAACCGGGTCGCCGGCGCGCAGGCGCGCGTGCTCTCCAGCCTGGTGAACAACGGCCGCCTGCAGCGCATGGTCGAACTCGAGGCCACCGCGGCCAACAAGGCGTCGGTGTACACGCTCGGGGACATGCTCACCGATCTGCGTCGTGGACTCTGGAAGGAGATCTACGCCGGCCAGCCGGTGGACGCGTACCGTCGCCGTCTGCAGACGCTCTACCTCGAAGCGATGGCCAGCAAGATCAAGCCGGCGGCCCCCAGTGCGCAGGATCAGGCGCTCGCCGCGTTGTTCGGTGGCGCCGTCGTGAACACGCGGGATTTCCGTCCGCTGCTCAAGGACGAAATGCGCACGCTCGATCGTGAGCTAGCGGCGGCCATTGGTCGCACCGGCGATCGCGCCACGCGCGCGCACCTGCAGGATGGTCGCGACCTGATCAAGGCGATGCTGGACACGGACAAGTAGGTCGCCGGTCGCAGGACGCAGGACGCAGAACGGCCGCCCGGAGCATTCCGGGCGGCCGTTTCTCATTGGAGCCGGAGAGAATCGCCTACTCGGCGAATTCGGCCCGTGCCGCGGAGATGCCGCCGCCATCCACGACGTTCGTATACCCCGCATCGGTGAGAATCTGGCGGGCCATGGCCGAACGGCCGCCGCTCGCGCAATACACCAAGAGACGCGCATCCGTTCGCGCGCCGGACACGCCATCGAGGCCGGCGGGCAGCGTATCGACCGGCACACAATGGGCCCCGGGCAGGTGCCCGAGCCAGAACTCGACCTTCGAGCGTACGTCGATCACGACGTCCACCGGTTGATTGCGAAAACGTGGCATAAAGATATTTGTTAAGTGAAATATAATTATAAATGTATTTAAGTCCGACCGTAAAGGGCGCCGTACGGTGCTCCGGGCGTGGCCAGCGCGGCGCTCACCGACCCGTCCAATGCCAGGAGAGCCACAGTGTGTGGTTGATCTCGTTGGCCCGCCGCGCGGCGAAGGCGTTGTACAGGTTCATGTAGCCCACCTCCGCGCGTGTCCGCGCCGACATCGGAATCCCCACCCCCGCGGTCGCGCGGTTCTGACCAATCGTGAA
>NZ_JBIJAW010000368.1:0-3208 GCF_044345575.1 Gemmatimonas sp.
AGTCGCTGCGCGATCGCGTGGCGGAGCGTGCGGGACAGCAGGGGCAGCAGGGGCAGCAGGGGCAGCAGGGGCAGCAGGGGCAGCAGGGGCAAGGTCAACAGCGTGACGGAGCCGCACCGGGGGCCGCGCGTGGTGGCGGTATGCCCGGGGATCGGCCGGGTCGGCAGGGCGGTCGTCCGGGTGGCGAGCCGAGCGGCGACGCCCAGCAGTTCTCGCGCGAGATGCGTCTCCGGCGCCAGACCGCCGAGGAGGTGCGACGCGACGCCGCCGCCCAGGGGGTGAACACCCAGGAGCTCGATCGCGCGATTCAGGCGATGCGCGGACTCGAGAACACCGGCGCCTTCGGCGACCCGAAGGGACTCGAGCAACTGCAGAGTGCAATGCTCGAGCGGCTCAAGGACTTCGAGTTTGCGCTCTATCGCACGGTGGCCGGCAGCGCGGACGGGCGCCCCGCCGTGGGCGCGCGCGCGACGGCGCCGGCGGAATACCGGCAGATGGTAGAGGAATACTACCGCTCCCTGGCAGGCGGGAAGCGGAAGCGGTAACGGCGGTAGTAACTGCGGGGGGGTAACCGCGGGTTACTGCGTCATGGGTCATGTGTGACGGCGCGATGGTGACACCGAAAACGTAACGGCGGGCAACTACGTATTACGACGGTCTCGATCGAGAGTACGCGCTTCCTCCTCGTCGAGCGCATAGAGCATGCGCGTGAGCATTTTGCAGACGATCACGCGCTTGTTCTCGCAGCGCCAGTACTCACGATCCTCAAACGCGCCCGCGTCGCGAGCGATGCGAAGGTGGACCGCCACCTCGTCTGCGGAACCGCGCGCAATGCGAAGATGCTTGGCGAACTGCGCACGACTCCCGCGTGCGCCCTCGGCGATGTTCGCGGGCACCGAGTCCACGGCACGCAGCAACTGGGCGCGGATCCGCGGTGCGCGCGTAACGTCGAGGACATCGATGTGCTCGTGAACCGCGACAGCAAACTGCAACGCCGCTTCGAGCACGCGGAGATTCTTTGGGTCGGCCATGCGCCACGATAACAACGACTGGCGCATAGCCTCTCACCAATAGCTCGTCCATTGTACCGCCGTTACGCGCCGTCACGTATTCGCCGTAACCATCGCGCCGTCACACATGACCCATCACGCAGTAACTCGCTGTTAACCGCGCCGTTCCCCCCGCAGTTACCTGCTCCCGCTCTCCGCCCAAAGCTTCTTCGTCACTCCCAACAGCACGAAACCGCTCACTGCGAACACGCCCGTGAGCATCCACGCCGTGCCCGTGCGCGACGGGTCGCCGGCGGCGTAGAGGAAGTTGCCGATCGCGAACAGCGACGACCAGATCACCACGCAGCCGCTTACCCATCCCAGCAGCGACGTGCCGATGGCGTTCTCGCGGGCCACTTCAGCGTCGCTCACGCCGGCCTCCGCACGCACGGCCGTCCAGCCGGGTCCTGCCGGCTTCACCTTGCGGACGAACGCGATGAGCGTGCCCCGCTCGGTCTGCGGGCCCACGAACGCCGTCACGAGCCACGCCACCGTCGTGATGCCGACCTGCACGATGGTTGTCATGGCGAAGCCGGCGTCGGGGAAGAGCTTCGGCACCGCGAGCGACGTGACGAGCGACATCACCATCGCGACGATCTCGCACCACGCCGACACACGCCACCAGAACCAGCGGGCGATGTACAGCAGCCCCGTGCCGGCACCGATCGAGAGGAGCACCTGGAAGGCCTGCTGCGCACTGCTCATCGTGAGGCTCAGCAGCGCGGCCACCACGTACAGCAGCACGGTGCTCAACCGCCCCGCGTTCACGTAATGCGCATCGGGGGCGTCGCGCTTTACGAAGCGGCGGTAGAAGTCGTGCACGAGGTACGACGAGCCCCAATTGAGATGCGTGAGGATCGTCGAGGAGTTCGCGGCGATGAGGCCACCGATCATGAGCCCCACGAACCCCACGGGCAAAAACTTGAGCATCGCGGGGAACGCCGAGTCGTGCCCGATGAGCGTCGGATCGGCCGACGGGAACGCGGCCTTGATGCTCGCCAGATCGGGGTACACGATGATGGAGCAGAGCGCCGTGATGATCCACGGCCACGGGCGCAAGACGTAGTGCGCGATGTTGAAGAACAGCGTACCGCCAAGCGAGTCCTTCTCCGACTTGGACGCGAGCATGCGCTGCGCAATGTACGACCCGCCCCCCGGCTCGGCGCCCGGATACCAGTTGGCCCACCAGCTGATCGCGATCGGGAGAATGAAGATCATCAGCGCCAGCTCCGACATGCCGAAGTTGGGCAGCACGTCGAGGATAGGCTGGCCACTGCCGTCCTGCACCGCCATGACCGGCTGCGCGTCACCCGCACCCTGAATGACCTGTTGGTTGGCCAGCTTCTCCACGAGCAGCTTGAGCCCCAGCCAGCCGCTGTCGCTGTTGCCCAGGCGCTTCGCGACTTCCACGAGGGAGAACCACGCCGCGGCAAAGACGGCCGTCATCTTGATGAAGAACTGGATCATGTCAATGACGAGCACCCCCCACAGCCCGGAGTGCGCGGCGAAGACCACGTTGAGCACACCCGTCAACAGGATGGTCTGCCACGGTGCAAGCCCGAACAGGATGTTCGCGATCTTGCACGCGGCGAGCGTCACCATGCCCATGATGAAGCAGTTGAAGAACAGCCCCAGATACACGGCGCGAAACCCGCGCACGATCGAGGCTTCCCGCCCCGAATAGCGCAGTTCGTAGAACTCGAGGTCGGTGAGCACCCCTGAGCGGCGCCAGAGCCGGGCGAAGAAGAACACGGTGGCGATGCCTGTGAGGACAAAGGCCCACCACTGCCAGTTGCCGGCCACGCCGTACCGGCGCACCTGCTCGGTGACCCAATTGGGGGTATCCGACGAAAACGTCGTGGCCACCATCGAGAGCCCGGCCAGCCACCACGGCACCGAACGCCCCGAGGCGAAGAACTCGGTGGTGCTGCTCCCCGAGCGCTTGGCCAGGAACAGGGCCGGTACGAAGCACACGAGGATGGACAGGAGCACGATGACCCAATCGATCCAGGAAATGGTCATGAGCGGGTCACTCGGGGCGGAAAGGCGGGGGCGTCAGGCAAGCGAGAGGTCATGGGGCGGGAATGTGGGGGACGGTGCGCATGGGGGCAACGCACCAGGCGCCCCGATGCCTGAATCCGTCACAGCAGGCGCCCGGG
>NZ_JBIJAW010000095.1:0-10642 GCF_044345575.1 Gemmatimonas sp.
CAGGTTGGCGTACTGGGCGCCGGCGCGTGGGCGCAGTTTGCCCATCTCCCGGGCTATGCGCGTGATCCCCGGTGCAAGGTGGTCGCGATCGCCGATCCCATTCGCGAGCGGGCGGAGGCGTTCGCGAGAGAGTTCGACATCCCGCATGTGTACGACACGCACGAGGCGCTGATCGCGCACCGCGGGATCGACGCGGTGGACGTGTGCACGCCGAGCGCGACGCACTTCGACCTCAGCTGGCGCGCGCTCGAAGCGGGCAAGCATGTGCTGTGCGAAAAGCCGGTCGCGTACGATTACCAGGACACACGGCGGGCGGCTGCGCTGGCGGCCGCGAAGGGGCTCAAGACGAAGCTCGGATTCACGTTTCGCTACAGCCCCGGCATGCGGTACATGAAGTCGCTGATCGACGAGGGGTTCATTGGCGAGCCGTTCATCTTCAATGGCTACGAGCAGAACTCGCAGTGGCTCGATCCGCAGAATCCGCTGCGGCAAGTGGATCACACGGCCGACCAGTCGGTGCTCCAGGTGTCGTCACTCGAAGGCTACGGCGCGCCCATCATGGACATCGGACACCTGTGCATGGGTAGCCGCTTCGCGCAGGTGGTGGGCACGATGAAGAACTTTATCCCTGAGCGCATGGTGCGCGCCACGGGGACCATGATGCGCATGAACATCGATGATGGGGACATCTTCATCGGCGAGTTCGCGAACGGAGCGATCGGCTCGATCCAAACGAGCTTCGTGACCGTGGGCAACTACCCTGGCATCGAGGCGCGCGTGTACGGCAGCAAGGGCGCGCTCATCTGCCGCATGGTAGAAGAGAACGGAGTGGCGGAAACACTGAAGGCGGCGAGCGCGGATTCCGTGGAGTTCAAGGAACTCGAGATTCCGCAGCGTTTCTATCCGACTGGCGGCAGCCCGCGTGAGTCGTGGCGCTCACTCTTCTACGCGAACCTCACGCACTCCTTCATCTCCGAGATCCGCGGCGATGTGGCCGGCAACGAGGGGAACTTCGAAGACGGCGCGCACGTGCAGGAGCTCATCAACGCCGTGGAGCAGTCGTACCGCGAACGGCGCTGGGTATCGATCCCGCTGCAGCGCGACGGTGGCGCATGAATTCGCCGATCGACCAGTTCCTCGAGCAGTACTTTTTCCGGCATCCGGTGAGCGCCACGTTCACCGGAATCCGACTGCACGACCACGAACTCCCTGACTGGACGCGCGAATCGCGCGACGACGAGCAGGACGAATTCGAGGCGCTCACCATCGCGCTCGACGACGCGTATCCGGCCACGGAAGACTGGGGCGAGATGGCCCGCAATCCGGCGCTGCTCGACGCGGAACTGGCGCGGGCCAGCATGGATGTGCGGCAACTCGAATTCGAAAGCCGGTACTTTCACGACAAGAACCCAGCCTTGTGGACCGGCGAAGCGCTGTTCAGCGTGATCGGGCTCATGCTGCGCCCGCCTGCGACGGCGGAGGAAGCGTTCGCGTCGATTGCGATGCGGCTGCACGACATCCAGCGGTTCCTCGGCGACATGCCAGATGCGCTCACGGAGGCCATGCCAGCCCCTTGGGTGGCGCGCGCTCTTCGTGAATGCGAAGTCGGTGCCACGCTATTCCGCGTGAAGCTTGGCACGTGGCTCGATGCGCACGGCGCCGACGACGCGTCGCGTGCGTGGGTGATGGAGGCGGGCGCTGTGGCTGCCACCGCGCTGGACAATACGGCAGCGTGGCTTCGCGGCCAACCAGTGTCGGAGGAGGCATCGGTCAGCATCGGTACCGAAGCGTACGAGGTGCTGCTGCGCCGCGGGCACTTCTGCGATCTTGATGCCGCCACGCTTTTGCGCCGCGCACAGGACGAGCTTCCGGAAGCACGCGAGCGCTTCGAGGCGCTGGCCATCGATGCGGCCGGGAGTGTTGATGGTCTGGCCGACGCCTTGGCCGATGATCGGCCCGATGAGGCTGGCTACCTTCAGGCCTTCACGGACAAGTGGGAGCAGTGTCGCGAGTTCGCGGCCGATCACGATCTCGTGGAATGGGGCGACTGGCCGCTGCAATACACGCCCATCCCCGAATGGGCGCGCGACGCGGCCCCGCAGCTGTACTTCCTGTTCTACCGGTCACCGTCGCCACTCGAGGCGCGCAGCCAGCACGTGTATCTGGTCACCCCGGTCGACGACACGCTCCCCGAGGCCGAACGCGAGCGACGCCTGCGGCAGTGGAACCACAGCGTGATCACGCTGAATCACGTCGTGCACCACGGCGGCCTTGGGCATCACGTGCAGAACTGGCATGCCACCAACCGTTCGCTGTCGAAGATCGGCACTGTGGCGGCGGTGGATTGTGCCAGCCGCATCGGCCTGTTTCAGGGTGGCTCGATGGCCGAGGGGTGGGCCTGCTACGCCACCGAATTGGCAGATGAGCTCGGTTTTCTCACGCCGCTCGAACAGGCGTCGGAGCAGCAGAGCCGCGTACGCATGCTGGCCCGGGCCATCGTCGATGTTTCGCTGCATACGGGCGCGATGACCTTCGACGACGCGGTGGAGTTCTACGAAGCGGAAGTCGGGATGCCGCACACCGTGGCGACTGCCGAAACGGTGAAGAACTCCATGTTTCCCTGCGCCGCCGTGATGTACTGGCTGGGCACGCAGGGGATTCTCCATCTGCGCGACGCGGTCCGGGTGCGGGAGGGCGCCGCGTTTTCGTACCGTACCTTTCACGATGCGTTGCTGAGCCGCGGCTCGATTCCCGTGCTGCTGGCCGCCAAACTGCTGCTGGCCGAGGAGTGATGCGAGTGACCTACGGACGGGTGATGCAGTGCGCCGCCCTCTTCATCGGCGCGCTAGCGACCAGCGGATGCGGTGGTTCGGGCGGTGACACCGCACGACAGACGGGGGCGAGCAACGACCTCCTGATCATCGGCTACGACCGCGAACCCGATACCATGAACCGGTATGCCACGCACATCCTCGAGGACATCGAGTCGTGCGTGGTGGAAGGGCTCGTTGCGAACGACGAGCAGATGCGCATCGTGCCGGTACTGGCCGCCGAAATCCCCACGCTCGAGAACAAGGGTGTGGTGTTGCGTCCCGATGGCGGGATGGATGTGATCTGGAAGCTGCGACCGGGTGTGCGGTGGCACGACGGACGGCCGCACACGTCGGCCGATGTGCAGTTCACGGTCGAGGCGATCAACAAGGGCGACTGGAAGCCCGAGAGCGTCGACGGGTTCGATCGCATCTCGAGCGTGGACACGCCGGATTCGCTCACGGCCGTGGTGCACTACAAGGAGTTGTACGCCCCGTACCAGCTGCAGTTCGTGCGCGGCACGCTGCCGAAGCACCTGCTGCAGGGGCGGGACATCAACACCGCAAACGACTACAACCGCGCCCCACTCGGCACCGGCCCCTACAAGGTGAAGGAGTGGAAGACTGGGGAGTACGTGTTGCTGGAGGCGGTGCCCACCTACTGGCGTACCAGTGGCCCCGCGAAGATCCGGCAGCTGCTCTTCCGTTTCCTGCCAAACACCACCACGCGCATCAACCTGCTCAAGTCGGGGGAGGTGCACATGGTGGCGCTGGTGCCGTGGGATCAGGTGCGTTCGATCGGGACGGTACCGACCATCCGATTGAACAAGGTCGTTGGCAACGGCTACGAGCATGTGACGCTCAACCAACGGCACTTCCCCGCTTTCGCTGATGTGCGGGTGCGTCAGGCGCTCGCCCACGCCGTCGACCGGCCACTGCTGGTGAAGACCATTCTCGACGGTCAGGTAGAGATCGTGAATGGGCCCATTCAGCCGCTGTCACCGGCGTACGAGCCCAACGTCTCGCGCTACGACTACGACACCACGGTGGCGAACCGCCTGCTGGATGAGGCTGGATGGACGCGCGGAGCCGATGGCATCCGCACGAAGGGGGGCACGCGCCTCGCCTTCACACTCATCACGCAATCAGGGTTCGCGATCCGCGAGAGTGTGTCGCAATCGCTGCAGCAGGCGTTCCGCGCGATCGGCGTGGGCATGCAGATCAAACTGCTCGACGGCACGTCCATCAGCAGTGTGTGGTTCAAGGGCGACTTCGACGCCATGCTGCACTGGTGGCAGATGGGGGCTGATCCCGAACTCACCCTGTTTTTCGCGCATGACCGGATGCCACCGGCAGGGCGCAACATCAATTTCGTGAACGACACTGCGCTGTCCACCATGTTGTACGCCAGTGACCGCGCCATCGACGTGGAGCAGCGCAACGCGCTGCTGCGCAGCGCGCAGCGGCGGATTGCCGAATTGGCCCCGGAGATCGTGCTCTACAACACGGCCAAGATCGATGCGGTCCCCACGACGTTGAAGGGCTTCACGGGCAACCCCACCAATGCCGGTCCATTCTGGAACGTGCATGCCTGGGAGATCGCGCCGCAGTGATGCGCCTCCTGCTGCGGCGCAGCGCGCTCGCGGTTCCACTCCTGCTTCTCGTATCGGCACTGGTGTTTCTGCTATTGCAGGCGGTGCCGGGCGGGCCGCTGGCGGCCTACCTCGAGAATCCCAATGTCCGCCCGGAAGACATCGCGCGCCTACGGGCCGCGATGGGGCTCGACGCACCGGTGACGGTGCAGTACGCGCGGTGGCTCACGGCGTTCGTCCAGGGCGATTGGGGCTACAGCTACGCCGACGGACGGCCGGTGCTGCAGCGGGTGCTGGAGCGTGTGCCCGCCACGCTCGAGCTGGTGCTCGCGGGATCAGCCCTCGCCCTTCTACTGGCGCTTCCGCTTGGCCTGATCGCGGCCACACGGGTGTGGGGCGCGCGTGTATCGCGCCTCGTGACCACGATGGGCGTGTCGGTTCCCGTGTTCTGGCTGGGGCTACTGCTGCAGTTGCTGCTGGCCATGCAGTTGGGCTGGCTTCCGTCGTCGGGGCGGCAGTCGTTCGGTAGCACGAGCGTCGCCGATCGCCTCATGCATCTGGTGTTGCCAGCGCTCGTGCTGGCCGCCGTGCAGGGCGCCGCGTGGACACGCTATCTCCAACGTGCGATGCGCGACACGCTGGCCCTGCCCTTCGTAAATGCCGGGCGTGTGCGCGGCCTGTCCGAGTCACGGCTCGTGTGGCGGCATGCGCTCCCCAACGCGCTCGGTCCATTCGTCACCGTGGTCCTGCTCGACGCGGCGATGCTGGCCTCGGGTGCAGTGGTCACGGAAAGCGTGTTCGCCTGGCCCGGTGTCGGCAGTCTGTTCACCGAGGCGCTGGTCAAGCGAGATTATCCGGTGCTGATGGCCTTCCTCATGGTCGGCGCGGTGACGGTCATTGTGCTCAACCTGCTGGCTGATCTGGCGGTGGCGCGTCTCGATCCGCGCACGCGCGAGGCAACGTGAACGGCGCGGCGCGCGTGAACACCGTCGGACCGGTATCCGCGCCCCGCTGGCGCATGCCGTCGCCGGCGCTGCTCTTTCTGCTGGTGCTCATCGGCGGAGCAGCGATTGCCCCGCTGGTGGCCCCGTACGCGCCAGATGCCCTCGACTTGGCGAACCGTCGCGGCACGCCGTCGGGCGCCCACTGGTTCGGCACTGATGAATTGGGACGCGATGTGCTCACGCGTGTGCTGACCGGCGCCCGGGTGTCACTGGCCATCGGTTTGCTCTCCGCGCTCACGAGCGCGCTCGTTGGCACTTTGGTGGGAAGTGTGGCGGGGATGCGTGGCCGATGGCTGGACGAGGTGCTCATGCGCATCACTGATGCCATGCTGTGCGTCCCACGCCTGCCCTTGCTCATGCTGGCCGCGGCAGTCCTGCAGCCGAACGTCCCCACGCTCGTCCTGCTCGTGGGGCTCACGGGGTGGATGGAGACGGCCCGCGTAATCCGCGCCGAGACCCGGAGCATCATGGCGCGCGAGTTCGTGCAGGCGGCCCAGGCCATCGGCGCCTCCGCGCCGCGTGTCCTCGTTCGGCATGTGCTCCCTGCCGTGGTGCCCACGTTGACGGTGGCGACTACCCTGGCCATCGGCCGCGCGATTCTGCTGGAGAGCACCATGAGCTTCTTCGGCGTGGGGGTGCAGCCGCCCACCGCCAGTTGGGGCAACATGCTGTATCAGGCGCAGAGCACGATGAGCACCGAGCCATGGCTCGCGATCTTCCCCGGTCTTTTCATCTTTCTCACCGTGCTCGCGTGCAACACGGTGGGAGACTCACTCGGGCGTGTGCCGTCCCGTTCACTTCGCTGATGCCATGACCTCGTCTTCGCTCCTGCTGTCGCTGCCGTTCTCCCCTCGACGCGTGCTGATCGGCGCGAACGCCCACGCCGACATCGCGTCCCGGATTCGGGCGGCGCGCCCAGACCTGGAGGTGCGCGGCGCACCGTACCTCGAGATCACGGCAGAGGATGTGCAGTGGGCCGATACGTACATCGGCTTCCGCCGGCCCCCGGCAACCCATGACATGGGATCGGTGCAATGGGTGCACAGCACCGGCGCCGGTGTCGACGGATGGCTGGGCCAAGGATTGGACGAGCGTATCCTGCTCACCCGCTCGCCGGAGTCGTTCGGTCCGATGATCGCGGAGTGGGCGGTGGCGCGCGTGTTTGCGATTCAGCAGCAGCTCGTCTCCCTGCTCGATGCCCAGCGGGAGCAGCGATGGGCGCCACGTGATATCGCGCGTGTAGCGGGGACGCGGGCCCTCCTGGTGGGCACCGGTGACATCGGCTCGCACATTGCAACGTCACTCGCGGCCCTTGGCGTTCATGTCACCGGTGTGTCGCGCACGGGTCAGGCGCCGCATCCCGCCTTTGCCGCGGTGCACACCATCGACCGCCTGGCCGATCTCGTGGGTGATGCCGACTGGATCATTCTTTCGGTGCCCGATACGCCAGCCTCGCGTGGTCTGCTGTCACGCGAGGTGCTGCAGCGATGCCGTGGCGCGGTGCTGCTCAATGCCGGCCGTGGTGCGGTGGTGGACGAGCAGGCGATTCCGGAGGCGCTCGACGCCGGGTGGTTGCGGGCCGCAGCGCTCGACGTGTTCGTCACCGAACCCCTGCCCACGTCGTCGCCCCTCTGGAGTGATCCACGCGTGCTCGTGTCACCGCACATCTCGGGGCTTACCACCGTGGACGGTGCAGCCGATGGCTTTCTCGCGTGCGCGGTCAGCCTCGAACGCGGGGAATGGCCGACGTGGGTGGTGGACCGGACGCGCGGGTACTGACGCCGCTCCCTACTCGAGCTACCGCGGAAACCGCGCTAACTCCGCCTCGGCCGCAATGGTGCCGAAGGCGCCCCATTGGCCACCGGCCACGATCCGTGTCCAGAGCGCCTGCGCTTCGGCACGACGCCCGTTGTACCAGTGCCAGTTGGCCACACCGTAGGCGGCCGACGCGTCCTCCACTGACAGCTCACCCGTGGGGGACGCGACCAGCACCGAATCGGGCGGCAGCACACCCTTGTAGAGCAGCATGAGCCGATGGTACGGCTGATTCTCGATGATGCGCATGTTACGGCGCATGGGTACGAGCACCTTCGCGGCGTCGGCATTCCGCCCCGCGCGTCGCAGCGACATGTACAACCAGTGTGCCATGGACACGCGGCGATCATCGTTGGTGGCGTTCGTCACTTCACGCTGCGCGATATCGGCCGCCTCGCCCCAGCTCCCCTTGAGGTAGTACGCCAACGCGAGGTGGTATGCGATGTTGGACTTGAGTGTGCCGATGGGGCTATTGGCCGCATTCGGCTGACCGTCCGGCTCCACCTCGTCGGGCTTGTCGCGCGTGAGTTCGTCGGCGCGCTTGAGATCGTTCACGGCCGCATCGAAATCGCGCACAGAGACGTAGCGATGCCCCCGATGCCGCAGCATCCACGGATTGTTCGGATGCAGCGCGAGCCCACGCGTATAGATCTCGATCGATTCCCGCAGACGTCCTAGATAGCCCAGACGCCGCGCGTACCAGATGATCGAATCGGCATTGGTCGGCGTCTTGAGATACGCCCGTCGCGCGTCGGCAAGCTGCCGCTCGTACCGTGCGCGCGTGGCTTCGCTCAAGGGAAATGCACGCAGCGTGTCTCCCAGCAGGGAGATGGCCTGGAACCGTGGCGCGCGCGGCGCCGTGGCCGGCTGCGCAAAGCCGGGAAGTGGGGCCGCGAATACCAGCGCCGACATCAGCGCGGTGCGCATCGAAGCGGATCGGAGAGAGATGGTCATGAGAGAGAAACTGTGGCGCGATTCCGATTCAGGCAAAGGGCGGCGGCGTCAGCGGCGCTGTGCGAAGAACGCCTTGAGTATCGCCGAGCACTCGTGCTCCAGAACGCCGCCCCGCACCGCGGGACGGTGATTAAGCTTGCCATGCCGAACGACATCCCCCACGCTGCCGCACATGCCGGCCTTATCGTCCCACGCGCCGAACAGCAGGGTCCCGACGCGCGCGAGGACAATGGCCCCGGCGCACATGGCACACGGCTCGAGCGTGACCGCGAGCGTATAGTCCTGTAACCCACGGTCACCGAGCGTAGCCGCCGCCGCCCGCACGGCGAGCAGTTCGGCGTGCGACGTGGCATCGTGATCCCGGCGCATGCGGTTGTGCGCGCGCGCCACGATCTCACCGGTGCGGCTGTGCATGATGACGGCCCCTACCGGCACTTCATCCGCGACTGCGGCCGTGTGCGCCTCGGCGAGCGCCGCGTGCATCGCGCGCTGTTCGAGCTCCGAGAGCGGCACCGACGCGTTCATGCCCCAGGCCAGCCGTAGTGGCGTGCGAGATACGCCAGCAACGCCTCCACCAGCGCGCGCGCGTAGACGCCACGCGTCGTTGCATTATCGCGCACGCCGCTGAAGTGATGCTCGATTTGTATGGCATCGAGCGCGGCGCCATTGAGTGACCCATGACGCTCGGTGTTGTACCCGCCGTTGAAGTATTCCTCACCAACAAGGGGCGCCGGGTCAGCCGGCGACGGCACCGCCGGCACACCACGAGCCACCAGCAGTGCCCCGAGGCTGTTGGGCCCGCGCAACAGGGCCACTCCGCGATCGGCGGTACTGCGGGAGTCGAGTGAGAGCTGCGCGATACTCGTACGGGTCATCGCACCACTCGCCACGAGCGAGGCGTTGTCCTGCCGCAGGGTGGCGGCCGTGAGCAGGTAGCCGAGTTCGAGGCGCGGCACCGCGTGGCCGTGTCCGTGCATATCGAGCAACAGACCACGGGCGCCGAGTCGCGTCACGCGCAACCGGGCGGAGTCGATCGCCGCGTGCATCCACAGCCAGGTGGTGTCGAGGCCGCGATTCCCGCCGGTTGCTTCGGTGACGTCGCGATTGGCATCGAACTTTCGTCGATGCAGGCGATTGATCACCAGATGCGGGCGCTTGCCGGTGCGCGCGAAGAATGTGTCGGCCACGGCACGCGTGAGCTCCTGCGTGTTGGCGTCGGCCACAGTGACGCAGGCACTGCACGTGCGATCGGGAAGTGCGGCGGGCGTGAGCGTGCCGCCATGCGGGGCGACCAGTACGAGTGGCGCATCGCCCACCACGTACTCCACATACGCTCCCTTGTCGGTGTACGTCTGTCCAACGGCCAATGCCCCCTGGGGTCCGGTGGGACTTGGCGGTGCCGTTGGCGTGGGAGTGGGGGTGGGCGGCGCGGTGGGCGCTTTGGTTGTAGAATCGCTGCCCGAGCAGGCGGCGAGTACGAGGCCGAAGAGCAGCGAGGCTCGCGAAGGGCGGAAGCTCGAACTGCGGAAGCTCGAACTGCGGGAGCTTGCACTACGGGAGCTGGAACTACGGGAGCTGGAACTACGGGACAGGGGGACACGGAGAGGGGCCATGTGGAGCAAGCTACCGCGCCCCAGACGTCCTGCCAGTGTCCCCCGCGACCGCGGGCGCGATCAGCGCCCGGCGACCGCGTCGTCGATGGCCTGCTGGGCCGCGGCGTCGGTGGCGTCGCCATGCGAGAAGACCAGGGCCTCCTCGCCAAGCTGTACCTCAGCCACGATCACGTCCCCGTCCTTGAAGCGGCCTTCGAGCACGGCGAGAGCGAGCGGGTTCTGCAGCATACGCTGCACGGCGCGCTTGAGCGGGCGCGCACCGAACACCGGGTCGTACCCTTCCTCGGCCAGCAGCGCCCGCGCCGTATCGGTGAGCCGCAGCGTGAGCTTGCGGTCAGCAAGCAGCTTTCGCAGGTGGGCGAGCTGGAGATCCACGATGTGATCGATCTCGCCGCGGCCCAGCGGATGGAACACCACCACGTCGTCGATACGGTTGAGGAACTCCGGCTTGAACACCCCGCGCAGCGCCGCGAGGACCGCCTGCTCGGTGCGTTTCCAGTCGCCCTCCTCGCTGCTCTCGCTGCGCTCGAGGATGAGCTGGCTCCCGACGTTCGAGGTCATGATGACCACGGCGTTGCGGAAGTCCACCGTGCGTCCCTGCGAGTCGGTGAGCCGTCCGTCGTCGAGCAGCTGCAGCAGGATGTTGAAGACATCCGGATGCGCCTTTTCGATTTCGTCGAAGAGGATGACGCTGTACGGCCGGCGCCGCACGGCTTCGGTGAGCTGCCCGCCTTCTTCGTAGCCCACGTAGCCCGGGGGGGCACCAATGAGACGGGCCACCGCGTGCTTCTCCATGTACTCCGACATGTCGATGCGCACCATGGCGTGTTCGTTGTCGAAGAGGAACTCGGCCA
>NZ_JBIJAW010000369.1:0-3163 GCF_044345575.1 Gemmatimonas sp.
CGCGAAAGCAGTTCCCCGCACTCGCGGACGTGCCGTTCGACACGCACATTGGCGACCGACACCCTCGTTCTCCTCTGCCGATTTCGCCGATGAATCCGTTCCTCTTTGCCAAGCGCGCGCTCGCCACGAGTGCTGTTGTCGTCGCCGCACTCGTGTCGCCCGTGGCATCACTGCGCGCGCAGGATATGGCCACCAACCCCGATGTCCTCGCGGCGGAACGGCTGTTCTCGGCGTGGATGGATGGCCAGCTCGCGTATCGCGGGCTGCCGGGCGTGTCGGTGGGGGTGGTCTACGATCAGCAGCTGGTCTGGTCGAAGGGCTTCGGCTTCGCCGACGTGAAAGGCAAAGTGCCCATGACGCCGCAGGTGAAGTTCCGCATCGCCTCGCACAGCAAGATGTTCGCGGCCGTGGCGATCATGCAGTTGCGGGAGGAGGGGAAACTCCGGCTCGACGACCCGGTGCGGAAGCATTTGCCGTGGTTCACAGCGCAGCCGGCGGGTGACGACGATGGCGACGTGACCATCGAGCATCTGCTGTCGCACATGTCGGGGCTGCAGCGCGAAGCGGGCGATCATTGGTCCACGGAGCAGTTCCCGAGCGAAGCCGAGATCAAGCAGCTATACAGCCAGCGCAAAGCGGCGTTCGCGCCGAACACTCGGTGGAAGTATTCGAATCTCGCGTTCGCCGTGGCCGGTCTCGTCGTGGAGCAGGTCACCGGCCAGCGGTGGGCCGACTACGTGCAGCAGCAGATCTTTGCGCCGCTCGGCATGAGCAGCACGAGCGTGGACAGGAAAGTGGACGGCCTCACGGTACCGTACTGGCGTCGATTGCCGGATGGATCACGCGACGCGCTCGGTTTTGTGGATGCGCACGGCATGGCGGCGGCCACCGGCATGACGTCGAACGTCGATGATCTCGCGAAATTCGTATCGGCACAGTTCCGCCGCGGACCGCGCGGGGGCGCGAACGTTTTGAGTGCCGCGTCGTGGCGCGAAATGCACCGCGTACGTGCGGTGGACGAGAACTGGACCAGCGGCAGCGGGCTGGGCTTCGACTTCTCGCGCATCAACAACCGCACGTGGATCGGGCATGGGGGCGGTTACGCCGGCAACACCACGCAGACCTACTTCAACGTGAGCGACAAGGTGGGCGTGATCGTGCTGACGAACACGAACGACGCCGGCCCGGGACAGATTGCCGAGCAGCTCATCGCCACGGTGGGCGCGGCGGTGGCGAAGGCCGTGCCCGCGGCGAAGAGCACCGTGGCGTGGGATCCGTCGTGGGCGCGCTTCGCGGGGATCTATCGCACCGTCTTCGGCGATCAGCAGGTGGTGCTGATGAATGAAAAGCTGGTGATCATCACGCCGAACGCGACCAGCATCGGCACGCCGATCACGCTCGAGCCGCTCGGCAGTGGGCGCTTCCGCATGATGGCGCCCACCGGTGGCGGGGCGATCGGCGAAGTCGTACGCTTCGTGGAGGAGAACGGCCGGGTGACCCGCATGATCACCGGCGACTCGTTCGGCGTGCGAGTGCCTTAGGGCGCCGGCTTCGCCGGCGCGGAACGGCGTAAAGGGTTAGGAGTTGACTCCCAACCGAAGAGCGGAAACAGCTAGCCGGCGAAGGCGAGTTCGAAGCTGCGCCGGCGGACGCGGGCTACGAGCCAGCGGACGCCGGCGTTGCTCATGACGAGCATGCTGCCGGTCATGAGCAGACTCTTCACCTCGCGGCGCGTGATCTTCACGCTGCCACCGGGCTGCAACATGGCGTTGCTCTGCACGAGATCGCGCAGCGTGGCGTAGGCCAGCAGTAACGGCAGAATGCAGAAGAGCCGGATGCTCACCGCACGACGCGGAATATCGAGAAGATACACGAGCGCCTCCTCGAGGTCGTGCCATGCGAGCTTGATGAGCTGCGCGAGCGCTTCGCGATTCTTGGCGATGAGCTCGGGGGCGAGGATGCGGCTCTGCGTGCTGCCGTGCGCCCGGAGGAGTTCCTCGGGGACATACACGGAGTTCTCCTTCTCCGCGTCCACCGCCACGTCCTTGAGAATGTTCACCGTCTGCAGCGCTTCGGCGAAGGCGCGGCACCGCTCGCGCAGAATGGCGTAACGTTTGGCGCCGATACTGGACGAGTGCTCGTGCCAGAGATCGGTGAGCATGTACCCCACCGTGCCGGCCACGTAGTAGCAGTACTCCTTGTACTCCTCGATGGTCTGGATGCGAATACCATCGGGGTAGAGCAACACGAACTTGCGCATCCCCACGGCCATCTCGGCCACCCATTTGCGCACGAGCTCCCGGGTCCGGGGCGGGAGCTGCGCGAAGTGCTCGAACACCAGCGGCGTGTTCTTCGTGAGCGTGAGATGGGCGAGGTCGCCGGTGAGCTCCTGCACTCCGGCCGTGAACCGCGTCAACGCCTCGGCGTCGTCGAACGCGGCGAGGAAATCGTCGAACAGCGCCGCCTTGACCTGCGGGTCGATGCCGGGCGCGTCTTCCACTGTGTCGGCGATGCGACAGAGCAGATAGGCGTCGAGTACGGCCTGTCCCAGGTCGCCGGGGAGCGCCTTGATCCCCAGCGCGAAGGTGCGCGAGACGGCCGGCAGGATTGCCGTGCAGAATCGCGCCGCATCACGGCGGACCAGCGCGTCGGAAACCGGAGCAGGAAGCGACATATCGGGGAAAGATACGAATCCGGAGGGGTGGCGTCACTGCAGAATCGCGTACGCCGTTCCCTGTCCGCGCCTTTGTGCTTTGTTTTCCGTCGTGTCCTTCGATCTGAGCCATCTCACCGCCGCCGACGTACCCTCGGGGTTTCGCGGTGTCTTTCGTACCGACCTCACGGCGCGGGCGCTGTACGCCGAGGGGGCGGGTATTGCCCGGTGCTGGCCGGCGGCAGTGGCGGTACCGGCTGACACCGACGATGTGGGGACGCTGGCGGCGTGGGCCAAGCGCACGGGGGCGGCGCTCATCCCCCGCGGGTCGGGGAGCGGGATGGCCGCGGGCGCGGTGGGTCCCGGGGTCGTGGTCGACCTGTCGCGCCTGGACAAAATCGGCCCCGTGCAGGTGGAGTCCCGCCGCATCCGTGCGGGCACCGGCGCGCTGCGTGGTGCGATCGACCGGGCGGCCCGGTCCCATGGGCTGCGGTTTCCGGTCGATCCGTC
>NZ_JBIJAW010000370.1:0-3123 GCF_044345575.1 Gemmatimonas sp.
TGACGACGGATTCAGCAACGGCGCGCAGCACGAACTGCTGCGCAAGGTCACGCACGCCGGCAAGATCGTGCGCGAACTGCAGGATCTCTCCATGTCGATGCGCATGGTGCCGCTGCGCCCGACGTTTCAGAAGCTCGCCCGCGTGGTGCGCGACACCGCCACCAAGGCCGGCAAGACGGTGCAGTTCGTCACCGAGGGTGACGAGGTCGAAATCGACCGGACGATGGTGGATCGCCTCGGTGATCCGCTGGTGCACATGGTGCGCAACGCGGTGGATCACGGGGTGGAGCCGCCGCACGAGCGCACCGCCAACGGCAAGCCGTCTCTCGGTGTGGTGCGCCTCCATGCGTACCATGCGAGCGGTAACGTGGTGGTCGAACTCATCGACGACGGCCGCGGTCTGCATCGCGACAAGATCGTGAAGAAGGCGATTGAGAAGGGGCTGATCGAGAGCGACAAGGGCATGACCGACAGTGAGGTCTTCACCCTCATCTTCGCCCCCGGGTTCTCGACCGCCGAAAAGGTGACCGACATTTCAGGCCGCGGCGTCGGCATGGACGTCGTGCGTCGAAACCTCGAGGCGATTCGCGGCCGCATCGACATCACGTCGGTGCCAGGCAAGGGGACGACCTTCGCGATCCGCCTGCCGCTTACCCTCGCGGTGACCGACGGCATGCTCGTGAAGGTGGGCGGCGAACGCTTCATCGTACCGCTCACGCACATCCACATGTCGTTCCGTCCCGAGCCGAGCATGCTCTCGACCGTCGTGGGCAAGGGCGAGATGGTGCTCCTGCGCGGCGAACTCATGCCGGTGGTGCGTCTGCATCGCCTCTTCGACGTGCCGAACGCCGTCGAGAGTCCGCTGGAAGGTCTGCTCATGATTGTGGGCGATGGTCACAAGCGCACGGCGCTACTCGTCGATGAATTGCTCGGCCAGCAGCAGGTCGTGGCCAAGGCACTCGGCGACGGCCTCGGCAAGGTGGAAGGCGTGAGTGGCGGCGCGATTCTCGGCGACGGGCGCGTCGGCCTCATTCTCGACGTGAACGAAACGCTGGCGTTGGCGCAGACCGTGGAAGCCGGCGCACCGCGCCGCGAGCGGGACGCGGCCTGAACGCTGGGCCGCCCGCTCCACAATCGCAGGATCGAGTACTGAAGCTCCGCCGCTGGAGCGCCGATACATCAAGGAGACGAGTCAGTCGACTCCGGACTCACATTCATCTTCCGAGCGAGCCATGAGCACGCAGAGCCTCCAGGTCATGTCTGTTGACAATGCCGCCGTTGCGACCATCACCGCGTCCCGCGCGGGCAAGTATCTCACGTTCTTCCTGGCCGGCGAGGAATACGGTCTCGAGATCCTCAAGGTCAGCGAGATCATCGGCCTGCAGCCTATCACGCGTGTGCCCCGTACGCCGGAGTTCGTGCGCGGCGTGATCAACCTGCGCGGCAAGGTCATTCCGATCACCGATCTGCGCATGAAGTTCGGGATGGGGGCCGAGGATTCGGAGGACAGCTGCATCATCGTCGTGCAGATGCGTGGCATCCAGACCGGCATCGTGGTGGATCGCGTCAGTGAAGTGGTGGCGATCGGCGAGGCCGACATCGAGGACGCGCCAAGCTTCGGTGCCGGCATCCGTACCGAGTTCCTGCTCGGCATCGGCAAGGCCGGTGGCCGCGTGAAGTTGCTGCTGGACATCGACCGGGTACTGGCCACGGCGGAGATCGCCGCGCTTCAGGCTGCGCAGACGCACGCCGAGTAACGCGCCTCTCCTGTCGATCCCGTTACCGAGCCCCGCATGACCATCCCGACTGCCTCATCGCTGTTCGCCGAGTGCGAACTCACGGCCGCGCAGTTCGCGCGAATCACCGACGTGCTCCACGAGCACGCCGGCATTCGCATGCGCGAAGGGAAGGAGGGACTCGTTCGTGCCCGCCTCACCAAGCGGCTCCGAAAGCTCGGCCTTCCCGACTTCGATGCCTATCTCGACCATATCGAGAAGGACACGACGCGTCGGGAATTCGCCGAGATGATCGACGCCCTCACGACGAACAAGACCAGCTTTCTTCGTGAGGCGTCGCATTTTGATTTTCTGCGTGACACCGTGTTCCCCACGTTGACCGGTCCGGTGCGCATCTGGAGCGCCGGCTGCTCGAGTGGTGAGGAACCGTATACCCTGGCGATGCTGTGCAATGAGGCCTTCTCCGACATCGCGTCGCGCGATGTGCGCATCCTCGCCACTGATATCAGCCATCGCGTGCTCGCACAGGCGAAGGCCGGGGTGTATCCCGCCGAGAACATGAGTGATGTGCCGGCGCCCTGGTTGCAGAAGTATTGGTCACGCAAGCAGGATCCGAATGGTCGTGCGGTGTTCGAGGCGGAGAAGCCACTTCGTCGTCTTGTGCACTTCGCGAAGCTGAACCTGATGGAACGGTGGCCGATGCAGGGACCGTTCGATGCGATTCTCTGCCGAAACGTCATGATCTACTTCGACAAGGCTACCCAGCAACAGCTCGTGGAGCGGTATTGGCAGCTGCTCCGTCCTGGCGGACATCTCTTCGTTGGACACTCGGAAAGTCTTACCGGATTGGCGCACAAGTTCCGTTATGTGCAGCCGGCCGTGTATGTGAAGTGATCATGGGGACAACCCTTTCAGCGGCTGTCACCGAGCGCGCCAGCGCACGTGGCGGCGAACGGGTGGTCGGCGTCGCCGATCTCAAGATTTCCAACGTGGGTGGTGAGCGTCTCATCACGTACGCGCTCGGCAGCTGCCTCGGCATCGTGGTGCACGATCCCGTGGCCGGCGTGGCTGGCATGCTGCACGTGATGCTGCCCACCGGTACGATCGATCCGCAGAAGATGGCGGACAAGCCCGCGATGTTCGTGGACAGCGGGGTGCCGCTCCTGTTCAAGGAGTGCTACAAGCTGGGTGCGAAAAAAGAGCGGATGCAGGTGAAGGTCGCGGGCGGCGCGCATGCGGGTGCCAGCGAGGCGGACGACCGGTTCCAGATCGGCAAGCGCAACATGATCGCCCTGCGCAAGCTGCTCTGGAAGAACGGTGTGATGATTCATGCCCACGACACCGGCGGCGTGCAGACGTCGCGGACGATGTGGGTCGACGTGACCTC
>NZ_JBIJAW010000371.1:0-3119 GCF_044345575.1 Gemmatimonas sp.
AGGTCGGCCGTGACGGGCGCCATCGTTTCGCCACCGTCGCCGCGACGATAGATGGCGTTGCCGGTCGCCGGGTCCACCCGGAGGAAGTCGTACACGAAGAACGTACCGATCGGCTTGCCGACCATGGCGACGCTGGTGAGGCGACCCGAGGTCGTGGAGTTCACCGGCTGTCCGTCGGAGAGTGCCGTGACGAGGTTGCGGTTCCAGGTGACGTTGAGGTCACTGGTCCATTCGAAGCCACCGGTTCCGGGACGACGGATGTTCACGGTTTGCAGCTGCAGGTCGATGCCGCGGTTGCGCAGCGACCCGACGTTGTCGGCCACGGTGGTGTAGCCGCTGGTGGCGGCCACCGGGCGGTTTACCAGCAGGTCGGCGGTGGAGCGGTTGTACCAGTCCACCACGAGGTTCACGCGTCCGCTCAAGAAGCCCATGTCGGCGCCGAGATCGGTCTCGGTGGTACGCTCCCAGCGGAGATTGGGGTTACCCAGCTGCGACGGCGCGAGGCCGGCCACACCGGCGTACGGATTGGCGGTGGCCAGCGTGCGGCTACCGAAGTCGGCAATCTGCTGATTGCCGGTGGCGCCACGGCTCGCGCGCAGCTTGAGCGTCATGAGGCGCGACAGGGTGCCCGCCCACGATTCGTCGGAGACGGTCCACGCGCCGGAGAGGGCCGCGAAGTTGCCGTAGCGGCTGTTGTCACCGAACCGCGACGAGCCGTCGCGACGCAGGCTGGCGGTAAGCACATACCGCTCGCGCCACGTGTAGTTGGCGCGGCTGAAGTACGACACCAGCGTGTTCTCGGTCTCGCCACCGTCGAAGGTGGAGACCTGCGCTGCGTTGCGCACGTAGCGTTCGAAGCCGGTGGGGAAGCCGGTGCCGGCGACGTAATTGAAGTTGGTGGAATTGCGCTCCTGGCTTGCGCCGGCGGTGATGCGCAGGGTCTGGTTGTCGCTGTCGATCACGTCCCAGTTGCCGAACGTCTCGGCGAGGAAGCGATAGGCGCGGGTGCGTCCGTTGGCCCCTTCACCGCCCACGCTGGCACTCACGGCGCGATCCACCTTGGGGGAGCGCCACCGCAGTTCATCGAGTGCGTAGATGTCGCTGCCGAGGCGTGCGGACAGATTGAGCTTCGGCGTGATCGCGTAGCGCGCCTCCATGTTCCCGAGCGCGCGCAGCGTGTTCACGTTGAGCGCGCTGTAGGTGGCGGTGGCCACCGGGTTGGAGTAGATGAGGCCGTTGGCGATGCCGGCAAAGCCGAACGCATTCCCGCGCACCGGCGAGAAGGGCTGCATGGCCATGGCGTTGGTCACGACGCCGTCGATGTTCTGGTCGCCGGGCACGCGATCGTTGGACTCGCGCGTGAGGCCGATGTTGGAGGTGATGGTGAGCTTGCTGGTAGCCTGCGCGTCGGTGTTGAGGCGCACGGCCTGGCGCTGGTAGTCGGAGCCGATGACGATACCGGTCTGCCGCGTGTCGCTGCCGCTGAGGAACATGCGGAGGCGATCCGTGCCGCCACTCACGCTCATGTTGACTTCGCTCATGGGCGCGGTACGGAACACGGCGTCCTGCCAGTCGGTGTTGATGCTGTCGGTGCCGGCCGGGAAGCGCGGGGCGAGCCCCTGATTGGTGCGCGCTTCGTTCATCACGGTCACGTACTCCGTGGCGTTGAGCAGATCGATCTTCTTCTCCAGCTTCTGCGAGGCGGTGTAGGCACTCATGTTGAAGCGGAACTTGTTGCCGCCGGCGCCACGCTTGGTGGTGATCACGACGACACCGTTGGAGCCGCGCGAGCCGTAGATGGCGGCCGCGGCGGCATCCTTCAGCACGTCGATGGAGGCGATGTCGTCGGGATTGATGCCCGAGATGGGGGTCATGCGCTGACCGCTGGTGCCGGTGATCTGCTCGAAGGTGCCCTGCAGCATGGGCACGCCATCGATCACGTAGAGCGGCTGACTGCCGGCGTTCAGCGAGGCGGGGCCGCGGATGCGTACCGAGACGCCGCCACCGGGCTCACCGCTGTTCTGCATCACCTGCACGCCCGGCACCCGACCCTGCAGCGCGTTGTCGAGGCTCACCACGGGGATCGCGTCGAAGGCGCTGCTGTCCACGCTCGCGATGGCGTTGCTGACGGTGGCGCGTCGGCTGCTGCCGTAGCCGGTGGCCACGACGGTGCTGAGCACCGCGGCCACGGGGCGCAGCTGGATATCCAGTGTCGCCGTCCCTCGCGCCGGCAGTTCGACGGTGCGCTGGAATGCGCTGTAGCCGAGGCGCTGTGCTCGCACGATCACCCGACCGGCCGGGACGCCGGTGAGCTGGTAGGTGCCGTTCTCCGACGTGGCGGCACGAGCGGCGGCACCGGCGACGGTCATCTGCACACCGGACACCGGGCGGCCGGTGGCGGAGTCGGTGACGGTGCCGCGCACGGTACCGGTTGTTCCCTGGGCCTCAAGGGTGTGCGCGGCCGGCATGAACAGCACGGTGGTCAGTGCGACGATGGATGACACCCGCAGTAATGCGGGCGCCCTCCCTGTCACGACAGACCACAACCATCGACGAGTGGGCATATTTCCTCTCCAGGAATTGGAATTGCGAAACCGGAAATCCACCGTGGGTTGGCGAATTGCGAGCGAGTATACGACGTGGTCGCAGACCGTGCGAGCCTTGGCTGTCATCTTCGCCCGAACGTCGATCCCGCACGCAAGGTCCTGGCAACGGTCACCGTCAATGCGCTCCTTTTCCTTCACCGTGTACATCGGGCATCATGGGGCTACGCTGATCCCGTCCCGTTCTTGGCATCGGCCCTCGGCCCGACGCACTTTCTCCCCACGTTTGCACCGGCGTTCATCACGCCCGCCTCTTAGCCCCAGGGTCCCATGTCGATCCGTCGCCGATCAGCGACTGCTGCGCTCCTCACCGTCATCGCGTTGGCCGCCTCAGGCGATCGCGCGCACGCCCAGCCCGCCACCACGCCACTCTGGTCGGGCCGGTTCGATGTGGCCCCCGACAAGGCGCTGCTGGCGTGGGGATCCTCGTTCGCCTTCGACCGGCGCATGTTCGAGGACGACGTGACCGGCAGCCTCGCGTGGGCGGAAGCGCTCACGCGGGCCGGCGTGCTGAAC
>NZ_JBIJAW010000096.1:0-10347 GCF_044345575.1 Gemmatimonas sp.
GCCGAGCTCTTGAGGAACTGCCTGCGATCGAGGGTCATGGCGTGATCTTCCGGTCGAGTTGCTGAATGGTCTTGGTGCTGGCGGGACGTTCCTTTCGCAGACGGGCCGACACGACTTCGGTGCGGGCCAGCGCGCGCAATACGTTCTCGCCCGCGACACCGCGAATCTCCGACGCCGTCCAGCCACGCTTCACGAGTTCCGCCAGGAGATAGGGATACTTCGAGACATCCTCGAGCCCCTGCACGGTTTCCGTGATGCCGTCGTAGTCACCACCCATGCCCACATGCGCCGCACCGGCCACCTGCTTGATGCGGTCCATGTGATCAGCGACGTCGCTGATGGTGGCGATGGGCGTGGCATTCGCCTGTCGCCATGCGGCGACGGCCTTGAACTGCGCATCGTTGTCGCCGGGATAACGCTTGGCCACGGAATCGCGCAGCCGATTGAGCGCCGCGTCGTGGTCGGCCACCTTCTGCGACACGAAGCCGGGGACGAACGTCACCATCACCACGCCGCCGTTCTTCGGCAGTCGTGCGAGGATGCTGTCGGGCACGTTGCGCGGCACGTTGGTCACGGCGCGTGAACTCGAGTGCGAGAAGATGACCGGTGCCTCGGTGGTGTTGAGCGCGTCGCTCATCACGCCGGGGGACACGTGCGAGAGGTCGACCAGCATGCCGAGCCGGTTCATCTCGCGCACGACTTCCTTGCCGAAGTTGGTGAGTCCGCCGGTGCGCGCCTTGTCGTTGGCGGCATCGGCCCAGTCGAGCGTCACGTTGTGCGTGAGCGTCATGTACCGCACGCCGAGATCGTAGTACGCGCGCAGTGCGCCCAAGGAGTTCTCGATGGCGTGTCCACCTTCCATGCCGAGCAGTGAGCCGATCTTCCCCTGCGCGTACGCCTTGCGCACGTCGGCCGCGGTGAGCGCCGGCGTGAACACGTCGGGGTAGCGCGCGATCACGCGGCGGGCGATGTCGATCTGCTCGAGCTGCACGCGCGCGTAGCCGCTGTCGCGGATGTCACCGGGGATGTACACCGACCAGAACTGGCCGCCCACCTGCCCCTGCCGCAGGCGCGCGATGTCGGTCATCCCCTTGGTCTGGCGACGGAGATTGTACGCTTCCACATCGAGCGGATTCTCCTTCTCCTCGCGCATCGCCCACGGCAGGTCGTTGTGTCCGTCCACGAGCGGCGACCGACGCAGCAGCGAGCGCACGTAGGCCACGCGCGCGTCGAGCGACGCGTTGCGGAGATCCTGGGCGGCTTTGCTCGAGGCGGCGGCGGGACTCTGCGCTCCGGCGGGTGAGGAGAGCGCCGCGACGCATCCCGCAAGCAGCAGGGGAGCTGTCAGCTTTCGGTAGTGAGCTGTCAGTGACGAATACCACAACCCTGCTCCCTGCATTCCACGATCCGCTACCTGCTCCCTGTCTTTGCAACTACCGTCAATCAGCATCCCAGTCGCTCCAGGTAATGGGGGAGCATCTTGCGCCACCACGGCCAGTCGTGGTTCACGTCATGTCCCCACAAATCAAAGATGTGCCCGATGCCCTTGCGGTCGAGCAGGTCGTGAAACTCGCGGGCGTAGTCGGGACGCTCGTACGCGCCCTGCCCCGATACAATCGCAATGCGTGAGTGATGGCGCAGCTGATCGAGGGTCCATCCCTCGAGGTTCGCCACGTACCACATGGGATTATTGAAGTAGCAGTTGTCGTCGCTGTAGCCCTTGAAGTAGCTGTGCGACAGATCAAAGAAGCCGCTCATGCCGATCACGCCCCCGAACAGATCAGGGCGGCGGAAGAAGGCATTGGCCGCGTGAAAGCAGCCGAAGCTCGCGCCGGTCGTGAGGGCGCGCGCGCCGCCGTCGCCGCAGACATGGCGGATGAACGGCACCACTTCGTCTTCGACATACCGCGAATACAGCGCCTGCCGGCGCGCGCTCTCCTGCACCGACAGGCCGCGGTCCATCCACGCCAGCCGGTTGATGCTGTCGATGGAGAAGACGCGAATGCGGCCCTGCTGCAGCAGGGGCTCGATGGCCTTGATGAGCCAGAATCGTTCGTTCTCGAGGAAGTCGGCCGCCGCGGTGGGGAACAGCAGGACCGGCTGCCCACGCCAGCCATAGCTCACGATGGGCATCTCGAGACCGAGGGCCGGACTCCGCCAGCGGTCGATGCGGCGTGGCAGGTGCGGATCTACGAACGGTGGGGCCATTCGAATAAGCTCGCTGCGAAGCTGGCCCGAGGCCAGTCTCGAAGCGGTCCGGGCGGGGCAACCTGTTGCCTGGCAGTGACGTACCTGTGCCGATCCCGACACGGGGCGATCACGAACTCCGCAGAGGTTGTCACGCATCAGCCGCCTTGGTGACCAGACCCTCCGGATAGGAGTACCCGATGATCGCGCGCGCATCCGAGAGCACGGTTCGCAAGCTCGCCCCGTACACCTCGTCGCCAAGCCTACGCGAGGAGGGGGCGACGACCGCGCCGACGACACCCAAAAGTCCGTTGGACGACGAGGTGTTCCCGCACCAGACCGACGCCATCCCGCCCGGCGTGACGGTGGCCGGTGCCTATGATCTGCGGTTCGCGTGGACGCGGCGCGATCTGGCCGAGGTGCAGGCGCTGCGCTATCGGGTGTTCAACGAGGAGCTGGGTGAAGGACTCGCCACCGCCATGTCCACGGCCCGCGACGAGGACCATCGAGATCCTTGGTTCCACCACCTGATGATCATCCATCGCGCCTCAGATCAGGTCGTGGGTACGTACCGCATGCAAACGGTCACGATGGCCGCCTCGCGCTTCGGCTTCTACAGCGCGGAGTTCTTCGAACTCGGTGGAATGGCTGGCAGCATTCTGGCCCGTTCGGTCGAGATTGGCCGCGCGTGCGTGGCGCCCGGGCATCGGAACGGCCGCGTGATTCGCCTGCTGTGGCGCGGCCTCGCCCGATACCTGCAGTGGAACGGACAACGGTATCTGTTTGGCTGCTGCTCCGTCCCGGGACTCGACCCGGAGCTGGCCCGGAGCACATGGAATGCGTTGACGTCCAACGGTGCGCTGCACGATGACGTGTTCGTCCGACCGCGCACCACGACGCGCGCGCTCCACGATGACGGCCGCGCCCTCGATGCGCAGGCACCTGACGCGCCGAACGCGTTGCCGCCCCTTTTCCAGTCGTACTTGTCGCTGGGCGCGCGGGTCTGTGGCCCGCCAGCGTTCGACCGCGAGTTCGGCACCACGGACTATCTCGTGCTGCTCGACACGGAAGCGATGGCCCCTGCTGCATACACATCGTTCTTCGGATAGGCAGCGTGGTTCGTCTGCTGTGCCGGTTGGTCCTTTGCATTTTTGATGTCCGGCGGCGCACGGTTGGAGCGGCCCCGACGGGCGGCGCGCTCGTTGTGGCCAATCACCTGTCGTGGCTCGATATCGTGGTATTGGCAGCCGACGTCGAGTGTGCGTTCGTCGCCAAGCAGGAAGTGGCCGCGTGGCCGATCGTGGGTTGGTTGGCCGCTCGATGCGGTGTGGTGTTCATCGACCGTACCCGTCGTCGCGACCTGTTGCGCGCCATCCCCGTGCTGGAGTCACGGCTGCGCGAGGGACGCGTCGTAGTGCTCTTCGCCGAGGGCACCACCACCGACGGGCGCGCGCTGCGTCCATTCAAGTCGGCGCTCGTGGAGGCGGCAGTTCGCGCCGGGGTGCAGGTACAGCCGCTGGCGTTACGGGGGCTGGCTGCGGGCGACAGCCACGCACTCTGCTGGATTGACGACGAATCTCTCGTCGCCAATCTGCCGCGTCTCTGGCGAACGCAGTCGCCGTGCTTCGAGATGCACTGGCTGGAGGGGGTACCCGCGCCCGCCGATCGCAAGGCGGCGACCCGGACCTCGCGTGCGCGTATTGCGGAGCAGCTCTCAGACGGCGCCCTGCAGTCGCATGCGGCACCCGCAGCCAGCGCGCGACGAACTCTGACAACCGCTGTCCACGGCGCGCTGCGGAGCGGACTGCGCAGCGCGCTCGGCCTCTTCAGTGCCCTCGGCGCCGCCATCGCCTGGCTGTAGGCACAGGTGCCGCGGTACGATGTGACGCGACGCTGGCGCGTGCGATCCGTCGCTCAGAGCTGCTTGGTGAAGCAGAATTTCCGGCCGATCGACAGCTCGGAGCGGGAGATCGACTTGTAGCGGGCGATCTTCTCCGGATAGATCTCGATGCTCGTGAGCGTGTACCCCATGCGCAGGAACAGCGCTTCGGCGAGCGAAATGGCGAAGATCTCGCGGTGCCCGCGCTCGCGCGCCAGATGCTCGGCGGCCGTGATGAGCACCTGCCCGAGCCCATGGCCTTGCTGGTCGGGGGCCACGGCGAGCGAGACGATTTCCGTGAGCGACGGCGCGTACTCGTCGAGCGCCACCTGCCCCCGGATCCGGCCGTCCGCGCCGCGAATGACCTGATAGTCCTGCAGGTGGGCGGTAACGAACGCCTCGCTGCGCATAAGCGTGAGGCCGTCGGGGGCGTACAAATTGTTGAGGGCCACGATGGCCGGGATATCGGCCTCGTCGGCGTGGTGCACCACCACGTCGCCCACGCGGAACGCCGGGAGCGGGCGCGCCGGGACCGGCGCTTCCCGATCGACCCCCGTCGGCGCGCTCTGGAGATCCACCGCGCTCATCGCGACGCGTACACCTTGGTCTTGCCGGCCTTGTCGAAGAGGAGCACGTCGTAGCGGTCCTTCTGGCCGCCCTGCTCCATGCCGGGGGAGCCCATCGGCATGCCGGGCACGGCCAGGCCGCGCGCCACGGGCTTCTCGGCGAGCAGCTTCCGGATGAGGTCCGCAGGCACGTGCCCTTCGATGGTGTAGCTGCCGACGCGCGCCGTGTGGCAGGAGCCGAGCGAGTCAGGCACGCCCATCGATGCCTTCACGGTGGCCATGTCGGCCGTGTCGCGCACGGTGACGGCAAATCCCGCCTGCTTCACATGCGCCACCCACTGCTCGCAGCAGCCGCAGTTGGGATCCTTGTACACGGTCATCGGCACCGGCGCGACCGGCGACTCGGTGGCCGACTCGGCCATCGCCGGGCGGGCGAACAGGACGCCGCCCATGGTCAGCGCGGCGGTGCGGAGGAAGGCGCGGCGGGAAGCGGCGGCCGCGACCCCGGCGGGGTTCGGGAAGGTGGGCATGTCTGAAAAGTATATCGTCTCGGGGCGCTACACGGCCGCGCGCAAAATTGGACTCGCGGTCCAGACCGTTTCGCTGTCGGAGTGGGCTCTCTGCTCGCGGCGTAAGTCGTTGCGGCGTTTCGGTTTTCCCGATACAGAAACGCGTCAAATCGCACTCAAGTCGATAGATCGACTCCCGATACTCCGTGCGAGGAGCGTCGCAGCTGGCGACTCCCGTCTTTCCCGTTTCACCCAGGGGCTGTGCCGCGTCAGGCCACCCCGGCATCACCTGGAATCACGACCATGGCTCTTCCGTCGACCGTATTGGGTCGGAGTCGCCGCGACGCGGACCGCCTGCTCGGCACCGTGTTGCTGCTGCATTTCCCCGTCTCCCTGATCCTGGCGTGGATCTACCAGGCGTGGACCCCGGCGCTCGTGGTGGGCGCGCCGCTCGCGCTCGCGAGCATCTGGGTCTCGCGTACCCGCGCCGGGGCCACAGGGACCCGCTTCTTCATCGGGCTCGCCTTCATGGCGTTCTCGGCGCTGTTCATCCATCAGGCCCGCGGCCTGATCGAGATGCACTTCCACATCTTCGCGTCGCTGGCCTTCCTGCTGTCGTATCGTGACTGGCGGGTACTGGTGGCCGCGGCGGCGTTCATCGCGGTGCACCACGTGGCCTTCCACATCCTGCAGGGCATGGGTGTGGGGGTGTGGGTGCTCAATCATTCCACCGGCGGCCACGGGATCGTCGTGGTGCACGCGCTCTTCGTGGTGTTCGAGACCGCGGTGCTGGTGTTCCAGGCGCTAGGGCTCGAGAAGGAAGCGCACAGCACGCAGGCGTTGTTCGAATCGCTCGAAGCCGTGGGCGAGGGACGCCTCGACGTGGTGCCCGCCGGTGACGGGGTGGCTGCGGCCGTGCGCACCGTCATCAGCGCCGTAGAGACCCTCGACGCGCATGCCCTGGAATTGGGGCGCGCCGTCGCGGAGAAGCGCGCGATGCACGTGAGCAGCGGGGCGCTCAAGGGCACCTTCGCGGCCGTGTCCAACCGCATGATCGAAGGCGCGGCCACGGTAGAATCGCTGCGTCAGAAGAACGAGGCGGATCTGGGCGCCACGCACGCGTTCCTCGGCTCGCTCATGCCGGTGATCACGGCGTTGCGCGACGGCGACCTCACGAAGTCGGTCGCCACGGGCTTCGGCGGCGACTACGATCGCACCGCCACGGAGTTGAACGATGCCGTGGCGCAGCTGCGCGAGACGATCGGTGAGCTCAATGCGTCGTCGCGCCAGATCGATGCGGCCTCGACGGAAATCGCGAACGGGGCCGATACCCTCGCCCAGCTCACGTCGGAGCAGGCGGCGACGCTCGAGGAGATCAGCGCTAGCGTGACGGAGCTCGCGGGGCTGGGGCAGGCGACTCAAGGCAACGTGCGCGATGCCCGCGAGACGACCACGACGGCCACGAAGTCGGCGGAGGCGGGCGTGGAGCATGTCAATCGGCTCATCGTGGCGATGGACGGCACGCGCGACGCGGCCCGTGAAACGGCCAAGATCGTGCGGACGATCGACGAGATCGCGTTCCAGACGAACCTGCTCGCGCTCAACGCGAGCGTGGAGGCGGCGCGCGCCGGCGATGCAGGACGCGGGTTCGCCGTGGTCGCCGACGAGGTGCGTGCGCTCGCGATGCGGTGCGCCGAGGCGGCGCGCACGACGGCCGCGCTCATCGATCAGGCGGTGCTGCGCGTGGAAGGGGGCGTGACCATTTCCCAGGAAGTGGGCTCGCAGCTCAAGGAAGTCGCGCACCGCATCGGCTCGGTGAACGCGGTCATGGGGCAGATCGGTCAGGCCGCGGAAAGCCAGCAGCAAGGGGTCACGCAGATTCGCGAGGCGCTCGCGCAGCTCAACACCACGGTTCAGCAGGCGGCGGCGAACGCCGAAGAGTCGGCGAGCGCCAGCCAGGAGCTGACGGCGCAGGCGCGGTCGCAGCGCGCGCAGGCGGAGCGGTTCCGCACCGACGAAGAGCGGGCTCACCGCGCGGGGCGCCGGGCAGCGTAGTCGGCCGCTGGGTGTTCAAGCGCACAAGGGGTCAGCGTCGTTGATCGGTGGATGATCAACGACGCTGACCCCTTGATCGTCGCGGATGTCCATGCGCTATGTATCGTAGCGGGCTGAACCCGCCGCGTCGCGTTAACGGCGCTCTCGTGAGCACGTCTGTACGACATATGGCATACCAATCCCACGGCGCGCGGCTGGCAGTCGTTGGTACTCTCGTGGTCGTCGCGGCCCTGCTGGGTTGCGCGACCGACGCGCCCACGTCGGCCACACCGTCAACGCCCTCGTCGCCTCCCGTGACCGTGGCGACCGACACGATCTGGACGGCGCGCCTGCAGCGGGTGCTCGACAGCGCCGTGCGGGCCGTGCCGCTGCGTGGCGTTTCGGGGGCGGTCGTCCTTGCCGACGGCCGCGTGTGGCGCGGTGTGGCGGGGCTCGCCGCTCCGGGTGTGCCCATGGACACGGCCATGCGCCTCGGCATCGGCAGCATCTCCAAGTCCATCACCGCCACGTTGCTCGTGCGTCTCGCGGAGCGCGGCCGGCTCACGCTCGATGATCCGGTGGGGCGATGGCTGCCGCCCATCGCGCATGTTGATCCGGCGATTTCGGTGCGCCAGCTGCTCAATCACAGCAGTGGCGTCTTCGACATCACCGACGCGCCGGGCTACCGGGACTCCATTCTCGCCAACACCAGCGCCCGCTGGACACCGCAGCGGACGCTCGCGCTGCTGCGCCCGCCGCTCTTTCCGCGCGGGACGGGGTGGAGCTACTCCAACTCCAACTATCAGCTGGCCGGGCTCGTCGCCGAGGCGGCGGGTGGACGCCCGTACCATCAGCAGGTGCGCGATGAGCTGCTGGTGCCGCTGGGGCTGACGGCTCCCTTCCTCGATCAGTACGAAGCGCCGACGGGTCCGCTACCGGGGGGATGGGTCGGCGGGGCCATGAACGTCATGGAGACCCGCGCCTCCACGTACAGCGCGGCCTGGGCCGCCGGCGCGTACTTCTCCACGCCGGAGGCGCTGGCGCGCTGGTGGCAGGGGCTCATGACGGGCCGGCTCGTGAGTACCGCCTCGCTTGGGCAGATGATGGCCACCGTGGGGAGCGAGAACTACGGGCTGGGGATCGTGCGGCGGCAGCTCGTGGGGCGCCCGGTGTGGTCGCACACCGGCGAGATCCGCGGGTTTGCGTCGGTGGCGGCACATGACGTGGCCGGCCGTTTCACCGTGGTGCTGATTGCCAACGAGAATCCGGCGCCGGTCACGTTGCTGGCGGGATCGCTGGTGAGCGTGGCGGCGTCGGTGGTGGTGCCGTGAGGGGGGCGGGGCCGGCGCTACGCGCGGCCCTGATATCCCTACCGCAAAGGAAATCGGGGGCGCCGCAAAGCGGTCGCCCCCGTGTTGTTGTACCGCCTGCCTCCGGGACTGCGTGCTGTAGTTCCTGCGGTCTGCCGTCTGCGTTTCCCATCGGCTCAAGACGAAACCCCAAGCCCCACAAGCACTTGGACCGAACGGTCCAACTCCCCCCTGTTTATCGGGTTTTCCCCGACGCTTTTCCATCCCCCTCCTGACGGAGTGAGCGGGCGCGAAGGCCTAGACTCTCCTTCGCACTGCCCAAATCCCACACTCCCAGAGGGAATTCGATGATCCCCGCCACCAGCGTGGCTACTGAAGGAGCGGCCCCCCGCGTCGCCGGCGTCGCGCTCGACCGCTTTTCGTACGACGACGCCATCGTCCGGAAATTCCTGTTCGCCACGTTCATCTGGGGCGTGGTCGGCATGCTCGCCGGCCTGCTAATCGCCCTGCAGCTGGCCAACCCGATCTTCAATTTCGGCCTCGAATGGACATCGTTCGGGCGCCTGCGGCCATTGCACACGAACGCGGTGATCTTCGCGTTCGCCGGCAACGCCTTCTTCATGGGGTGCTACTACAGCACCCAGCGCCTGCTCAAGGCGCGCATGTTCTCCGATGCGCTCAGCAACTTCCACTTCTGGGGGTGGCAGGCGATCATCGTGTCCGCGGCGCTCACGCTCCCCTTCGGCTTCACGCAGGCCAAGGAATACGCGGAGCTCGAGTGGCCCATCGACATCGCCATCGCCGTGGTGTGGGTGGTGTTCGCGGTGAACTTCTTCGGCACGATCATCAAGCGCCGTGAGCGCCACATCTACGTGGCGCTGTGGTTCTACATCGCGTCCATCGTCACCGTCGCGATCCTGCACATCTTCAACAACCTGTCCATGCCGGCGGGGATGCTGAAGAGCTACAGCATCTACGCGGGCGTGCAGGACGCCTTCATGCAGTGGTGGTATGGCCACAACGCCGTCGCGTTCTTCCTCACGACGCCGTTCCTCGGCCTCATGTACTACTTCATGCCCAAGGCCGCCGAAGGGCCGGTGTTCAGCTACAAGCTGTCCATCCTGCACTTCTGGTCGCTGGTGTTCATGTACATCTGGGCCGGCCCGCACCACCTGCACTACACCGCGCTGCCCGAGTGGGCCTCCACGGTGGGCATGCTCTTCTCGGTGATGCTCTGGGCCCCGAGTTGGGGCGGCATGATCAACGGCCTGCTCACGCTGCGCGGCGCGTGGCACAAGGTGGCGCAGGATCCCATCCTCAAGTTCTTCGTCGTCGGCGTCACCGCCTACGGCATGTCCACCTTCGAAGGCCCGATGCTCTCCATCAAGAGCGTCAACGCCCTCGCACACTACACCGACTGGATCATCGCGCACGTACACACCGGTGCCCTCGGCTGGAACGGCTTCATGACGTTCGGCATGGTGTACTGGCTGCTGCCGCGCCTCTTCCAGGCGCCGGTGTACAGCAAGAAGGCGATGGAGGTGCACTTCTGGATCGCCTCGGTGGGCATCGTGCTGTACGTGGTCGCGATTTACAGCGCGGGCGTCACGCAGGGGCTCATGTGGCGCGCCTTCGACGAAACGGGACGCCTGGCCTATCCCGACTTCGTGGAAACCGTGCTCAAGCTGATGCCCATGTACTGGATGCGCGTGGCCGGTGGCACGATGTACATCGTGGGCATGGTCGTCTTCGGCTGGAACATCTTCAAGACGTGGGCCAACCGCCCCGCGAAGTACGAGGTGCCGGTCATCGAGGCCGCACCGCTGCCGAAGGCGTACGTGGAAGAGCACCCGGTGGTGCCG
>NZ_JBIJAW010000372.1:0-3111 GCF_044345575.1 Gemmatimonas sp.
GCAGGGCTGCGGTCCCCACCGAGCGCACGTCGCGGGAACTGAAGCCCAGTGCTTCCGCGAGCCCCATCGACAGCATCGACACGTTGCATGCATGCACCGTGGTGTACTGATCTACCGACTTGAGCGAAACCAGCGGGAGCAGCGTGGCCTGTTCCGCCTGCATGGCCATGGAGAGGCTCCGGATCACCGCTTCCACTTCTCCCATGGGCACGCGGCCGGTGAGCCCCGCTTCGTCGCTGATCCACTGCATCGCGTCGAGTTCCTCGGCGAGGCCCTCGGCGATCAGCGATTCGAGCAATGGCGATTCGTCGGTGGGCGCCGTGCCCGGAGCGCCGGGCGACGACCGCGAACCGTCCTGCTCCTCGGCGTTGAGCAGGGCGACCGGACCCAGTCGCACGCCATCGAGTACCACCGCCTGCTGCAGCGGCGGCGCTGAGGGCATGAGCGCCCGATGCAGTACGCCCAGCAGCTCGCCGAAGACCGCGTCGTCGAGCGTGTCGTTGGTGAACTCGATGCGCTGCACGCCCGCGCGCGAGAGCCGCTCCCCCAGTTCCCACTGGCGCATCTCGAACACCACCTGCCGGCCCACCACCAGATCGTTGTCCAGCAGGGTGAGCCGCAGCGATGGCCAGGCGGTGAGGGCTGTTTGCAGTTTCTCGTATGCGCGGGCCCGACTACCCGTGAGCGACGGATGATCGCCACCGTACAACGTGCGCGCCGAGAGCGCTTGGGCGAGGCTGAGCAGGAACTCGATGACCGGACGGAAGGTCGGCGCGCCCGATCCCGTGGGCGTGGGGGCGAGGCCCGTCATGCTCCGGCTCCGGTGACACCGGCCTTTCGGGCAAGCGCAATGACCGGCGCGGCGTCGGCGGCATCGCCGTGGCGGGTCGTCAGCACGCGCAAGGCGGCGCGCACGGTCGGGGAGGTCGGGGCCAGCTTGAGGGCACCGCGCAACGCCGACTTGCGGCTCGCATGGGCCACCAGCCACGTACGCACCTCGCTGGTCACCGTCCCACTCACGGCCCGCACGGCCTTCTCGCGAAAGTCCACGTCGATCGTGTTGTCGTCGGCTATCGCCAGCAACCGCTGCGCCACGTCGGCCGGCCACGTTTCGGTACGCGACGCGAACGCGGCATCGACGGCCGTCTGACACACGTCGATCTCCTGATCATCGAGCGCGCGGCGCAACGCCGACGCCCGGGTCATGGGCAACTGCACCAGCAGGCGTACCGCCTCGCGGCGCACGGCCACGTGCTCGTGCCGCTGAAACAGCAGCACCGGGCCCACCGAGAAGCCGGTGGCCGCGGCCGGCTCGGCGACCAGCAGATCGCGCAGGAGCGCCAGGAGGTTACGCGCGAAGTACCACGTGACCGGCCGGCTGAGCTGCTCGTACACGGTGGGCACGATGGAGGCCGGCATGGCGCGCAGCCGGTCGTAGATGAGGCGGCGCCCGGTGCGGGACTCGCTGCGTTCCAGCGCCTCCAGCAACACACTGGTCGATTCCGGCGGTGTGGCTTCGAGGATCTGGCGCACCGCGGCGACATCGAGCGGATCCGCCAGCAGCGCCTGCAGGATGGCCGCCGGGGTGAAGGTCTGGTCCCGCAGCAGGGCCGCGGTTTCGATCGAGGCGCCGCGCTCGATCCACGACAGCACGGCGGTAGCGTGCCCGTCGTCGGCGAGGCGCCGCACCGCGAGCATCGCATCCTCCGACACGACGTCGAGTTCGATGGCCATCTGCACCAGCCGAGACGCTTCCTGCGACCGCGGGTCCGAGAAGATATCGCCCGTCGATGACGCGGTCTCGCCCCCACGGGCGCTCCATCCCGCCAGCGTCTCCAGCAGCGACGCGTGCTCTTCCGGATTGGGTTCGTTGAGGTCCCACCCTTCCACCAGATCGCGCGCCGTTTCGCGCACCTGCTCCGCGACGGCCTCCGGGCGGCGGCCGCGGAAATGCACCGACATCTTGGTGAGCAGGCGCAGCAGGTGCGGCGAGAGGTCGCGCCCCGACGCCATGGCCGCGGAATTGAGCCAGCGCACCACGGCCGCTGCGGGGAGGACGTCCACGACGTTCGCGACCAATCGCGCCCGCGGCACCGTGCCGCCAGCCCGTAGGGCGGCGACGATGACGCTCTGTTCCGTCACCGAGAGCAGGGCCTGCAGCCGCTCGCCGATCTCGTCGCGCACGCGCCGCGGGGCCATCGCCACCTGCTCCGCCATCCCCTTCAGGGCTTCGAAGGCGGCCTGCGCACTTTCCCCATTCTCGGCGGCCTCGCTGAGCGCCGCGCCGATCGTGGCCGGCGATCCATCCAGGTCGTGTGCCGTACCGTCGGCCTGCACCGCCGCGAAGACCCGTTCCGCCAGCGACCGCCAAAGCTGCGTGGTCTCCGCCTCGATGGCTTCGTCATCGGCCAGCCCCAGCTGGTCGAAGTCCAGCCGGCCGAGGACGATGCCGGGGAGGTCGGGGAGCGGTTCGTCGGGGCGCACATCGGCGGCCCGGCGGGCCACGAAGCGTACGAATGCGGCGATGGCCTCGCGGTTCACCCCCGGGGAGAAGCGCGCGGCGCCGATGTTCATCTGGTGTAGGCGGGTCGCGAGATCCTGCGACACGGCGCCGAATTCAGCCGGCTGGCCGTCCACCAGCAACTCGCGATGCGCCACGGCCAGCGAGAACGTCCCCTCGCTGGCCAGATGCCGCGTGAGCGCCTCGGTGAGCTGGTCGTCGGCTTGCTGCACCATGGGGTGCACGTCGCCGTACGCCCGGCGTCTCGCAATGGCGAGAGCCAGGCGCGTGAGCACGCTCAGGATGGGCGAGGCGGTCGGCGCGGCGACAGGGACGGACATGGAGATAGCTTCATATATCGGCTATTCAGGCGACGACCGGCAGTCCAGAGCGTCACCGCATTTCCGGGATGGTCGCGGGGCGGAAACCCGCGGTTTGGTGTTCCTTTGGTCGAAAATCGGTGATTTTCGGCGATCCGGTGTCCGAAAGGCGCGGCGCTTCCGCGATTCCCTAGATTTCACCTCGTGTTGTGGCCGCCAGTCGGGTGGCCGTACCGTTCCCCTGTCACGTACTCCATGGCTCCGCAGTTCATCTACGTCATGAAGGGACTG
>NZ_JBIJAW010000373.1:0-3108 GCF_044345575.1 Gemmatimonas sp.
ATCTTCGATCTCGAGGCCGAAGCCCGCCGTGCCGGACGCCAGCACCACGGGGTTCCGGAAATCGAGACCCGCCACACGTGTCGCGATGGTCGTCATCTACTCACCTTGCGTTCATACTCCGCCAGATAGCGTTCGATGGCGTCGGCGAGGCGCTCGGCGAGCTCCGCCTGACGTTGCGAATTCGAGATGTAGGAGGCCTCGGTCGGATTGGTCCCGAAACCGATTTCCACCAGAACGGCGGGCATGAATGCCGTGACCAAGACAGCCAGCCCCGCCTGTTTGACGCCACGGTTGGGACCGGGATGCACGGTTCGCATCGCTCCCTGAATGAGCGAGGCCAGTTGCATCGATTCCCGCAGATGCTCGTTCTGCGCCATGTCGCGCATGATGAAGCCGAGCGGGTCATCGCCGCTGACATCGGCCTTGGTCTCGAATTTCACGACTTCGTTTTCCATCGCCGCGACCCGCCGCTCGTCTTCCGTTTTCGCTTCGGCAAGGAAGTACGTCTCGAAGCCACGCGCGGTACCCGGGTTCTTCCAGCGCGGATTGGCTGCATTGACATGGATGGAAACGAACACGTCCCCTTTCGCCGCATTGGCAATCGGCCCGCGATCGTATAAGCCGATCAGTGTATCGGCCGTACGCGTCATGACCACCCGGACCCCACGCGCTTCCAGAGCACGCTGAAGTTGCTTCGACACGGCCAACGTGACGTGCTTTTCGTAGATCCGCGGACCGCCGCCGATGGGGCCGGACATGCCATTGTCGGGGCCACCGTGGCCGGCGTCGACCACCACGACGCGCTGGCGATTGCTCGAGCGCGTTTCGGGCGCGCGAACGGCGGTGCGATCGGGCTCCGCCCGGACGTTGGTGTTGGCCGCAGCCGCCGACGGCGCACTGCGGGGCGCCGGGGCGCGCCGACTGGCGACGACGGGCGCAAAACGCCGTACCTCGCGCTTCTCCGCATCGTACATGACGCCGGTGCCGAGGCGAGGGAGGAGATCGGCAGCAAACGCGAGGGGGACATACAGCAGGCCGCCCTGCCGGAACACCTCCCCACTCAGCGGGAGCGTATCGTCGGCCACCACGACCAGGGCCGATCCCTGTTCGATATCGACGCCGACCGCACCGACCTCGAGGCGATAGCGACCTGGGCGCTCCGCGTCGCGCACCAACTGCCCCCCGAGGCCCTCGGCGAGCGCATCGGCGCGCAGCGCGAGACCGCCATTGGGGTGCGCGATCTGCGCGACCGGACGGGAGCGCTCACCGAGGCGCGCGAGGACGACATTCCCGGAAGGCTGCTTGGCCGTCGCCGGCGTCGTCTGCGCCATACTGGTTGACGCGACGATACACGCCAGCGCGACCTGCCGGAGTGCCGCACGCACAATCGACCGCATCAGCCCTTGCGGAGGACGCGCGCGATCTCGCGCTCGGCGTCGCGCTTCTTGAGATCTTCGCGCTTGTCGTGTTGCTGTTTGCCACGCGCGAGGGCCACACGCACCTTCACCTTGCCCCCTTTGAAGTACATGTCGAGGGGCACGAGCGTGAGTCCCTGCCGTTCCAGCGAACCGATCAACCGACGGATCTCGCGCTTGTGCAGCAGCAGCTTCCGCGTGCGCGTGGGCTCATGATTGAAGACGTTGCCGTGGCCGTAGGCACCGATGTGGGCGTTGAGGAGGAATACCTCGCCATCGCGCACATATCCGTAGCCGTCGGTGAGGTTCGCCCGACCGTCACGCAACGCCTTCACCTCGGTCCCGGTGAGCACGATGCCGGCTTCCCAGGTGTCGAGGATCTCGTAATCGTGACGCGCGCGCTTGTTGCGCGCGATCAGTTCGGTGGGCTCTTCCGCTTCCTGTTTGGCCATACGTGCGTGAAACCTAATCGCTCGCGGCCGGTTTTCCGCTGGTAGCGCGTCACTGCCCCATCACGTTTCTGGCCTTTGGCGTTGACTTTCGGGCCGTATCCGGTCTATTCTTCCCGCCCTGCCGTTACGGTGGTCAGAGCGATCGGCCGCCGGGCGGAGAGGTGTCTGCCGGAGTGGTGGAATTGGTAGACGCGCTGCGTTCAGGGCGCAGTGTCCGCAAGGACGTGCCGGTTCGAGTCCGGCCTTCGGCACCTCGCATCGAACAAACGAAACGGGCAACAGTGCATGCGCGCTGTTGCCCGTTTTGTTTTGTGCGCTAGCGCTTTGCCTGGCCAGCAGGACAATCAGCCACGCAGGGCACTGGGGCGAATGTCCTCAGGCAGTGATGCCGCCCCAAACGCGACCCGGAGCTGCTCGTTGAGGACGGCACGGGTATCCTGTATGTAGGCCGTTCCCTGAAGCAGGTCGTCGGCGGCGGGGTCTACGACACCGACGCCGGACAACAGCACGCGCGCCAGCCGCGCTGCGGGCGACTCCGGGTTGCCCCGCACGGCCAGTGCGGCGGTGTAGCCCCGCCACCGCTCCGCCCACAGGCGACCGATGTCGGCATCGCGTCGCGCTTCCGCGGCGACGACCGGCGCCAGCTGATGGGCGACATCAGCGGCCGTGCGATCATCGAGTGCATCGCGTTCCGCCACGATCAGCCCGAGAGCCCGGCGCGCAAACGCGAGTTCGCGGCGTGCCGCCTGGCCATTCCCCCCGCACTTGCTCAGCCACTGGAGGGTGGCCGCATCCGGTTCGCGTAGCAGATGATTGAGATACACCTCCACCCGCTGCCGTCGCGCCCGTGCAGCTTGCCAGTCGGCCCAGAAGCCCATGCCGCGCGCTCAGGCCTGCAGAATGGGGAGCGCTCCGGGGACGTCGGCCTGCACCTCGTAGGCCGGCAAGCCGACGCGATCGCGCACCACCGATTCGTCGGCCAGGAGATCGCTCAGCCGAACTCCCTCGAGCACCTCGTCGATCCGCTTCTGCAACAGCATCCACACGGGGCGGATGCTGCAGTTCTCCGCCTCGGCACACCGTCCGGCATCCACGGGGTGGGACACACAGTGCAGGTCGAAGGTGGTGAGTTCCGACGCCTGAATCACGTCGCGCACGGTGATCTCTTCCGGCGTGCGCGCCAGCGAATACCCCCCACGTGCTCCGCGCGTGCTGTTGACGATGCCTGCGCGACGCATGCG
>NZ_JBIJAW010000374.1:0-3103 GCF_044345575.1 Gemmatimonas sp.
GCGTCCCCTTCGCTCACCCTCACCCCATTTCGGTCATGCGCTTCCCGTTTCGCGCGGTTCTCACCAGCGCCCTTGTCTGCGGCACCCTCAGCGGGTGCGCCCGTACGGTTCCGGCTCCCGCCACGCCCCCGTCGGCGGCGCCGGCCTCCACCGTGCCCCGCATCGCGATCATGTCGGCGTTCGACGCCGAATGGCGTGCGTTGCAGGCGGCCACCGAGATCACGGGCAAGCAGGTGGTGAACAACCGCACGCTCTATTTCGGGCGGCTGCGCGGACACGACGTGGTGCTGCTGCTGAGCGGCTTCAGCATGGTGAACGCCGCCATGACCACCCAGGCGTTACTCGACCGGGTGCCGGTGCAGGCGATCGTGTTCAGCGGAATTGCCGGTGGGGTGAATCCGGGGCTCAACGTGGGTGACGTGACGGTGCCCGCGCAGTGGGGGAACTATCAGGAGCAGGTGTTCGCGCGCGAAACGCCGCAGGGCTTCGCGCCGGCACGCAAGACCACCGAGTTCGGCGGCTACGGCATGATGTTCCCGCAGGGCACCAGCGTGACCGTGCACGGCGCGCCCGCCGATTCGCTTGTGCGCCAGTTCTGGTTTCCGGTGGACTCCATGGCGTTGGCCGTGGCGCGGCGCGTGAGCAGCAGCGTGACGCTCAAGGGGTGCGTCACCGGCGGCCGCTGTCTCGCGCACACGCCGAAGATCGTGGTGGGAGGTAACGGGGTGAGCGGCCCCACTTTCGTGGACAACGCGGCCTATCGCGAGTGGGTGTGGGCGACGTTCCGCGCTGACGCGCTGGACATGGAATCGTCTGCCGTCGCGCTGGTGGCGCAGGAAAATCGCGTGCCGTTCATTGCCTTCCGCTCGCTGTCCGACCTCGCCGGTGGCAACGCGGAGGACAACGAAGCGCGCGTGTTCGGGCGGCTCGCCGCCGAGAACTCGGCGGCGGTGGTGCTCTCCTTTCTCGATGCCTTGCCGCGAGGCGCCTTCCAGCGTGCCGTGAAGCCGTGAGTCGCTTCTTCGAGTTCGCCCGGCACGGCACCACCTGGCGTACCGAGGTCACGGCGGGGCTCGCCACGTTCCTCACGATGGCGTACATCATCGTGGTGAACCCGGCGATCTTGGAAGCGGCCGGGTTGCCGCGTGAGGCGTCGATCACGGCGACGATTCTGTCGGCGGCGTTCGGCACGTTGGTGATGGGCGTGTATGCGAAGCGCCCCTTCGCGATCGCGCCCTACATGGGCGAGAACGCGTTCATCGTGTTCACGGTGGTGAAGGGGATGGGCTTCGCGTGGCAGACGGCGCTCGGTGCCATCTTCCTCGCCGGGGCGTTGTTCACGGTGCTCACGCTGTTCGGTGTACGCCGGTGGCTGGCCGAGGGGATTCCCGCGTCGCTCAAGCACAGCTTCACGGTGGGGATCGGTCTGTTCCTCACCTTCATCGGTCTCAACGCGATGGGCGTGGTGCAGCTCGGCGTGCCTGGATCACCGGTGGCACTGGGCGCCCTCAACAAGCCGACCACGCTGCTGGCCATCGCCGGCTTTCTCACCACGGCGGTGCTGCTGGCGCGCGGGCAGAAGAGCGCGCTGCTGCTGGGGATCGTGCTCACCACCGTACTGTCGTTCGCAACCGGCATCACGCCGCTGCCGACTGGCGTCGTGAGTGCACCGCCGTCGCTGGCGCCGCTGTTCGGGCAGCTCGACATCGCCGGTGCGCTCACCGTGCAAGCGATGCCGGTGGTGGTGATCGTGTTCGTGATGGCGTTCGTGGATACGATCGGCACCCTCATCGGACTCGGCGCGCGCGCCGGCCTGCTCGATGCGAAGGGCAATCTCCCCGACATGGAGAAGCCCATGCTCGCCGACGCACTGGTGAACATGGTGGCGCCGGTGCTTGGCACCACCACCTGCGGTGCGTTCGTGGAGTCGGCCGTGGGCATCGAAGAGGGCGGACGCACGGGGGCCACGGCGGTCGTGGTGGCGCTGCTCTTTCTCGCGTCGCTCGCCTTTGCGCCGCTGTTCACCGCCATCCCGTCGCATGCGACCGGCGTGGCGATCGTCGCCATGGGCGTGCTCATGCTGAGTGCGATGGCCACGCTCGACTTCGCCGACTACACCGAGTGGGTGCCCGCTTTTCTCACCATCGTGCTGATGGCGTTCACCTACAACATTGGCGTGGGAATGACGGCCGGGCTCATCGCCTATCCGGTGATGAAGATCTTCAGCGGTCGCGTGCGGGAGGTGCCGGCCGCCATGTGGTGGCTGGCCGCGATGTCGCTGCTGTTCTACGCGGTGTATCCGTATCATTGAGCCATGACGCACCCGCTCTACGACTTTGCTGATCGCTACACCACGGCGTGGTGCAGCGACAATCCATCGAAGGTGGCCGAGTTCTTCGCGCCGAACGGTACGCTCACCATCAACGGTGGGGTGCCGCACACGGGACGCGAGGCCATCGCGGCGTCGGCGGCGTCGTTCATGGAGGCGTTTCCCGATCTCGTGGTGACGCTGCGCGGCGTCGACGATGTGGACGGGCGCGTGGCGTATCACTGGACGCTCGCGGGCACGAATACGGGTCCCGGTGGTACGGGCCGCGCGGTGCGCATCGACGGCACGGAGTTGTGGCAGATCGATGAAGCCGGTCTGATTGCCGACTCCATCGGGTCATTCGACGTCGAGGCGTATCAGCGGCAGCTGCAGGGCCGCTAGGCGCCGACCAGCCGGTTGATGGCGGCGAGGCCGTCGTCGCCGACGTCGAGACTGTGCGCGTTCACGTACAGCGCGATGTGCTGATCGCACACCGCATCGGACATTTCCTGCGCGTGGGCCCGCACGTAGTCGCGGCTCGCGTCGGGGCGATCGAAGGCGTACTGCACCGAGGCGCGGATGGCGCGTTCCACCTCGTCGCGCAGCGCGTCGTCGACATCATTGCGCGCGCAGATTCCGGCGAGCGGTACCGGCAGACGTGTCTCCTGTTCCCACCAGTCGCCGAGGTCGATGACCTTGGTGAGCCCGTGATCGGCGTAGGTGAAGCGGCTCTCGTGGATGATGAGCCCCGCGTCGACCTCGCCGTCGGCGACGGCGCGCAGGATGCGGTCGTAG
>NZ_JBIJAW010000375.1:0-3098 GCF_044345575.1 Gemmatimonas sp.
ACGTTGGCGTTGGACGGCGACATGGTCACCTGTACCGGCGGATTCACCGGCGCGGGCACCGTGACGTCGTCACCGCAAGCACCGAGCGCCGCCAGGGCGCCGAGGCTCAGGGCGGCGAGCGCCTTGTTCCGAGAAAAGAGTTGCATTCATCCCCCTCTTGCGAGGTAGTGGAGGTAGTTGCCGTTCCGCGGATCGGGTGACCGCGCAACAACAGAACTGCTGTGGTAAGCGACGCCGGTCGGCGCACGCCTCATCACCGATGTACCGCAGAGGACCTGATCTCGGATCGGGGAGCGGCCGAAAGGAGTTCAGTGTCGTACTGCACAGGGTGATGCCCGGAAATCCTGCCTGTCTCCGAGGAGACAGTCCTCCACTCGCGCTGAACGGTCCAAGCTCCGCCAACACGCGAGCCCATCACCTATCACCATCGAGGAACGCGCCCGCTCACCCAAGGGTAGGGTGGCGCACACACGCCTCGCGACAATAGCAAGTTGCAAACCTAGGGAGAGGTCACGACACGGTCAAGCTACCGCACGCGGCGGTCCGCGGTCCGGGTCGTCACAAAGTTGCGACGGACCCCGACCGACACCGGGTTATCCACGACGGCAGTCCGTACAGAAACCGAAAACGCCTGCTGAACCCACGCCGAACTGAGCACGGACGACGATCGGCCGCAAACGTCACGCCCCCGGGCCCTCATTTCCGTCAGCCCTTCTCCATATCTTCGGGGATGGCCGATAACCTGCCCCGCGTCCATGTACCGCTGCCGGCGCGCCGCGTCGTCCCGCCGCCACCCTCGGCGGAGGGACCCGCGCTCAATGCGGCGCAGGCCGCGGCGGCCAGCCATGGGGATACGCCCCTCCTTATTGTCGCCGGGGCCGGGTCCGGAAAGACCCGCACCCTCATCCATCGGGTGGCCGCGCTTATCAACCGGGGCGTACCGCCACAGCGCATCCTGCTGCTCACGTTCACCCGGCGCGCCGCCCAGGAAATGGTCAGCCGCTGTGAACGGCTCGTGGGGTCCGACTCCCAGCACGTGCAGGGCGGCACCTTCCACGGCATCGCCCACAAGCTGCTCCGCCGCTTCGGCCCCGCCGCGGGACTGCCCGCCGACTTCACGATCCTCGACCAGTCCGACGCCGGCGACCTCATGGGACTCGCCCGCTCCGCCCTCGGCTACGGGGACCTCAAGAACGCCCCGCGCGGCGCGCCACGCTTTCCCCGCGCCGAAACGCTGGTGTCCATCTATTCACGGCACGTCAATACCGGACACGACGTCGCCGACATCCTCGGCGACCAGTGGCCGCACTTCCTCAGCTGGACCGGGGACATCGAGCGCTGCTTCGCCGACTACGTGAAGCGGAAGAGCGAGCGCAACCTGCTCGACTACGACGACCTGCTGCTGTCGTGGGCGCTGCTGCTGGAACAGGCGCCGCCCATCGCGCAGCAGATGCGCGCGTTGTACGACCACGTGCTGGTGGACGAGTACCAGGACACCAACCCGCTGCAGTCGCGCATCCTGCGCGGGCTGTGCACCAACGGCAAGCTCACGGTGGTGGGCGACGACGCGCAAAGCATTTATGCCTTCCGCGGCGCCACCATCCGCAACATCCTCGATTTTCCCCAGCAGTTCCCCGGCACACGCATCGTCACGCTCGAGCAGAACTACCGCAGCATCGCGCCCATTCTCGAGACCACCAACACCATCATCTCGCGCAGCACCGAGCGGTACTCCAAGCGCTTGTGGACCGAGCGCGATGGCGGTGAGGCACCGTGGCTGGTCACGGTGCGCGACGAAGCGATGCAGACGGCCTTCGTGGTGGACCGGCTGCTGGAGCTGCACGAGCAGGGCACGCCGCTGCGCGAGATGGCCGTGCTGTTCCGCGCCGGCTATCTGAGCGCCGATCTCGAAATCGAACTGGCCAATCGGCGCATTCCGTATGAAAAGTGGGGCGGGCTCAAGTTCCTCGAAGCCGCGCACATCAAGGACATGCTGGCCTTCCTGCGCATTCTCGAGAATCCGCGCGACGAGGTGAGCTGGTACCGCATTCTCCGGCTGCTCCCCGGCGTGGGCGATGCCACGGCGCGCGCCGCCATCGAGTTGCTGTCGCATCACCAGTGGGAACCCATGGCCATCGGCGCCGTCCGCGCCGCGGCGCGCTCGCGCCCTGCCCTGCAGGCGGTGGCGGCCCTGTTCGACGGCATGCGGCGCGTGGAGCGGGCGAACCAGCCGCACAGCCCGGGGGAGAGCATCCGCCTGGTGCGTCAGCTGTACGACCCCATTCTGCAGGCCACCTACGACGACGCGCCGCCACGCATGGCCGATCTCGATCAGCTCGAGACCATCGCCGCCGGCTACGCCGACCGCACCAGCTTTCTCGCCACGCTCGCCCTCGAGCCCCCGGCCGCCACACAGGATCTCGCCGTGGGCAGCACCGACGAGGACGATGCGCTCATCCTGTCCACGGTGCATTCCTCGAAGGGCAAGGAATGGGACGTGGTGTTCGTCATTCATGCCAGCGACGGTGTGTTCCCCATGGCGCGCGCCGCCAACGACGAGGCGCAGGTGGAGGAAGAACGTCGCCTGCTGTACGTGGCCATGACGCGCGCCCGCAACGAACTGTACGTCACGTATCCCCTGCACAGCTACGCCACCCGTATGGGGGCCGATTTCGCGTTCTCGCAGCTGTCGCGCTTTCTCGATCCCGGCGTGCGCCAGACCATGCAGCGGGTCACGCTTGGCGAACCTGACCCGCCGCCACTGCAGCCGCTCCCCGGGCCGCGCGAAGGCGCCATCATCGAACCCATCGTGGATCTTCGTGCCCTGCTGCGGGGCAAGTTCGGCCAGAGCTAACCACGCCCGACGCATCGAAACGGAAATGACTACTCACGCTTTACGCCGCGCGGCGTCGCTGCTGGCGCTGATCCTGCCCTGCGCCGTTGGCGCGCAGCCTGCCGCGAAGACCAAGCCCGCCCCGCGCGATTCGTTTGCGCTCACTGCGCCGCTCCCCATGGACCCGGCCGTGAAGATCGGCACCCTGCCCAACGGCATCCGCTACTACATCCGCAAGAACACCAAGCCGGAAAAGCGCGCGGAA
>NZ_JBIJAW010000097.1:0-10290 GCF_044345575.1 Gemmatimonas sp.
GCGTCGGCGGGAGCCACCGCGTTGCGCACCGTCGCAACGGACCGCGGCCCGGAGCCTCCCATGAGACGACGCGCAATCGGCGTGGATACCGCCACTGCCGCATCGGCGCGCTGGGCGGCACGCACCTGCAACCACTCGTAAGCACGGCCTCGCCAGCTTCGTGCCGTGAACCCATGCAGCGTGGTGACGTGCACCGCCCCTGCTCCGCTGGCGAGTCCCCCATCGACGACATCGGCGCGGAATCCGTGCGTGTGCAGGATCTGCGTACCCTGCTCACGCATCAGCGCCCGGAGCATGCGGCGCTCGGTGAGATACGCGCGGTCGCCCACGTCGACGACATGCACGGGGACTCCGGCCTCGCGGAGCCTTGCCACCACGGGGTGCGCGGTGACGTCCCGAGGCGAGAGAACCAGGGCGACTTCCGCCTCGTGCCCGCGTTGCCTCGATCCCGTGGCGAGCAGATGCACGACGGTCTCCAGCCCTCCAGAGCGGGCCGGCGCGCACACGTGCATGATGCGCAATCCACGGCCGGCAGTCATGCCGCGGGCGTCGGGTCAACGTTGGGGCGCTGCGTGGGCTCCCACATCGACTGGCGCTGGTTGGTCAGCAGTTGCCACCACGCGAGCCAGCCGGCCACGATCGAGATGAACACATAGCCCGGGGCCGCAATCAGCCGCGGCACACGACGACCGTCCGGCCAGCGACTCACCAAGTGCGCGAGTGCGAGGCCGATCAGCATGATCGCGGTGAGCACCAGCGTCTGCGGCGCCACGTCGATGAGGAGCAAGGGCCCGATCAGCCAACCCAGCAGACTCGGGAACAGCAGCCAGCGCAGCAGTTTGTGGGACACCATCATGAACGCATAGCTGCCGTACTTGAACGGGTTCAAGAGTGCGCGGAGATACAGCAGGGTCGCGAGCCCGCGGGACATGGTTCGACTCTTCCGCCGCAGCTCCGCCTTGAGCGTGGGCGTACGCGGCACGAGGCAGGCCGCGGCGTCGACCGACACCGCCCGGTACCCGTGCGCGCGCGCCACGCTCGCTGCGGCGAAGTCGCGCGCCAGCCCCGTAGGCAGCTGCACTTCCTGCAGGTGCCGCCGGTTGGCATAGAAACAGCCGCTCGCCCCCACGATGCTGTGGACGCGGGTTTCGAGCGCCCGCAGCTGCATCTCGAGCCCCACGTAAGACGACTCCGCGGAATTGCCTTCGAGCGCCTCGTCGCCAACGCTGATGTCGCGCCCGGACGCGAGGCCAACCTCCGGATCGAGCAGCGCCTGCACCAGCGGCTTCAGTGAGCCGCGCGGAATGAGAATCGACGCGTCGATCGACACGACGATGTCCCCCGTGAGCATGGGCCCCGCCGCATTCTCACCGGCAGGTTTGCCGCCGCGTTCCGGCATTCGCAACAACTTCACACGCGCATCACCGTACTCCAGAACCAGTCGGTCCGTGCCATCCGTCGACGCGTCGGATACCACGAGCACATGAATGCGGTCGGCCGGGTAATCGGTGGCCAGCGCATGTTCGATGGTCCGACGCAGGCGGCGCTCCTCGTTGTAGGCCACGATCAATACCGTGATCTGCGGCCACGTATCCGGCTCCGGTGGGAGTGTCACGGGGGCTTTGAACCGCGACCAGACCCACAGCACCGCCGGATACCCGACGAACGCGAATCCACCAAGCGCTACGGGCGCGAGAATCAGCAGCCATCCGAGCGTCGTCATGACTTACCGGAAACAAGGGTAGAGATCCATTGGCCGGACTCCATCAGGAAGGGCAGCGGGTCACGGAAATCCAGCACTTCACGCTGGTCACCCGCCCGATGACTGACAAGCACCTGCAACGCTGCCCGAAGCCCGGTGGGCGTTCCATGCGGCAGATGCAGGGATTCAGCAGACTTCCGCCACAATGCCAGCGCGTGATCGATTTCGCCCCACTCCCAGTAGCACCGCGTCCCCGCCGAGAGGGCGGAAGGTGCTGGCGTGTCGCCCATCGCCCACTGAACGAGTCCGAGGGGGAAATTGACCCCGGCGGCGACGGCCAACTGCACCGACCCCCACAGTCGAGCGTTGATTTCCATGAGGGCCGGCGTACCGGACCCGAGCGTGCCCTTGAACTCCACCATTGCCGGACCACTGTACTCGAGTGCGTCGAGCAGTCGTTCACAGCGCGACAGCAGGTCAGGAGGGGGGGCCACCGCCTCGCGATAGGTGCTCACCCCACCTGAAGGGGGTTTCTCCCGCAATCGCCGATGCCCCGCGCTCAGGAGCGTCTTCCCGCGATCCCGCAGGAGAAACACACCAAGCCCGTCGCCGGCGCAGCGCTCCTGTACGAGCAGCGGGAACGCCTCGGGCGGATAGGCATCGACGGCCCGTGCCAACTCTCCGGCCGTGCCGACGTAACGCACGCCGACCTGAATGACCTTGCCCGCCCGATGGATGGCGGAACGGGACGGTTTGACGATGCCGGCCTCGAACTCCATCGCGTGGCCGGCGATGCCCGCCTCGGGATGCTCCAGAACCACCTGCGCCGGGACACGCAATCCGCACGCCGGAGCCGTCGCCATAAGGAGCGCCTTGTTGCTCACCCGCTCATAGGCGGCGGCATCCGGTCCGGCGATACGACAGCCCACATGGTTGGCAGCCGGCAACAGGATCCGCGACGCGGCGTCGGTGATGGGCACGACGACATCGATGCCGTACCGGCTGACCGCCGCCCGGACATCCTCCACGAAGCACGCGGGGTCGCGATCCCGACCGGGCGAGAGCGCGATATGCCGGCGGGCGAATCGCGAGGCCCCGGCGAGTCCGCGGCTCGCACCGATGGTGAAGACGTCGTGCCCGCCACGCCCGAGGGCGCGCACACAGCTGAGCGCGGCCCGCTGCAGGGGGTCGGTGACGAGCACTCGATACCTTGCTGGCATGACGGTTGGATGCGGGATCGAGGGAGCCCACGAGGGCACGCAAGGAACTTCGACGGGTGAATCGACAACAGCAAGGACGATCGAACGGCTGCTCGGTTGCGCCCGAGCATGTAGCTTCCTCCACACGTGTTGCGTCGAAGCCGTGCGCTGCGTCCAGAATCCAATGCCATTCTCACTCTCGACCGCTCTCGTCATCCTTGCACTCGCCCCCTCGTGGTTGCGCTTCCCGTCCGTCTGGGCAGCGAGCCGCGAGCACGGATTTGCGGTCGCAGGGCTGTGCCTGTGGTTGGTGTGGCAGCGACGTGATGCGTTGCGCGCGCGCTCGGCGCCGGTCCCCGTGGCGATGGCGGCCGTTGCCGTCGCCTCGATTGTCTGGTGGGTCGCCATTGAAGCCGGCATCGAAGTCGGTCACTTGCTGCTGAGTCCGCTGATTCTGCTCTTGTGGTTGACGGCGACTGCGGGGGCAGCCGCCGCTTGGGCGGCGGCACCGATCGTGTTGACGTTCATGCTGGCCATTCCCGTCTGGGAATCATTGGTGCCGCTGCTGCAATCGATGACCGTGGCCGCCAATCAGGCGGTGCTGGGTGTGCTCGGGATCGACGCCCAGATCAAGGAGACGTACATCATCCTCAAGTCCGGCGTCCTCGAGGTGGCCGACAGCTGCTCCGGATTGAACTTCCTGCTCGTCGGGACCACCGTGGCAACGGCCTACGCGTGGATTTTTGCCAGCAGCCATAGGAACCGCTTCCGCATCCTCATCACGGGGATCGTGCTCGCGCTGCTGGCCAATTGGGTTCGCGTGCTGGGCTTGGTGCTCGTGGCGGACGCCACGAACATGAAGTCGCCCCTCATGACCGACCACGAGGTGTTCGGTTGGTCCATTTTCGTGGTCGCGCTAGCGGTCTTCTTCGTGGTCGCCCGTCGACTCGAGGATTCCGCCGAGACTGCTCCGGATGTTCCCCCCGCCCGCCTGTCCGACAGCGAGGGCACCAGCCATCCCAGGTATGCCGCGGCTACCGCCCTGGCCCTGCTGGGCCCGGTATCTTTGGCGATCCTCGCGGCCATTCCCGCCGTCCGGCCCACCACATTACCCAATGCCGGTCTCGTGCTGGGGCCGCAATGGCGCGAGGTTCGTGACACGACCGCGCGCCGCGCACCGGCCCAATTCCGGGGCGCTACCTTGGCAAGCCGCGCGTTCTCGAACGGCGTCACAACCGTGCGGCTCGATCGCTATCAGTATGCGTCGGAAACCCCGGATGCCGAGTTGATCAGCTCCGAAAACCACGTCGCCCCTGATTCGGCGATCCTCGGCACGCGCCAGGTTGGCCCACTCGATCAGTCCTTCCGCCTTGTGCGGGAGACGGCCGTTCGCGACGCTGGCAACGTCGTCCTCATCTGGAGTTGGTACCGCATTGGTGACCACGAAACATCGTCGTCCATCCGCGGCAAGCTGTTCCGGTTCTTGGCGGCGCTCGAGCGCCGCACCGATGCCGAGGCGGTGTTGCTGTCGGCACCGTGCAACGGCACCAACTGCGACGCGACCTATGCCTCGCTGTACCTGCTGGTGACCGGGCGCGAATTACCCCGCCCGTCGGATCAGCCGTCGAAAACCCAGTGACGACGACCGAAACCACGTTGCACGTGGTCTGCGCGGCGTCCGAGCAGGAGCTGTCACCACATCTCGAGGCGTGGCGTATGCTGGCGAGCCGGGCCGTGCACGGTGAGTGGTGGGCCGGGCCGGACTGGATGCTCCCGTGGCTTACCGCCTTCGGAGCGCCGTATGAACCGGCCATCTTCCTGGTCTACGCCGAATCGCAGTTGGTCGGCGTCGTACCAATGGTTCGGCATCGCCACCGAGCACTCGGCTCCGCTCGCTGGACGCTCCCCCGAAATGCACACATCCGACGGATCGGTTGGCTCAGCGATATCGACCCGACGGATCTCCTGGTGTCGGTCTTTCGTGCGTGTCGGCGCATGAGCCCGTACGGCGCGATCGCGTTTCCGCAGATTCCTGCTGCGGAGACATGGGAGTCACCCCTCGACGCGGCCATCGAACGATGCGGTCTGTCGACTTATCGGGTCGAAGAGTCGGAGAGTGCCGTGGTCGACGTATCCGAGGGGTGGGACGCCTATGTGCAGAGCCGCGACGGAAAACTGCTGCGCTCATTGAAGCGTCACCTGAAGCGACTCACGGCTGAGCAAGGGTGGCACTTCGAATTCCACCACGACCGTTCGACCATCGATGCCGCGTGGCAGGCAGTACTCGACGTTGAACGCCGCAGCTGGAAGCACGGGAGCGGCAGCTCCATCGCGAACGAAGCGGGCACGGCAGTGCTCTACGGCGACGTGGTGCAGCGCTTTGCCGCGCGCGATGCGTTGCAGCTGTGGATTCTGCGACACGAGGGGGCTCCTGTGGCTTACGCGCTGGGCGTCGTCGATCGCGGATGCTACTACTTGCTCAAGAACTCGTTCGATGAGGCGTATCGTTCCGCATCACCGGGCGTTGCGCTCGTCTGGTACGCCATGCGGGAAGCCACCGAGCGTGGGGCCGTTCGCCTCGACTTTCTGGGAGACGCGATGGAGTGGAAGCGCCCGCTGGCCACGCAGTTCCCGGCGTACTTCACGTGGACCATCTACCCGCCAACGCACGTGCTCGCCCGCTGGCGCGCTTTTTCGGAAGACGTGATCAAGCCCGTCTGGCGACGCGCGCGTGCTGCAATCCACGGGAAGCCCGCGCCGTGACACTCCGCATTCTGCAACTCATCGAAACAGGTGGACCGGGCGGCGCCGAAACGGTGTTCGCCTCGTTGTCCGAAGCGTTGGCGAATCGCGGTCATGCCGTGCACTGTATGACCGGAAGGGGGAGTTGGCTCCCCGACGAACTCGCGCGGAGACAGCTCGACGTCGAGCTGCTGAACTTTCGCGGCGCGTTCGACACGAAGCTGTTTGCGCAGATCGGTCGCGCCATCGACCGACATGAAATCGACGTGCTGCACGCGCATCTGTTCGATGGCGCGGTGTACGCCGCCGCAGCGGCTCGCGCGAAAGGGATTCCGTGCGTGGTGACGCTGCACGGCCAGGTCGACGTACGGGCCGCCGGCTGGAAGGGGGCGCTCAAGCGGCAGGTATTGATGCAATGCGCTACGCGCATCGTCACCGTGTCTGCCGCCCTGCGGGGGGACCTCGCCGCTGCGTTTGGCACTGGCGCATCCCGGTTCGACGTCATCCACAACGGCGTCGCCGTGGTGGGTGCCGACAACCCGCGCACCCCGCTGCGCGATCGGTCGATGAACGAAACCCCGGATGCTCCATGGCGTCTGCTCGCGGTGGGCAACATCCGTGAACCCAAGGGCTATCCGTATCTGCTGGAGGCCATGGCCATTCTTGGGCAGCGCGGGCTTTCCGCGCGCCTCGACATCGTCGGGGAACCCGACCGGGAGGGGCTATTCGAAGCCCTACAGGCGCAGGCCGATGCGCTCGGGGTTTCGGGAGTGGTGCGTTTCCTCGGCTTTGTCGACCAACCAGCGGCGCTCATTGCCGCGAGCGATGTACTGGTCCTCGCATCGACCAAGGAAGGCTTCTCTCTGGTGACGATCGAGGCGATGGCCCTTGGCACGCCGGTTGTGGCGACCCGCAGTGGCGGCCCGGAGGAGATTCTCGTTGACGGTGAGACCGGCTTTCTTGTGCCCGCCGGGCGTGCCGAGGCTCTCGCAGACGGCATCGTTCGGGCCATGTCCGTGCCCGCGCATACCAGCAAAATCGTAGCGCAGGCGCACGACGACGCGCGCCGCCGTTTCAGCCTTGAGACCATGGTCGACGCGTACGAAGCACGGTACCGCCGGGTCATCACGGGTACGGATTAGCGTTTCGTGCCGGACACCGCGCGCACGACGGCGAGGCGGTCGGCTTCGGTCACGTACTGGTGGGTGGGCAGCGTATGCAGCCGAGCGGCGAGCTCTTCGGCACCGGGGCAGCGCGGTAAATCGCGCAGGCGCGCTCTGATCGGCGTATAGTCGCCAAGACAACGCGGATAACTCCGCGCCACACCGTAGCGTCCCAGCGCCACCGCGTCGGCCGGCGACATCAGCACCGGGAAGCGAAGTGCTCCTTCGAGTACCCGAGAGCCCATGGGCGCCGGGAGTGCGACGTCAGCGTCCTCGAGCATTACCCGCCATCGTGTCAGTTGCTCACGACGCGCCTGTGCCAATGGCCCAACACTGGCCAGTACATGTGGCAACAAGGCAAGAGTCACCCGCGAAACCCGTCGGCTTTCCGCCAAGGGGTGATAGCGGGTTTCGCCAAGCCCGAGCCCCGGGAAACTGGCCGGTAGCCAATACAGCCGCGGGTGACCCAGGATCGAGGTCGCGGCCGCCTTGCACAGGATCACCCAGTCGCCAGCGCTAGAAGCTGACGACTCCCTGTCGCCTTCGATCGGATGCGTCGATATCAACGCCCCCCCGCCACCCGCATTGCACCCCTTTCCGCGGCCGAAGCTCAGGATTCCCCATTCGGCCAAGCCCCCCGCAGGCACGCCGTCGAGTGATGCGCCGGCCGCCTGTGCCGCATCTTCGATGAGCGGCACGCCAAATTCTCGAGCCAGCGCCGCAACCGGTGCTGGATCTACGATACGGCCGAAGAAATGGACGAGGACGACGCTGCGCGCACCCTGCTGCAGGCACGAGCGTAAAGACGCCAGATCCGGCTCGAGGGCGAGCGGGTCGAGGTCGTACAGGTGAATGTCGGCACCGGTCGCGATCGCTGCCGCGCCGAGGTCGGGGCAGCCCCACGCGGGAAGCGCCACCGACCAGGGCGATGTTGCAGGACGATGAGTCAGCCGGGCTGATTCGAGCGCACCGGCGAGCGCGGCTGTCCCGCTTGCCATGACCGTGACCGTTCGCTCGCGAAAGATGTCGCGCAGCCGATTGGAGGCAGCGTCGGCCGTGACAGATGGCGCGATCAGCGTAGTCGACGCATCGACCAAGCCGCGCAGCGAAATCGGGCCAAGAACCGGTGGGATCCTGCGTGGCAGCATGAGCGCAACATAGCATGAGGGGGCGCAGTGTGCGGCCTACAACAGTGCGGTGTGCGCGCAACACCACGAGCAATCACGGGGCTGCTCTCGCCGTCGCCGGGCCCATACCGGCATCAGCGATGCACCACCCATGCAGACGTCAAATTACATGTTTTCAGCTACTTAGGACTGACCATGCTGTTCACCGATCTATTTCGTACCGACCGGAATCGTCCGAAGAGGAGAGCGGCACGTCGTTTGCTACCAATATCGTTGGTTGCTTTCCCCCAGTTGCCATTGCCCCGCAACTGCCCTTTGCCCCCTTGAGGTTCCCATGAAGCGAATTGCCGCAGCGCTCCTGGCGCTAACCCTTGCCGCCCCGGCAGCGTCGGCCCAGCTGCCGCTCGATCCTTCGGTGGCGGTAACGTTCAACAACAACACCTCGCGCCGCACCGGTGCCACCGGCTTCGGCGGTGAGGGCGGTGGATACTTCGGGTCGTTCAATATCGACTTCCCGACCGAAACCCGCACCTTCGAGAACTATCTGCTGTGGTGCATCGACGCCTACCGCGGCGTGCAGGTGCCCGGGACCACCACGTATCAGTTCTTCACGGTCCAGTCGTTCGTGCAGTCCGGCTACGGCGCGCCGATCTGGCCCTCCGGCGAGTACGATGTGACCGCTGGCGACATGGGCAACGTCACGTCGCTGGTGAACACGCTCAGCACGGACTGGAGCTCGCTCAGCGCTGGGCAGCGCAACGACTACCAAGGCTCCATCTGGCAGTCCTTCCGTGGTCAGAGCACGTACCCGAATTCGGCTACGGCCATCATCGCCGGCGACCCGTACTTCGAGACCTCGGGCTGGTACGTGCTTTACAACGGGACCAATCAGACGTTCCTCGTGCAGGTTGCTGAGCCGGGCACCATCGCGCTCCTCCTCCTCGGCCTGTCGGGCATGGCGTTCATGGCTTTCCGTCGCCGTTCGGTGCAGTAATTGGTTCATACCGAAAAAAGGCCGCGACCCAGCAGGGTCGCGGCCTTTTTTGCATTCCGGCATAGAGGGAGCCTCTACCCGCGACGACGCAGTACCTGCACGGTGCGCTCGACCATACCGAGAAGCGGGGTGGGCGTGCATTGCCATTCGCCACCAATGGTCGCGCGAATGCCGCCGAACCCTGCTTTGAACGCCGCGATCGTGGCGCGTGGGTCATCGGTATGCTCCTCTGATGGTACGCCACCGAGATCGACCGAGGTACACCCCACCTGTCGCGCCCAGCGGAACCCCTCCCAAAGGAGTGGATAGGAGATCGGGGTGCGGCCCAGCTCAGGTCGCCGGGCTGTGCCCGCAACCGAATACACGCATTTTGCACCTGTCTTCTCGAAGACGGCGAAGCCGACCAGCTCCTGGTGATTGGCCCCGATCGGGTGGAACGCCCCGAACAGCACGCTGTGCTCGGCTCGCCCCGACAGCAGCAGCATGGGCTCGACCTGCTCGGGGGACTTCCCGTGGCGAGTGAACGCCTCGACGAGCAGGCGATCGATCTCCGTACGAAAATCGCCGTACGCGATGGGGCGCACCACGAGATGGCTCCGCCCCGCCTCGCGAATGTTCCGTCGCGTACTATTGGAAAACGACGCGAGCTGCTCGTCGTCCGTTGGCAGGACCGGCGCGATCAGGGTCTCGAGATACTGCCGGGGCGGTGCGGGCCGGTAGCCCGCTTCGGTCAGCGCTGCAGCCAGTGCCCTCCGGACCTCCGGGCGCTCGTCGTAGAACGCGACGTTGACCCGTAATGTGTACTGGTGCGCCCGCCGGAGCGCGGCGAATATCTCCGCCGCATGATCGAGCAACGGCTCGAAATCATCGCCACCCGCGCGTTCTACACGGAGCAGCCAACTGCCGGGGACGGCACGGCTTCGATGCGCGACGACCGGAAACCCCGTGCGCAGGACCCCTCCGACGTGCACACCGCACCAGAGCAGCGACGCAGCGCTATCGGCCCCGACCACCGATCCGTAGCGCACGTACCGCTGCAACACCGCGCGTTCTTCAGCGGCCGAGGGGGCATCCCACGGAAGCCATGAAAGTGCTACGTCCGCCACCGTACTCAATCGAAAAAGGCCCGCAGCACGGTGCCCGGACGCGGATCGTAAGACATGCGCGGAATCCGCCAGCGCCACGCGCCGTGCGCCTCGCGTTTGGCAGGAGAGATACTCGAACCGTGCTCGGAACTGATGGCGCCGATGCAGCCGTGTCGCTCGGCGAGTCGCTCGTCACGCTCGGAAAAGTCCGACCGCTTACCGTACGGATAGCAGAACAGCGACGACGGATGCCGCAGCTCCTGGCGGACACGCTCGAG
>NZ_JBIJAW010000098.1:0-10287 GCF_044345575.1 Gemmatimonas sp.
AGCCCGAACATGCCGCGCAACTCGCTCAGCTCGCTCGCGAGTGTCGGGCGTTCGTGAACCTCATTCCGCTGCATCCTGGTGGTGCCATGGGCTTCTCGCCGACTCCCGCGCCGGTGATCACCGCATTTGCCAAGGCGCTGCGTTCGCGTGGCGTGGAAACGGCGGTACGACGCAGCCGGGGCCTCGACATCGCCGCGGCCTGCGGTCAGCTACGGACGGAACGACTCGGCCGGCGGGCGCCAGTCGCGCCCCACGAACACGGTGAGGTCAACGTAGCGTGACGTATCGGCGTCGACGCTGATCGCGCCGACGCCGAGTGCCTTCCGCACCCGCGTAGCCCAATCGTCATGCCCCGTGTGCACATGAATGCGCGTAACGGCACTGGGGTCCGACCGCCCCGACGAGAAGTCCACGACGTCGAATCCGTATTCGCGCAGATGCTGGGTGGCGCGCCGCGCCAGCCCTGATGCCCCACTGGTGTTGAGTACGCGAACACGAATGCGCACTCCCTGCGGCGGCCGTGCCGTGGTGTCGTCCAACGCCGCCACCGTCGGACGCTGTGCCGCCTGCACCGCGCGCTCTTCGCGCGTGCCAGCCTGCCACCATGCGGCCAGCGCACCGACGCCCACGAGTGTGATCAGCGCGAGGGCTGTCCAGGACCGCGCGCTCTTGTCGCGCCGCTCCGGGGACGGCAGTGTCGGAAGACCGACGGTCATGCGACGCTCCGTGCATCATGCAAGATCATGTCATCGTACCGCGTTCCAGAGGGCCACTGTTTCCAACGCGAGGCTCTTCCCCTCACGAATGGTCCACTCGAGACGGAGGCGCACGACCTGGCGGAACACCGCGTCGAACGCCTCTGGTACACGGTCGGCGAGAAAGGCACGATCGGCTTGCATGAATTGGCGACCTGGCTCGAGAAAGTCGGCCATGTAGAGCGCGCGCCCTGTTCGCGTCCACGCGGCCGAGCCGATGGTGTGCCATCGGATCGCATCGAGGACGTCGCCACGCGTTTCTCCCGCGGCTTCCAGACGCAACGCCGCCGCCGGACCGTGCAGCATGCCGAACGGTCGTTCGCGGTCGCCCGTGAGCGATCGGAGGGTGATTTCGTCAGCGTCGCGGAGCGCATCATGCCACCACCCCGCATCGATCCAGGCCGCGCGTTCCCTCGCGTCGAGGGGCATGGCTTCCCCCCAATGCGCAAGCAGCGCCACGACGCGTTCGATATGGGCTCGGCGCTTGTCGCTGACGACCGCCCACTCAGGGAGACCACTCACCGCCATGCTCCGTCAGCGCGCGTCGAGCGCCGCCCGCATTGCCGCGACGAGTGCCACCGCTTCGTCGACGCTACGGCCGGCGGCTCGGACAATGGCGCTGCCAACGACCACTCCGTCGCCGAGATCGGCCGCCACGCGCGCCTGCTCGGGCGTGGAGATACCGAACCCGATGCACAGCGGCAAGGCCGTCGCGGCCCGAAGGCGCGCCACCGTCTGGGGCAGATCATCCGGAAGGGATGCCCGTTCACCCGTGACTCCGAGTCGGCTGATCAAATAGACGAACCCGCCACCGTGACGACCGATCTCTTCCATCCGCGGCAAAGGCGTGGTCGGCGCGACGAGCCGCACGAAATCGAGCCCACTGGCACCGAACCACGACTCACGCACCGGGTCGGCTCCGACGGGGAGGTCGGTTACGAGCACCCCATCGACGCCGACTTCGCGAGCGCGCTGGAGTGCGTCGTTGCCAGCGGCGATGATCGGGTTGAGATAACTGAAAAGCACAACCGGGACGTCGAGCGCCGCCTCCCGCACGAGATCGAGCGTCCGGGCATAGGTGATTCCGTGGTCGAGCGCGACCTGCGAACTCTGCTGAATGACAGGGCCATCAGCCAATGGATCGGAGAACGGCACGCCGACCTCGATGACGTCGGCACCGGCACCGGCGAGACCGCGGAGCAACGCGATACTCGCCGCCGGGTCGGGATGACCGGCCGTGACATAGCAGACGAGCGCCTTGCGCCCCTCGGCGCGTAGCGCCGCAAAACGGGCAGCAAGACGGGAAGCGGTCGAAGTCGTCACGTCAGGCGAAGTAATCACCGATGTTGATGCCATACCGTTGCGGGTCGTCGGTCCGGATGATCGTGCGTGCAAACTGACCCTCCGGCGTCCGCATCGTAAGGTCCACCGGCGTGGGATCATCGCGCAGATTGCCGCGATCATCGGTGAGAATACGCACGAGCGGGCGCGAAAGCGCCGTGGCATCCGCGTTCGCGGCCAGCACGATCGCCAGTTCGAACGTGTCGAGCACCACCACGGTGCCCACCGGATAAATGCCGGTGAGATTGATGAATGCCTTCACCACCACGGGATCGAGCCCGAGGCGGGGATTGTCCCGCATCCCACGCAGCACGTCGGCCGGGGTCCATGGCGAGTCTCGATACACGCGCGTGGTTGTGGCCGCGTCGAACCCGTCTGCTACGGAAATGATCTTGCTGAACAGCGAGAGCTTTCGCGCCCGTGAGACCTTCGGATAGCCCGAGAGGTCTGTGCGCATGTGGTGCTCGTAGGCGGCGGTCATGGAGCGCCACGGGTGCCCCCCTCCGCTCGGGAGCGCAAAGAGCGCCAGCACGCCCTGCCAGGTATGCGTCTGCAGCAGCAAGCGATCCGGTGCCTCGAGCTCGCCGCGCTTGTTGAGGACCTCCAGTGGCACCCGCGATTTGCCGATGTCGTGGAGGAGCGCCGCCAGTCCGAGATCAAGCAGTTGGAGCTTGTTCAGGCCGAGCCGACGTCCCAGCGCGACCGACAGGATGCAGACATTGACGCTGTGGACGAAGGTGTACTCGTCGAAGTCGCGTAGGGTGGTGAGCCCAATCACCGACGCCGAATCCGTCAGGATGGCGTCGACGATCCCCTGTACCGCCCGCTTGACGCGCTTGAGGCCAGGACTGCGTCCGATCCGCGCCGAGGTGATGACTTCGCGGGTGACGTCGAGGGAGCGCACGTACGTCTGCCGTGCCCGTTCCTTCGCATCGAGATCCTCTTCCACTGCGTCGGGATCCCCTGCCTCCGGAAACAGCTCGAAATCGGGCACGTTCGCCGCCTCGAGTCGCGCCGCGAACTGGGCCAGCCGCTCTTCTTCCGGATACTCGACCGGGGGTGATTGCAAGAAGGAGAGCAACACCACCCAGGCACGCGGCTGCGGCCGTTCGAAGAGGCCGATGCCGCCGATACCCGCCTCACGGAACATGGCCAGGAGTGAGGCGACAGCTGCGTAGTTGTCGAACGTGAGGCGGAGGCGTGTCCCGTTGACGAACAGATAATCCCCCGCCCGGCGCACGGCGCACTGTCCTTCGGCGTCCAGTACCCGTTCCGCACTGTTCCCCAACTCGCCGATCGCCTTCTGGACGGCCGCGTTTTCCACCGGGTACAGACGTACGGCGCGGATGGCACTATTCAACGCGACCACGAGGGCACGGGCGGCCTTCTGACCGCCGCCCTCGGACACGTTGCCCTCGCGGCCGTCCGTGCTATGTGCCGCGCTAGTTCCCGCGCTGTCTGCCCGCGTCACGCTCATGCGCCACCGCGCATGGCACGCGCGACCGCGCTGCGCACCACGACGTCCTTTGTATCGGCCGACTTCTGGAGGACGGCGACTGCCGCCTTCGTGCCGATGAGCCCCAGTGCGCGTGCCGCGCAGGCGCGGACTTCGGGCGTCTCCTTGGCTCCGAGAAGGCCGCGGGCATTGAGGATGCCATCAAGCTCGGCAACGCCAGCATCCCCGCACATCCCGCCGAACGCCTCGAACAGGGCCATCTTCTCACCCAAGTCGGCGCCGCGCGTCTCCTTGCGGCGAATGGCATCCTGCAGCCGCGGCAGTGCGCCGGTGTGCCGGCGCGCGCCGATCGCCCGATACGCGGCCACGCGCACCTCGCGGTCGGTATCCTCGAGGGCACGCTCGAGCGACTGCAGCGCAGACGGGGAGCCGATTTCCGACAACGCCGCGACCGCCTCCGCACGCAACCTGACATCCGGGCCGCGCAACAACCGCGCGAGTCCAGGCACAGCGGCCGGCGTGGCCAGCTGCGCCACCAGACGCAGTGCCCCACGCACAACGAACTCGCGGGGACTTTCGAGGAGTTTGGCCAACTCCGCGGTGTTGGCACCCGCCAACCGCAGCGAGGCACGTTCGATCGCGGCGCGCGCCGGAGAGGATGCCGCCGCGCCGAGCCACGACACCAGCGGCTCGAGCGCCGAGGGACGCAATTCCGCGAACAGCCCCTCGAGGAGCGACGCGACCGGCGTTCGCGCGCTCTCGTCGAGCGCGTGCAACAGCTGCGCCACGACGGCCGACTCGCTGAGCCGCGCTGGCAGTTGGCGAAGCCCAGCCTGCACGTCAGGTGAGACGTGTTCGCGCTTCGCGGTGATCGCGGCTTCCCGCAGGGTGAACGCCACGAGCTCGTATTCGCCCAGCGTGAGGAACTCGAGCACGAGTTGGTCGAGGACACCAAGGGCCTCACGCTGCGCGTCCGCACTCGGCTGCAGCTCGACAATGTCGAACAGGCTCGCCAATACCAGCCGTCGTTGGTCTTCGGTGTACTCGCGCTTCAGTTCTTCCTGTAGGTACGCGGCCTCGCGCGGGTCGAGGAAGTACAGGGTGGAGTCGAAATCCTCCGCACGCACGAGTCCCGGCGGGCCATCGCCGGGGGCCTGCGTCTCCGCCGGTGGAACAGCCAGCGGAAGCTCGCCAGGCTGCTGCACTGCGACCCCCGCGCGATCCCCAGCGGACACGACGAAATCGTTGGCCCCCGCACTCTCGACATAGCGGTAGGCGACATGTGTGAGATCTGCCACCCACAACATCGTGATGAGATCGTCGTCGTCGGTCGTCGCCGTGCGCGCCTTGTGCAGCAAGCGGAGCACCGCCTCAAGATCGGCCGCCTCGAACCCCGGCAGGAACGTCAACGAGCGTACGCCGTCGCGATACAGCAGCCACGGCAGCGATTCCGTCCCTCGATCGACGTCCTGATATACGAGCTGCTCCTCGACCGTAAACGAGGCTTCGCGCACCTGAATGTCGAGCGGCGAAAGCAGCGGCCACACGCGCGTGAACGCCTGTCTGGCCTGTTCGATACTCTGGGCGCGGGTGGGGTTGTTGGGGAGGTACAACTGCACGGCACGAAGCGCCTTCGCGAAGGCGCGCAGCGCCTCCTCGACGGCTGAAATCGCCTGTGGCGAAATGTCCGCTTCGTGTACCGTGACCGTCATACCTCTGGTAGCGTGTGCTGGCTGATCGTTCCCACGTCCTTGTCTCCCCGGCCGCTCACGCACAGCAGCACGGGGTCCTGTTCGGACCACCGCCCGGCCTCGCGCTCCATCCACACCACGGCGTGGGCTGTCTCGAGCGCCGGAATAATCCCCTCCAAACGACTGAGCAGGGCCACGCCACGTAACGCTTCGGTATCGGTGACCGCAACGTACTCGGCGCGACCGCTATCGTGCAGCCACGCGTGCTCGGGGCCTACCCCCGGATAATCGAGGCCCGCCGAAATGGAGTGGGCTGGATGCACCTGTCCGGCGGCATCCTGCAGCAGATAAGACAGCGACCCATGGAGGACGCCCGGCGTGCCTCTGGTGATCGAGGCGCTGTGCCGATCGGTATCGAGCCCCTCACCGGCGGCCTCCACGCCCACGAGTTCGACGCCGGCATCGTCCACGAAGCCGGCAAAGATCCCCATGGCGTTCGACCCACCGCCGACGCACGCGACCACCGTCTTGGGCAGACGACCGGTCTTGGCGAGCATCTGCGCGCGCGCTTCTTTGCCGATGACCGATTGGAACTCCCGCACCATGCGCGGATACGGGGCCGGGCCGACCACGGAGCCGATGATGTAGTGGCTGTCATTGACGTTCGTGACCCAGTCGCGGATCGCCTCGGTGGTGGCATCCTTGAGCGTGCGCGTTCCGGAGGTGACCGGGACGACCGTTGCCCCCATCAGGCGCATGCGGAAGACGTTCAGCGCCTGGCGCTGCATATCCTCCTCACCCATGTACACCACGCACTCGAGGCCGAACCGCGCGCAGATGGTCGCCGTCGCCACGCCGTGCTGCCCCGCACCGGTTTCCGCGATGATCCGCGTCTTGCCCATGCGCCGCGCAAGGAGGGCCTGCCCGACCGTGTTGTTGATCTTGTGGGCACCCGTGTGATTGAGATCTTCGCGCTTCATCCACACCGGCGCTCCGACGCGGGCGCTGAGCCGTGGGGCGAAGGTGAGCTGCGTCGGCCGTCCCACGTACTCATGGAGCAACCCGTCGAGCTCCGCCTGGAAGGCGGCATCATGACGCGCCGTTTCGAAGGCGGCTTCCAGCGCATCGAGCGCCGGGATGAGTGTCTCCGGCACATAGCGACCACCGAACGGACCGAACCGGTCCGACATGGCGACTTCCGCACTCCCGACCATCGTCATCGCGACTTCTCCGCGGCGTCCCGCACCGCCTGCACGAACAGTTGCACGCGCACCGGATCCTTCACACCGGGCGCGTTCTCCACTCCGGAAGATACGTCGACGACCACTGGCGAAAGCAACCGTATCGCGTCGCCCACATTCTCCGGGCGCAACCCACCGGCCAGCACGAGCGTCAGCCCCGGGACCCGTTCCCGCAGCAGGCGGATCTGCTCCGTCAACCCGTCCCAATCGAGCGTGACACCGGTTCCGCCAAGCTCACCGACCACATGGGCGTCGAGCACCAGCGTCCGGTGCACTGCGGCCAACGCCTCGGTGTTGGGCGGCAGCTCCGTCCCCGCGATCCGCAGCACCGGCCACACGTCGCGGCCGCTAACTGATCCGATGTACGCCGCCTCTTCAGGCGTGCGGTCCCCATGGAGCTGAATGACGTCGAGGGCGAGCGCTCGCGCAACGGTGACCACTTCGTGGGCGGGTTGATCGCCGAAGACGGCTACACGCCGCACCCCGGGCCGCGGGGGCCCAAGCACCTGTCGGGCCTGCTCGGTCGAGAGGAGGCGCGGCCCGCCAGCGAGGATGACGCCAACAAAGGCGGCGCCCGACTGCTCAGCGTGCGCCGCGTCGTCGGGCCGCGTCAGCCCGCAAATCTTTACGAGAGGCATGCGCGTGCCGCCACGGCGTCCCTGGGAGCGGCGCGGCGCGGCAGCGCGGCGAGGGCGCGCACGTCGTTGGCGGGGTCTATGGCGGCCGAGATCGCACTCCCCACCAGAATGGCATCTGCCCCGGCCGCTGCGGCGGGGACGACATCGGCGGGCCGGCGCATGCCGCTCTCGGCCACCGCCACACAGGTCGCAGGGATAAGCGGGATCAGTCCGGGGGCCGTCGCCGGGTCAATCACCAACGTTTCGAGATTCCGATTATTCACCCCGATGACCGTGGCGTTCGCGGCGAGCGCGCGATCGAGCTCTCCGAGATCGCGGATCTCGACCAGCGTGGCGAGTCCGGCCTCGGCGGCAACATCCATGAGGCGTGCCAGGTCATCCGGCGCGAGGGAGCGGACAATCAGCAGTGCCGCGGAGGCACCCGCCGCGCGTGCTTCCCACAACTGCACGGGGTGCACCAGAAAGTCCTTACGAATGGCTGGAATGCCCACCGCGGCCGCGACGCGCTCCAGATCCACGAGGGACCCGCCGAATCGGGTGGGCTCGGTGAGGACCGAGACAGCGCTGGCGCCGCCCCGCTCGTACGCCTGCGCCTGCGCCACCGCGTCGAGCCCCGGTGCGATGTCGCCCTTCGAGGGCGAGGCACGTTTCACCTCCGCGACGACTCGGATGTGCGCGCCCCGCAGGGCGGTCGCGAACGGCAGGGCCGGCGGAAGGTCGCCGCACCGAGCCCGGAGCTCGGCGAGCGTCCCGGCGGAGTGGGCCGCGCGGTCGTGGGCCTCGCGCGTGAGGGCGCCGAGGGTGCCGGTGGGAAACGTCCAGACGTTCGACGAAAAAAATGCTTGCACTTCGGGGCGTCTTCGGTTAGCGTGGCGTGTGCTTGGATTCGGCCTGTTTTCGGGGCGCGACCATTCCCCTCTTCCGTGGAGCCACCATGCCGCTCACCAAGCGACAGAAAGAGATTCTGTCGTTTCTATCGGACTACAACGAAGTCAACGGCTACGCGCCGAGCTTCGAGGAGATCGCGTCGCGCTTCAACTATAACTCGCTCGCGACCGTGCATGAGCATCTCACGAACCTCGAACGCAAGGGCTACATCAAGCGCTCGTACAACGAGAGCCGTGCGATCGAGATTCTGCCGTCGGAGATCTTCCAGCGATCGGTGGAGCTGCCGTTGCTCGGTACGGTGGCAGCCGGTGCGCCATTGGAAGCGATGCACACCGGCGAGACCATGTCGGTACCCGACGGGTTCCTGCGCAAGAACGGTAGTCACTACGTCTTGCGGGTGAAGGGCGACTCGATGATCGAGGAGCACATCCGCGACGGCGACTTCGTGGTGATCAACGACAAGCAGGCGGCCGACAACGGCGAGATGGTCATTGCGCTGCTCGACGGGTCCGGGGCGACCGTGAAGCGGTACTATCGCGAGCGTGATGGGCGCATTCGTCTGCAGCCGGCGAACGAAACGATGCAGCCGATGTTCGTCCATGAAGACGATGTGCGTATTCAGGGCATCGTCGTGGGGGTACTGCGGCGCTACTGAGGGGCCCTGCGCGTCGGCGGGCCCTCAGTGCCGATGGTCGTTGGTGCGACAGATTACGCGTGCTTGGGCCAGCGCGCGGCGGCGGCTTGCGATGCGTGGCGCAGTGTCTGGAGGGCACGTGCGCCGGCGCCAGCGTCAAGCGCTGCAGACGTTTGGCGCACGGCGTCCGCGTATGGGATGTCCTCACGGCTCACATACAGCGCGGCCGCGGCGTTGAGGAGCACAGCGGCGCGCGCACCGACCGGCCCTCGGCCATCCAGCACGGCCTCGATCACGCGCGCATTTTCGCCCGGATCACCGCCGGCGAGGTCTTCCGAGGCGATCGCGCCGATGCCGTGTGCGGCCGGGTCGATGGCCCACTCGGTCAGCGTCCCCCCGCGCACCTCGCGCACCTCGGTGATACCCAGCGGCGAGATTTCATCCAGCCCGGGCGCCCCGTGGACGACCATGGCCCGGGTCGCACCCAGCGCGCAAAGGCTCTCGGCCAGCAGCTCGAGGCGCCCCCGTTCCGCGACCCCCACCACCTGACGTCCGGCGCGTGCCGGGTTGGCCAGCGGGCCCACGATATTCATGACCGTGGGTACGGCCAGCTCGCGACGAACCGGGCCGACGTGACGGAGGGCCGGGTGCATCAGTGGGGCGAACATGAACACGATACCCGCCGCCTGCAGCGTGTCGGCCATTGCCCGCGGCGTCGTGTCCACCACCACCCCGAGCGCCTCCAGCACATCGGCACTTCCGCTCCGCGACGTGAACGAGCGATTGCCGTGCTTGGCCACCCGTACGCCCATGCCCGCCGCGACGAGCGCGGCCGCCGTCGAGATGTTGAATGTCGTGAGCGCGCCACCACCGGTACCACAGGTATCCACGAGGTCCCGGGCGTTCTCGGCCGGAAGCACGACCATCGCATCGCGCAGCGCCTGCACCACTCCCGCGACTTCGTCCGCCGTTTCCCCCTTCACGCGCAGCGCCATCAACACGGCGGCCACCTGCGCGGCGGTCCCCTCGCCGCGCATGATCACACCGAAGGCGCTGCGGAGCGTCTCGGCATCGAGAGACGCATGCATGGCGAGGCGCCGGATCGCTGTCACCAAGGCATCAGCTGACATTCAGCGTCTCCAGTAACCGCCTCGGGAGGTCATTGCGGGACGCAATGAGCGAGATCACCAAGCCCAGCAAACGCACGCGCTCCACATCTTCGTCGGTGTAGACGCCACGCTGGGCGCGGTTGGTCAGGTTGAGGACGCCCACCAGCTCGCCGTGATACAGCAAGGGAAAGCTGATGAAGCTGCCGGTGGTGAAGTACTGGTCGCGAAGCAACGGATGCTGTGCCGCCTCACGAACGTCCTGTACCAGCAAGGGTTCCCGCGCCGCAGCAACGCGTCCGGCCACCCCCTCGCCGATTCGGATGCGCATCCCCTCGACCACGTTCGGCGCAATCCCCCGTGCGGCCGCAAGGTAGAGGTAATCTGGTTCCGGCGAACGCAGCATGAGGGAACAACGCTGGGCCTGCATGTCGTCGCCGACCAGGGCCAGGAGGCCGTCCACGAGCGTACGTGCGTCGGCGGTTTCGGCATCGAGGGTAAGGGCCCGATCCACGAGATACAACGTGCGGGTCCGCT
>NZ_JBIJAW010000376.1:0-3084 GCF_044345575.1 Gemmatimonas sp.
GTGGTTCCTCGATGTCGTCTCGTGTTTCACCAACGGCATCTTCATCGCCGTACAGGCGATGATGTGGTACGCCGCCAGGGGCGGGAAGACCGACCAGGCGACCATGGCGATCATGCTTGCCTCGGTACTCGTGACCCCCGTGCTCTTTCTTTTTCTGCAGCGCGTGACCAATCAGGTGGACGCCGCAAAACGCACCTGGGAAAGCCGGCGCAATCCGCTCGACCGCTGAGGCGCTGCGCGCAACGCCCCCGCTCGGCGCTCAGTGGTCCACGAGGTCGCAATACTGGAAACGATCGTCGCGCAGCACGCGCTCACCGATCGTGACCGCAATTGCCCGGGTGAAGATGGGCCCGGCGGTAACGCACGTGTGAAACTCGCCGCGTTCGCCGCACGGGTCCACCGAGAGCGGCAGGGCATCGAGCAGGGTATGGTCGTACACTCGGCCGGCGAAGGCCCCGTCGAGCTGCTGCGTATCGACGCACGACAGCGTGGCCACGTAGCCACGGTCGACGAAGTAGCGCGCCAGTGGCGCCGTGGCCTCTCCCCAGAGCGGGTACATCCCGGTCCAGCCGTGCCGCCCGATCAACGCCTCGCGATAGGCCCGCACGTCCTCGAGGAACAGATCACCGAACGCCATGCACCGCGTATCCGGATAGGCCTCCACCAGCGTCTGCAGCCCGTTGGCGAAGGCCAGCTCGTACTCGTCGTTGGTGACCGTCGCGCCCAGAAGTACCTCGTGCAACGGTAGGCCGAGGGCGTCGGCCTGTGCCCGCAGAATGGAACGCCGGACCCCATGAATGCTGATGCGATCGTACACCGACGACACCGTGGTGACGAGCGCCCGCACCACCACACGGGGATCAGCGAGCAGCCGCTCGAGCATGAGCGTGCTGTCCTTGCCGCCACTCCACGACACCACGACCGGTTGCACGGGTGCCAGGGCGCTCATGCAGCGACACCGGCAAGCGCCCGATTCCCAGAACCAAGGGGAATGCGGGTGGCGCCGAACGCCAGCCCTACCCCTACCACACCGAAGCCGACAGCCGACGGCGCGCGTGTGGCCCAGCGGGCGCGTACGAAGTTTCCTGAAGCGGTCATCACGAAAAGTTACTGCTCCCGCACGCCACCGTAGGGGATTCCCTCATTCAGTGTCACCGGCAGCGCCCGACACTCTTCCCGAGATGCCCGACGTCGGGCGTGCTGTGCCCGGCCCTTTTCTGCCACACTCATGACCGAAGTCCTGCGCGTTACCCCCACGGGCCTTGCCCGACCGTTTGGCGAAGAGGAGATCATCGTCTCCAAAACGGATCTTCGCGGTCACATCACCTATGCCAACGACATCTTCCTTCGTGTCTCGATGTTCGAGGAGCACGAATTGCTCGGCAAACCCCACGCCGTGATCCGGCACCCCGACATGCCGCGGGCCGTCTTCAAGCTGCTCTGGGACGAGGTGCAGGCCGGTCGCGAAATCTTCGCGTACGTGAACAACATGGCGCGCAACGGCGATCACTACTGGGTCCTCGCGCACGTCACGCCGTCGTTCGATACCCAGGGGCGCATCGTGGGCTATCACTCCAATCGGCGGTGCCCGAAGCCGGCGGCCCTCGCCCGCATCGAACCGCTCTACGACGCGCTTCGCGCCCTCGAACGGCGACATGCCGACCGCCGTGATGGCCTCGTGGCCTCCACCGCGATGCTCGAAGGGGAACTGGCCTCCACCGGGATGACCTACGCCGAATGGGTGTGGACACTATGACGACCAAGACGAAGACCGCACGCCCCCGCGCCATCGCCACCCCGATCATCGTGGCCAGTGAGTACCAGGCGCTCCAGGCGGAACGGGATGCGCTCCGCGGCGAACGGGATGCCCTGCGCGCCGAACTCGACCACGTGCACCGTGACGTCGCCACCATCGTTGCGGTGTGTACGCGCACGGCCCAGGGTGATCTCGAGCCGCGTGTGCTGGGCGTCTCGCGCACCGGACCATTGGGCGAGCTGGCGGTATCGGTGAATTATCTGCTCGACCTCACCGATGCGTTCATCCGCGAAGCACGCGCGTCGTTGCAGCACGCCAGCGACGAGAAGTATTGGCGCCGGGTGCTGGAGCGTGGCCTCCCCGGCAGTTTCCGCGGCGCCGCTCGCCTCATCAACTCCGCGACGGACCAGATGGCGGCCAAGACGGAGCGACTCCGCGACAGTGAGCAGTCACGCCTGCGGCTGGCTGACGAATTCGAGGCGGCCGTGAAGACCGTCGTGGACAGTGTGGCCGCCGCGGCTACGGAGAGTCGCGCCACCGCGGATTCACTGGCCGGCACCGCCGATCACACCACGTCGCACGCCACCATGGTGGCGGCAGCCGCGGAGCAAACGAGCCGCAGCATGGAGACGGTGGCGGCAGCCACCGAGGAAATCTCGGCCACCGTCAGTCAGATCGACGATCTGTCGCGACGCAGCGTGGATGCGGCCAGCGAAGCCGTCATGGCCGCCCAGCATGCCGGCGAGGTGGTCGCCTCGCTCACAGCGGCGTCGGCCCAGATCGCGCGGGTGGTGAAGCTGATCACCGACATTGCGAGTCAGACCCGCCTGCTGGCGTTGAACGCCAATATCGAAGCGGCGCGTGCTGGTGAGGCCGGTCGCGGATTCGCCGTGGTGGCCAGCGAGGTGAAGACCCTCGCCACCCGAACGGGCGAGGCCACCGGGGAAATCGAGCGGCAGGTGAACGACATTCACAAGGCTACCGCCGATGCCGTGGAGGCCATCGAATCCATTTCCGGAGCGATCCAGCGACTGCATGTCTCGGCCGCGTCGGTGAACACCTCCGTGGAGCATCAGCGGGCCGCCACCGAGGATATCGCGCGCAGCATCCACGAGGCCGCCACGGGCACCCGGGAAGTCAGCACGAGCATCATCGATGTCTCGCACTCGGCGGCCGAGACCAGCACCGCCGCGGGGCACCTGTCGCTCGCATCCGGGGAGCTGTCGCACATGGCGGAGCTGCTGCAGACGGAAGTGACCCGCTTCCTGAGTGCCGTGCGCGCCGGATAACGATGGTGGGGTACGCTGTATAGAATTCCCGGGGCCGGT
>NZ_JBIJAW010000377.1:0-3066 GCF_044345575.1 Gemmatimonas sp.
CAGGTGCAGTGGAATGACGGCGACGCGGTCCACATTGGTCGCTTCAACGGCGAGCGGGCCATGTGGGTCACGGTGGCCGTGCAGAAAGGCAACAACATCTCGCTGGTGAAGTCGAGTGTCTGGGATGCGCTCGATGCGTTCGAGAAGACACTCCCCAAGGGCATCACCCTCGCCCGCGGGTTCGATCAGTCGGCCAACGTGGACGAGCGTCTCTCCCGCCTCGGCTGGGACTTCGTCATCGCCATCGCGCTGGTGCTCATCACGCTGCTGCCGCTCGGCACGCGCGCGTCGGTGATCGTGATGATCTCCATTCCCACATCGCTGGCCATTGGCGTCTTGCTACTGTACGTCACCGGTTACTCCATCAATCAGCTCTCCATCGTGGGCTTCGTGATCGCCTTGGGGCTGCTGGTCGACGACTCGATCGTGGTGGTGGAGAACATCGCGCGCTTCCTGCGCGAGGGGTACACGCGCACGGAGGCCGCGATCGAGGCCACCAAGCAGATCGGCGTCGCGGTGCTTGGCGCCACCGGCACGCTCCTCTTCGCGTTCCTGCCGCTCCTCTTCTTGCCGGGTCTCGCGGGCAAGTACATCCGTTCGTTGCCCATGGCCGTGGTGTATGCGGTGCTGGCATCGCTGTTCGTGTCGCTCACCATCATCCCGTTCCTCGCCAGCCGTCTCATGCCACGTGAGGAGTCCCACGAAGGGAACGCGGTCCTGCGCTGGCTCGATGGGGGCATCAAGCGCAGCTATGCACCGCTGCTGCGCCGCGCGATGGCCTATCCGCGTGCCACACTCGTCGCGTCGTTCGGTCTCGTGGCAGCGGCCTTCACCCTCGTGCCGGTCGTGGGTTTCTCGCTGTTCCCCAAGGCGGGCACGCCGCAGTATCACGTGGACATCACGGCCCCCGAGGGCACGTCGCTCGCGGAAACCGATCGTGCGGTCCGCTACGCGGAATCGGTGGTACGCGGGCACCCGGACACGCGGGCCGTGCTGGCCAACGCGGGCAAGGACAATCCCAACGTGTACTACAACGTGTTTCAGCGGGCGGAGGCATCCAATCGCGGACAGTTGTTCGTGCTCTTGAAGCACTACGACAACACACGCACGCCGCTGGCGCTCGATTCCCTGCGTGAGAAGCTCGCGTTGTATCCGGGTGCGCGTATCGAACTCAAGGAGTTCGAAAACGGCCCGCCCATCGACGCGCCCATCGCCATGCGCATCGAGGGCCCCGATCTCGATACGCTGGCCACCATCGCCGCGCGTTTCGAAGCGGTGCTGAAGAGCACCGAGGGCACGCAATACGTGAACAATCCGGTGCGTCTCCGTCGCTCCGACCTGCGGCTCGTGGTGGACAAGCAGAAGGCGGGGATGCTGGGGGTGCCGAGCGCCGAAGTGGAGCGCACGCTACGGCTTGGTCTCGCCGGGCTGGAGGCCGGAAAGATTCGCGCCGAAAATGGTGAGGAGTATCCCCTCACCGTGCGCATCGCGCACAATGGCCGTCCGGCGCCCGAGGCGCTCGAACGGGTGTTCGTGAGCAACGTCTCCGGTGCCATGGTGCCCTTATCGCAGATCGCGAGCACGCGCTTCGTGACCTCTCCCACGACGATCGACCGTCTCAATCGTACGCGGGCCGTGACCGTGACGAGCTCCGTACGCTCGGGGTACAACACCGATGCCGTCACGAAGCGGGTCATCGAGCAGCTCGAGGCCATGCCGTTGCCCGCCGGCTACACGCTCGTGCCGGCTGGCGAGATCGAAAGCCGGCAGGAGAGTTTCGGCGGCATCGGTGGCGCGGTGGTGGTGGCGGTCTTTGCCATTCTCGCCATTCTCGTGCTGGAGTTCCGCGACTTCCGCACGACGCTGGTAGTGGCGAGCGTCATTCCGCTCGGGGTGGTGGGCGGCATCCTGGCCCTGCTGCTGAGTGGCTACACCTTCAGCTTCACGTCCATGATCGGATTCGTGGCACTCGTGGGGATCGAGATCAAAACCAGCATCCTGCTGGTCGACTTCACCGATCAGCTGCGCGCGCAGGGCGTGGGATTGGACGAGGCCATTCAGCAGGCCGGCGAAGTGCGCTTCCTGCCCATTGTGCTTACCACACTCACTGCGATCGGCGGCCTCTTGCCACTCGCCCTTCAGGGGAGCGGGCTCTACTCGCCGCTGGCGTGGGTCATCATTGGTGGTCTCATCTCGAGTACGCTCATCGCCCGGCTGGTGACCCCTGTGATGTACAAGCTGCTGGCGCCACAGGAGATGGTGGGAGACGATTCACACGCCACGCCACCGTTCACTCCTGGTCTACCCGCTCCTGCATGGCGAGGTGTTCACCCAGCCCCGTAAATCCGCGCGTGGCGGCGAGCATGGAGGGCGTGGTGCCGTCCTCCATCACGGCCTGCGGGTCGGCACCACGCGCGACGAGCAAGTCGCACAACGCGATGTCGCCGCGTGAGGCAGCGAGGTGCAGCGGGGTGATGTTCTGCGCGCCGCGGGCTTCCACGTCGGCGCCGGCCAGAATCAGGCGACGCACCACGCTGGCCTTCGTGGCCCCAGCCAGCGCGGCATGCAGCGGCGTGTTCCGGGTGGCGTTGGTCGAGTGAGCGTCCAGCGGCGCGCCGTGGTCGATGAGGAGGGAAACCGCCTCGTCCCGGCCGAAGAAGGCGGCGAGGTGCAGGGGGGTCCAACCGTCGCTGCTTCGCAGCACCCGCGCATCATCATCGCTCTCGATGGCTGACCGCAGCGCCGTGGCATCGCCGAGGGCCGCGGCCTCGCAGGCGTCGAGCGCCCGCCCGCGCAGCAGCATGGGTACCAGATCAACGGCCCCCACATAGGCCGCGTGCAGCACGAGTGACTCGCCACCCGTGGCCCGCATCGTGGCGCGGGAGGGGTCTTCGTCGAGCAGTCGCATCACGGCGAGTTGATCCTTCGCGCGGATCGCGGCCAGCAGGGTCTCAGGGGCGGTCGGGACCATGACTCTATCCTGCCGGTCGGAGGGGGCCGCGTCAACGGGTGGGCGTCGATGACGCTGGAACAGCGTAAAGTGACGGACGCGTAAAGAGTTGCCTC
>NZ_JBIJAW010000378.1:0-3062 GCF_044345575.1 Gemmatimonas sp.
TGCGCGATGGCGTGTTCAACGACGTGGATGCCGTGATCGCATGGCATCCGGGCGACGAGAACGCCGCCACCGGTGAGCGCACGATGGCGAACATCACCGGCAAGTTCCGCTTCCATGGCATCTCGTCACACGCCGCAGCCGCACCCGAGCGCGGCCGCTCCGCGCTCGACGGCGTGGAAGTGATGAACGTGATGACCAACTTTCTGCGTGAGCACGTGCCGGACGGCACGCGCATCCACTACGTGGTGACGAACGGTGGCAAGGCGCCGAACGTGGTGCCCGATGAAGCCGAGGTGTACTACTACGTGCGCCACGTGGACATGAACGTGGTGAAGAACGTGTGGGGCCGCGTGGTGGAGGCAGCGAAGGGCGCGGCGATCGGCACCGGCACCACCTCCGAGCTGCAGCTCATCGGCTCGGTGTATTCGCTGCTGCCGAACGAAACGCTGCTGCGTGTGGAGCAGCGTGCCCTCGAGCGCGTGGGTGGCTACACCCTGTCACCGGAAGAGCGTGTGTTCGCGGAGAAGCTGCAGAAGAGTGAGGCGTTCGTGCCGGTGGCGCTGGAAGCAACCCAGAAGATCAAGCCACTCGTCGTGGGCCAGCCCGGCGCCGGCTCGACCGACGTGGGTGACGTAAGCTGGATGGTGCCCACCGTACAGTTGGGCGCGGCCACCTGGGTGCCGGGTACCGCCGCCCACTCGTGGCAGGCCGTGGCCGCCGGCGGCATGAGCATCGGGTCGAAGGGGATGATGGTGGCCGCCAAGACCATGGCGCTCACCGCAGCTGACCTGTTCGCGTCGCCCGCCACGATCGCCGAAGCGAAGAAGGAACTCGACGCCAAGCGCGGCCCCAACTTCAAATACGAAACCGTGCTCGGCAACCAGAAGCCGCAGCTCGACTACCGCAAGGGAACGACCAACTGATGCGCCAGACTCTCGGAGTACTGCTGCCCGTGGCCGCCGCGCTGTTCGTGTCGTCCACGCCGCTTGCGGCGCAGGATACGCGGCCACGTACGCGCGTGGCGGCAACCAAGCCGCGCCCCTCGAGCATGCGGGTGCCGGAAGCCGACAGTCTGTTGCCGTGGTCGCAGCAGATCGCCACACGCGAACAGTGGCTGAGCAAGCGACACGAGATGCTGCTGCCCATGATGCGCCGTCATGGCGTGGGCATGTGGATCGTGGTGAACGAGGAATTTCACGATGATCCGCTGTCGCAGTACGTGGCGCCGCCGCGCCCGTACACGGGCAATCGGGACTTCTTCGTCTTCATCGACGGGGGCAGCGAGGGGCTCAAGAAGTTCGCCATCACCGGCTACACCGAGGAAAACCTGGCGCGCTTTTTCGATGCGCCCACCACGGAGCCGCGTCCGCCGGCCGCCACGCTCCGCGAACTGTACGCGAAGTACAAGCCGGCCACGATCGGTCTCGGCATTCGCGGCACACGCGGGCAGACGCGTTCGCTCGGCTACGATAGCTATCGTTTCCTGGCCGAAACGCTCGGCCCGGACGCCGAGAAAACCTTCATGAGTGCCGGTGAGCTCACGCAGGAGTATCTCGACACGCGCATTCCCGAGGAGATGGAGCACTACCGCACGGCGGTCAAGGTCACCGAAGCCATCGTGAAGCGGGCGCTGTCGAATGAGGTGATCACCCCGGGCAAGACCACGGTGGGTGACGTGCGTCGGGCGCTCTTCGACATGCTCTGGGCCGCGGGCGTACGCACCTGGTTCCAGCCCGACTTGCGGGTGCAGCGCGCCAGCGGCGATGTGGCCACGTCACGCGGCTTCCTTGCGGTGGCCCCGGAGGGAACCGTGATCGAACGTGGCGATGTAGTGCACATCGACTTCGGCATCAGCTATATGGGCTTCGACACCGACTGGCAGAAGATGGGCTACGTGCTCAAGACTGGCGAAAAGGACGTGCCGGCGGGAATCAAGCAGGCGATGGCCAACTCCAACACGCTGCAGGACGCCCTGATGAAGCGACACTCGCGCGCGGGACGTACGGGCGGCGCGGTGTTCAATGCCACGATGGCGGAAATGAAGGAGCGTGGCATCGAAGCGATGATCTACTCGCACCCCATCGGCGCGCAGGGCCACGGCCTCGGTGCCTCCATCGATTTCCGCAGCGCCTTGCGTAGCGACACCACCGCGCAGAATTCGCGCCTGCGGAGCGGGTCGTACATCAGCATCGAGCTCAACACCGCCACCGCCATTCCCGAGTGGGGCGGCAAGAAGCTGTTCGTGATGTTCGAAGACGACGCGCATCTCACCGAGAATGGCTTCGTGTTCTTCCGGCCACGTCAGGAACAGTTCTACATCATTCGCTGACGCTGGCGTGGCAACCTATTTCGACCTGAGCCATCACATTGAAAGCGGGAAGGTCTACTACAAGGGCCTTCCCGCTCCCGTCATCTGCGACTTTCTGAGTCGCGAGGACTCGCGGGCCCGCTACGCGCCCGGCACCGAGTTTCACATCGGGCGCGTGGAGCTGGTGACGAACACGGGCACGTACATCGACTGCCCGTTTCATCGCTACGCGGACGGGCGGGATACCGCGGCAATGGAACTCGAGCGATTCGTGGATATTCCGGCGCTCGTGGTACGGGCCACGCATCGTGCGTCACGCGCGATCGGCCCCGAAGCGTTCGTGGGGCGCCAAGTTCGCGGCAAGGCCGTGCTGGTGCACACCGGGTGGGACGCGCACTGGCAGACCGACCGCTACTTCGAAGGACACCCGCATCTCACCGAGGACGCCGCGGTGTGGTTGCGCGATGCCGGCGCGGTGCTGGTGGGCATCGACTCCTTCAATATCGATGACACCGACGGTGGCACGCGACCGGTGCACTCGGTGCTGCTGCGCGAGGAGATTCTGATCGCCGAGCATCTGACCGGTCTGGCGGCGCTCCCCGACGACGGCTTCACCTTCACCGCCGTGCCGCCCAAACTCGTGGGCGTGGGCACGTTTCCGGTGCGCGCCTTCGCGCGCACCGGCTGACTACGACGGTCAGGGCACCGGCGACGCGAAGAAGCTGTTCGTGCGCCACGCCGGCCGCTTGGCGCG
>NZ_JBIJAW010000379.1:0-3060 GCF_044345575.1 Gemmatimonas sp.
TCCCCGAGTCCGTCGCGCGCCCGTCGTCCGTCGAGGAGCTGGAAGAGATTCTCAAGGAAGCCACCGCCACTCGCACGTGCGTCACGCCTGCTGGTTGGCAGAGCAGCACCACCGGCGCCAGCATCACCGACCGGGGCATCCTCCTCTCGCTGCGCAACTTCAGTCACATCGGTGACGTCGACACCGACCAGCGGATCATCCGCGTCGGTGCCGGCGCCATCGTGGCCGACGTGCGGCGCGCCGCCGAGGCGAAGGGGCTGCTCTTCACCCCCGATCCCACCAGTGAGGAGGAATGCACCGTGGGTGGCGCGATCGCCTGCAATGCGAGTGGCGCGCGCAGCCTCCGCTACGGTGCTACCGGTCCGCATGTGCGCGCGCTCACGGTGCTGCTCGCAAGTGGTGAGACGCTCGAACTCCGCCGGCCGCAGCTCGAAAAGAACACCGTAGGCTATCGCATCGCGCATGACCCGGTGGAGTGGTTCGTGGGGAGTGAGGGCACGTTGGGCGTGGTCGTCGACGCCGAGTTCGCGCTGCAGCCGCTGCCGCATCAGGTGCTCGGGCTCATCGTGCCCTTCGCCAGCGAAACCGATGCGCTCGCGTTCGTTGTCGCGGCGCGCATGAGCCCCGCGGTGCATCCGCGCTGTCTCGAATACTTCGATCACGGCGCCATGGATATTGCGCGCGCCGCCGAAGGCAGCAGCAACTGGGCCACGCAGGCACGTGCCATGGTGTACGTAGAGGAGACCGGCGCACGCGAGGACGGCGACGAGGAGCTGCCGCTGGACGAATGGCTCGCGCTGGCCGAGGCGCATCACGCGATGGCCGAGGATATTCGCGTGTACGATTCACCCACCAGCCAGCTCGAAGCGCGTCGCATGCGTCACGCCGTACCCGCCACGATGAATGAACGGGGCGCCGCGCGCCGGCCGTTCGGCGGCCGCAAGGTGAGCACCGATTGGGCCGTACCCTACCCACGACTTGCCGAAGCACTCGACATTGCCCGCAAGTTCGCGATCGAAGCGGGTATTCCACTGGGCATCGCGTACGGGCACGCCGGTAACGGACACCCACACCAGAACTTCGTGGCGCAGGATGCCGCGGAACTCAAGCGCATCGAGCAGGTGGTATACGCCACGCTCAGGGAAGTGATCGCGATGGGCGGTACGGTTGCCGCCGAACACGGCATCGGGAAGCTCAAGAGCCGGTGGCTCCCGCTGCAGATGAGCGACGCGCAGCAGCGCCTCATGCGCGCCGTGAAGCAGGAGTTCGATCCGTACGGCCTGCTCGCTCCCGGCAACGTTCTCGCGTAGTCTGCTCCGCGCCTCCTCTTCTCCGCGCCTCCCCTTCTCTGTGTCTCCAAAGTTCAAAACCGTCGTCTTCGACGTCGACTCCACGCTGGCCGCCATCGAAGGCATCGACTGGCTCGCCGCGTTGCGCGGCCCCGACGTTGCGAAGCACAGCGAAGAGCTCACGGCGCGGGCCATGGCCGGCGAGCTCCCCATCGAGGCGGTGTACACCACGCGACTCGAGCGTATCCGCCCCACCGCGCAGGAGTTACTCATGCTGGCGCACGCATATCAGGAGGCGGCGGAACCTGGTGCGAAGGAGCTCATCGCTGAATTGCAGCAGGCGCGGGTGCAGGTGCATCTGCTGAGCGGCGGGTTGCGCCCCAGCATCATTCCGCTCGCCCTGCAGCTCGGTGTCCCCGTAGACCACGTGCATGCCGTGAGTCTCGCGCAGGACGACGCCGGGACCTTCAGCCAGCTCGATGGCGATCAGCCCCTCGCCACACAGCGCGGCAAACCGCTCACCGTGCAGCGTCTTCAGCTCCGTGGTCCCGTAGCCATGGTGGGCGATGGCAGCACCGATGCGGCAGTACGAGGCGTGGTCGATAACTTCTTTGCCTATACCGGTGTGGCACGACGCGAGAACGTGGTAAGAGTCGCCGACGCCGAAGCGAAGAGTTTTGAGGAGCTACGCGGATTACTCTTCGCGTAGTCGCGCCCTGCAGTCAGGTGGCAACGCCTTACTCTTTACGCCGTTCCCCGTAATCTCCCGCCATGACCACGTTCGGCACGTTCTTCCTCCCCGGCCCCACCGAGGTCCGCCCCGAGATCCTGCAGGCGATGACCGGGCCCATGCTCCCGCATCGCGGGGCGAAGTTCGAGGAGCTGTTCGCCAAGGTGCAGGCCGGCCTCAAGCCCATCTTCCGTACACAGCGGCCCGTGTACGTGAGCAGCAGCAGCGCCACGGGGCTCATGGAGGCCGCCATCCGGTGTGCGCGGCCGGGCGCGATTCTGTGCCTGGTGAACGGCGCGTTCAGTGAACGCTTCGCCCACATCGCACAGAGTTGCGGGCGTGACGCCACCGTGATCGGGGGTGACTGGCATCGTCCCGTACCGCTCGATGTCGTCGAAGCCGCACTCTCAGCCAGGCCGTACAGCGCGCTCACCGTGGTGCACAGCGAAACCAGCACCGGTACGCTCACGGATATCCAGACACTCACGCAGCTCGCGCACCGCTACGACTGCGCCGTGCTCGTGGACAGCGTCACCGGGCTTGCTGGTGTGCCGGTGGAAACCGATGCCTGGGAGCTCGATTTCGTGCTCACCGGGTCGCAGAAGGCGCTCGCGCTGCCGCCCGGGCTCGCGTTCGGTGTGGCCAGCGAGCGGTTCATTGCCGACGCGAAGCAGGCGGAGGGCCGCGGGATGTACTTCGATCTTGTGGAGTTCGAGCAGTACATCCACAAGAACCAGACGCCCAACACGCCGGCACTCAGTCTGCTCTACGCCACCGCCGTGCAGGGTGAGCGCATCGCCAAGGAAACCATCGAGCGTCGCTGGGAGCGCCACACGCAGATGGCCGAGCATACCCACAGTTGGGTGCACGAACTGCGGCAGCGTGTCGGTGAGGCGTTCAGCCTCTTTGCGCCGGACGATGCGTACAGCACCACGGTGACCGCCGTGAAGGTCCCCGAGCGCCTTAGCCCCGACGCCATCGTGAAGGGGGTTGCCGCCCGCGGCTTCGTCATCGGCGGCGGCTACGGCAAGCTGAAGGGCA